>PWJZ01000082.1 GCA_003559855.1 Bacteroidales bacterium
TATTTCCGGTTAATAATTAGTTTATTGATGATGTTTGAAGAATAATAAACAAATATTAAGACGGATGAACATTGATAATGTTACATCTTTTATTAGAAAAATAAAACAAACTTTTACTTAAGGGGTTACAAATCAGAAGCTTGCTGGTGGGGCAGAACCCGGATTGGGTGATGGACGCTTGTCCCAGTATATTTGCCGGCTAATTAGCTATCTGTTGAATTAAAAGATTCATGACGAAACACTATTTTCCACTGGCCATCTTTGTACTCAAACAAGACAGAGTTTGTTCCTTCTAAATCAATTCTTATTCCGTTAATATCAATTGAACTCCATTGAAACCTGGCATTAAAAAGTACAACTTTATCAGTTATCACATTGATTAGAATATCATCATAGGTTGCGAGTTTAATTTCACTCATGGTGCCGTAAAATTCTTTTATCATTGAAGCAAATGATTCGAATGAAGTATACTGGATGCCATTGATAATAATAGTAGCATCTTTTGCATAGTAACCTAATGCTGATTCGGCACTCTTTGAGTTTAAATGATTATAAGCTGATTTTTTTACTTCTTCCTCAATTTGAGAAATTGTTGTCTTAGAAAGATTAGTCTCATAGCTTTTATTGCAGGAATTTGTCATAAGCCCTAATATGATTATTGTTATGGCCTGGCTTCCATTGTCTTACGTTGTCAAGAAACGGCTAATTGATTTCCGTCTTCTATTTCGATCTGGAATTTCACTTTTGCTTTCAATGCTTTAAAAACTTTCAAGATGGTAGAAACTGTCGCACTGCTTGCTCCGTTTTCCATTTTCGAAATTTGTGCTTTTTGAACTCCTATTAATTTCCCAAGTTCTTCCTGGGTCATGTTTTTTTCTTTCCGTATTTGTCTGAGTTTTTCCCCAAGTATCTCCATGCTGAGTTCAAATTCATATTGTTCTCTCTCGGGGGTGCCACGCTCTCCGAAATACTTATCTTCAAGTTCACCTATGGTTTTATATTTTCTCGTTTTCATAGCTCATTACTTTGATTTGTTCTTTTTATCTTCTTTCTTTTCTTCGAAGTATTTCCATTTTATCTGTTCTGCTTTCCGTATTTGCGCTGGTGGTGTCTTGTTGGTCTTTTTTATCAGTCCGTGAGTAGCCACAACCAGGGTTTCGTCATATTCTTCCGTGTCCCAGAATGCAAAGAGCCGATAAAACTTTCCGCTGTCATCAACTCTAAATTCAAATATTCCGTCGCTACTTTTCAGTTTTGTAAACCATTGTCCGAATAATCGTTCTTTGGTCTTACGGATAGCCTGAAATAGTTTCTTCTTTGGTTTATCTTCAATAGAGTTTGTAAATTCTTCAGCTTGTTTCAGGAATATTACTTCAATGGTTTTTCCCATATTCGTCTGTCAAAATCAATATGTTTCCAAATATAGAAACTTTTTCGCAAATATCAAAGTATTTTATGTTAATTATATAATATTTTGTTTTTCATAAGCTTGGCCATAACGTATCCGCAAACCCAATTACACTCTTTAGCATGCAAATCACATTGAGTTTATATTTATTATCACTACTGTCCGATTAAGATCTTTTGAAACTCATGAATATCAATATTGATAACATTCTCATTAAAATTGACGGTTCAGATGGTCACATTTATATTTTTTTATGCCACCAACTCTAAGACACTAAGACGCACTAAGAACCAGATAATCAATACTATAAACTTTGTGTTTCTTGGCGTCTTTGAGTCTTAGTGGCTATATTTTAATTTTAATCGGACATTAGTAATTTATTATAGATTATTTATTTTTATAATTTGATTGCAATTTATAAAATATTTACAATTTACACGTAAACAATTGATTGAAATTTTACAAAACTACAGCTGTATTGTGAGAAATTATGAAAAATTCATCACTTGTAATTGAATATAATATTATGGATGCATATTAGGGCCTAAACTGTACACCAGGTTACCCTGTTCATGGTTTAGGCAATCATACATATCTTGGCTTTCTCTTTATCTCATTATAGTATTGTTCAACGCCTATCTCACTCATCCGGATATTGATAGCTTTCCATCTGGCTAAAAGATCATCATCAAATCCTGTATTGTTGCATGGGAAATTTTCACATTCAAAGCAAAAGTCAACTTTTTTTTCAATATAGCAGAACTTACCGCGGCATTCTTTATTTAGCTGACAATCTTCTGCACGGCAACCTCTCTGCAAGAGTTTGATGCAAAATAGTGTAAAACCTCCTTGAAATCAGGATATTTTTTGAAAACAGGATTATCTACAAGCCGAACAAACCGTTTTGCGTAATTATCAAAATTACCAAGGTTTTTAATCATTTCCTTGCTTAACTTAATAACTTGGCCATACTTGTAAGCGAAACATTTTTCACATAGTAAACCGCATGGTGCGAGTTTTGACTTAATATCTGTTTTTTCCATATAGCTGATATTTTAATATGTGTTTATGATACAATGAATCCTGCCGAGTCTATTTGCAATCGGGAGATGTTTAATTTATTGCTTTTTAAAGCCCTCTCCATATCCATCTCAGCATTTCTTCTATTTCCGTATCAGGAGCATAGGCAATGTAATCGCGCTCTTGTATTTAATTTTATGTTCAATATAATTTTTACTCTGCTGTTTTGATCATTAATCAGTTTTATCTTTATATTACCGAAGCTATAATTGCTATACTCATCACTCCAATAAAGACGAGTGTTCTTAGCCTTTTTTCTTTTCTTTTTCGATATATAAATAGTGCCAGAAGAGCCATTAACATTGAAAAGATCATAATATAAAGGTATGCCTGGTTGAATAATAAAACGCATATCAAACCGACAAATAGGAACAACATCCAAAAAAAGAAATATTTTACAAACAGAATTACAGACTCTTTTACCGTCGGGTTCACTCTTTTTATTATAAAAAAATATACTATTCCAAAAATGATTAAATAATAAAATGAAGCACGATAAAAAAGGTATTGCAAAGGTTTTAAGATTAATTTGCTAATATTAAGTTCGAGCTCAAAATCCTGATAAACCTTATCATAATAATCCTGATCAAATTCCGCTGAGGAAATTTTATCAATTACCTCCGATGTGATGTTTGGTATATTTTTCAGTTGCTCCAAACCGGTGAAAAACGCGTTTTCGTTTCTGTAGCTAATGATCTTTTCGGCATCATTTCTTGTTATTCCTTCAATAGTCAGCAAATGCTCAATTTCAGCAGCATTTAAATCAAATGTATAGATCGGTACTGTAATAACATCAAACAGATCAAATACTAATACCCTGTGAGAATGATCTTTTATTAACAGCCAAAGCGGAGGTGGCAATTCGCGTGAATACTCCATGCCAAGAGCATCTTTGAAAATTTCTTTAATCCTGTTTTTTTCGGAAGGAAATGATTCTATATAACCATCAGTAAAATCAATCAGTTGCGATTTTGTTGAATTATTCAATACCACATAGTTATGTAAAACGTAAAAGTATTTAATGAATTGATTTTGTAA
>PWJZ01000041.1 GCA_003559855.1 Bacteroidales bacterium
ACAGGACAGGTTATCACTGTTTGCGGGGGAATGAATAAGTAGAAGATAACTCCAACTCTATCTCTTTGTTCTCCAAAAAGATAGTACCATCATTTGTTATACCTTCAAGCCGTAGTTCAATAGAATCAAGTTCCGGCGGAACCGTAAATTTTACTGTCGCTTCGCCATCAACATCAGTTATGATATCAGGCTGCCAATATACTGTTGCATATTTTATAAAGTCCGGATCATTAGGTGATACTTTATATTTTGGGGTGAAGTAGGCAACAGGATTGGAATAGCCGTTTACAATCAACTGGTTCACATTGAATTTGGTTACTTCGTCAGCAAAAAGATTGGGTAAGCCCACACGATGTCGGGTTATGACTGAAATATAACCTTCGCCTACGTTTATCTGATAAATAGTTTGTACACATAAGTTTAACAAATCTGTGGGACTTGATTGTCGACCATCAATATATATACCCGGATTAAAAGTTTGACTATCTTTTCCGAAATCAAAAATATAACCACCAGAGTATTGAGTATACCTAACCCCTTTTCTAAATAATAGAGATTGTATATTAGGATGTCTATAATAGTTATCTTCATCTATTATTGAACCACCTCTTCCACTAAATAAATCTGGATTGAAATACGTTGGTCTTTTTACTGTTATAACAACTTCATCAAGTTGTATAACATCTTCGTGTAAATATGGCAATGTTGATAAAGTATCCAATTCCGTAAAATGAAGCCTTTTATACCTTTCCGGTTTATCAATAAATGAATCTGCTTTATATTCCGGAAGCACATAAGAAGATACTTCCCTGTTCCAACCCTTGTCTCTTTTATTTACAACTGTAATAAAGACATTTGCTGAGTCAGGTAAAAAAAGCTCAGTAAAAGCAAAATTTCCCAAACTATCTGTTTCGGCAGTATCAAAGAATTGATTTTCGAAAGAATATAGTGAAACCCAGCTATGAATATCATGCTTTCCGCTTAGCCAATTTTTCACTTCACCTTTGATAGTATATCCTTTTTCAAACTCATATTTCAGTTCTATGGGTTCAGGATCCAGTATCTCTGTCCAATCATATTTTCGCCATCCCTGGGTAAGTAAAAGGTTGTCCAGGGCTGTCAATCGTTCATTATTATGTTTTTCAAAATAATATTGTGGGTTTTCTATGTTTCCTTGTACACCTGAATTAAGCAAAACATCAGCTAATAAACTGCTTGTGAAATCGTTGGAGATAGTTCCTCCCGGCAAAACAGATATACTCAGATATGTAGCAACGGGGTGTTCATTACTATTTAATGTATTTATTTCCAAGGTAACTGTGTCTTGATTTATATTTGTTTCAGTGTGTACTTTCCCTTTAATTTTCTGGTTTGAAACGTAAAAAAGACGTTCAGCAACCGGCTCAAGATTTTCATTAAAAACAGTAAGGCAATTTATTCCTGGATCCAATTCCGATTTATCAAATCTGAATGTACGGCTGGTTCTGCCCGTGCCCAACCTGGCAATGGCTGACTGTGATAATTGGCCGTTGTTGTGTAAGATCAAAAAGAACATTTGATCTTCTGATAAGGTTTCTTTATTGGTTAAAACGCTTACGGAAATCCTGTCTTCACTTAATGGATCTACTTTTGCAATAATACCCTTTTTAGCAGGCTCGGGCAGGGGATAGGTTACTGTTCTGCCATCAGGCAGGTTTATTCTGGATTTCAGTTTTGTTCCCGGCACAATATCCAACGTGATACTACCCATTCCCATATCATTTAATTCGAATGATTTGATATGTTTTTCATTATCGTCAATTATATCGCCATAAAGCATGACTCCCGTATCTTTTGGGTCAAGTGCTTTGATAGCTACCTTATTTGAAAGTCCTTCCAAAAGTGTACCGCTTTCAGGAAGAAACTGTACATCAAAATCGATTTCTCCTGTTAATATCTCATGTTGTTGCTCTCCTAGCACAGTCAGATATGTGGTAAAATCTTTCAAATCACCAAAGTTCTTCATCCAATTGGTATAAGCCCTGAATGTATATTTCCCACCGGCGCTTTCCAAATCAAGGGAGAATGCATTGTCAGCTACACCATTATTAACGTGTAGAATTCTTTGTTCAATCAGTTTTCCTTCAGGGCAGTATAATTCAACAATAAGGTTTTTGGTTATTAAGCTGAGAAGTTTAGTTTTAGGGTCAATGACGTAGCATTTAAACCATATATTATCGCCCGGAACATAAGACGATTTATTAAAATGTATATAAACATGTTCCCGGGGAGAGGAAAAATATTCCTGATAAGGTTTAATCAAATTATTTTCCAAAGTTGAAAAGGTAGAACTTATTTGTCCGGAAACGGAAGTTAATAATTGGAATAAAACCAGCGGTAGTATAAGTTTTAGCTTCATGATGGTAGTTTTGGTTAATATGAGGATTAATTAATTTTTAAAATATTTACCTATGCATATTATGTTATCAAATTTTATACCATTATTGTTGTTTTTTTAAAATATTTTTAGAAATTCGTTATTAGTTGACTACTGCCGACTGCCGACCGAAGACTGTTTCTAAAGATTTTAATAGTTATGTTCGCTGGCGGACAGCTATGTCCAATCATGAACATTTGTTTGGAAACCGAGATGTTGTAATATGTAGTAAATGAGGCGATAGCATAGTTTGGGCTAATGTTTGATAATAATTATAAAAAATTTAAATAAATAAAATCATGTTTTTAAAAATATTAAAGGGGTTTTTTAGAAAAATTGGGAAAGGAGATGCCCATTCTCTTATCAATTTAGCCGGTTTAAGTGTAGGTTTAGCTACTTGTCTGCTTATATTTTTGTATATATACGACGAGTTGAGTTATGACCGTCATAACGATCATGCACCACAGGTTTACCGGCTGTTGCAGCATTACCCGCAATCGGGTGGTTTGGCTGCAGTTCAGCCGGGTATCATGTATAATTATTTAGATGGCCGTGTGCCCGGAGTCAATAGCATGGCCAGGATTCAGCCATTCAGGGAATGCGTAATAACTGTCAATGACGAGCCTTTTACCGAGTTTGATTTTGCATTGGCAGATCCTGAAATATTTGACATACTTACATTTGAGTTCATCGAAGGAGATCCGCAAACAGCATTATATGATGCCCACTCACTGGTAATGACACAGTCAGCAGTGGAAAAATATTTTGGAGATGAAGATCCAATGGGGAAAACAGTTATAATTTTCAATGAGTATTCATATGTTGTAAGAGGTATAATTAAAGACTTACCCGGACATTCTCATATAGATTTTTCTATGCTTGCACATTTGCAAAGTATGGAAAGCATCAACCCATCAGCGTTAAATGACTGGGCCAATGCGGGTATGTTTTATTACCTGAAGGTTGAAAAAGATGTTGATCAGGATCTTATTGCTGAGCAGATAACTAGCCTTGCGTGGGATGCCAATGAGATTTATGTTGACCGTGTTCATTTTACACTGCAGCCTTTATTGGATGTAAGGCTTTTTTCGCAAAA
>PWJZ01000089.1 GCA_003559855.1 Bacteroidales bacterium
TAACCTAATCCCAACTCAAAATGGTTTTTTTTACCAATCAGCAGGTTGCTTTGTGGAGAAACGATAAAGTAATCATTATAAAATGTAATCCCCGATGCTATTGAGAGTTTGAAATTATTTTCCTCCCAAAACATCCTATCATAGCCTATACTATAGGCTCCACCATTTCCAAACAATTCAAAATAAATGCTGTTTTTTCGTAATGTTTTATTTTCAAAATTGTTTTGTACATCTTTTTCCGTGTCAATATAAATGGTATCGTTTTCTTCCGGTTGGGCTATACAAACAGATGACAGCAGCAGCATATAAACAAATACAAGTACTGCCAGAATCAAATTATTGCAATTTTTCATCATAACTTCACAAATTTACTGCTGATAACATCAGAATCATATATTGCCTTTAAATAATATATACCCTGTTCAAAACCTGAAATATCTATGGTGTAAATTCCATCGCTGTAAATACGTGATTGATATACAATATAACCCATAGAGTTATATACTTTAATGCTTGCATAACCTTCTGTTATACCCGTTACTTCAACATTTATTTTGTTTAAAGCCGGATTTGGGAATAAAGCTAATGAAAAATCCTCTTGTGATTCAACAGGTTCTTGCATAATTGCATGATCTCTTCCGGTTTCTTCATTTGAAGAATAATCATGAACTATGCCACGGTATGGGTTTATTGTATTGTAAACAAGTGGTGTTTCAGGCGGTGTTTTTCTCATAATTGAGCCGTAATCAATATCCGGGTCAATACTTGCATGGAGTGTGGCTCCTTTTTCTGCAGAAAATCCGGGCAAAAATGTTATTTGTTCGCCGGCACGTATATTCACATCAGCACCGGCTTTAACAGTGAAAGTATTGTCATTATTATCACCGCCAAAAGCAATGGTTTCTTTTGCCATATAAGCAACCTCGCCGCTTACTGTTTGATTGATGGTTTGATGAACAGGATCTTCTTCATAAGTGAGCCTTTCTCTCGGACGTATGGTGTTCTTAAAATCCTCTTTAAACTCATGTATAACATAATCACGTGTAGCTTTGCTTATATTGCAATGCTCTTCATTATTTTCCATACCATGTATTTCATCAAATGGTGTTCTTATTTTACCGCTTGTCAGATCATTGCGATTGGTATAATCTTCATGGGTGTTATTTAAAGTGAACCAGTCTATATCTATTCCAAAAGCGGATGAAGTTACCATAAAGGTTGCCTTGGTATACCATGTTATATTATCATTTAAGCTTATATTATTATCATCTGAAAAATTTATACTATATAAAGCCGTGTTATATCCGCCCGGTGCATTATCGTAGGCAAGTGTATTTTGACTCGCACCATTTGCGTGTAATTTACCTTTTATATGCTTTCTTCTTTCTGTAAATATTCTTTTGCCTTCATAAATTTTTGTTGCCCAAGTACTTGATCTGGACCCCCAAGCTTTTGCCTCTGGCGTTATACCAGGAATCCAATAATCAGTTTCAAAATCAATTATTTGTTTATGACCGTCTGGATAACCGCTATATAGTTTATCTTTACCTCCTGACGAAATAGCATAGTTCTTTGAAAAAAGTGGATAATCCAAATCTTCCAGTTGTGCATAGAATTCAGAAAAATTTTCTAATCCGGCCCCTTCTTTGTAATACGGGCCCGGCTCAAAAGGGTCGCTGCATTTTATATCTTTTGTCGGATTAGTATAATGGTATAATAACATTTGACGTGCGGCATATGTATTTAATTGGGTTATTCCATCTTCGGCAGCTTGATGATCTTCTTCAAAATGTTTTAAAAACCATTGCAGTCCAATTGGAATATACGCTCCTTTTTGAGGTGAGTCGAACGAAATCCATGTTTTAACATAGTGTTCCTCATTGTTTTGCGCCATTGTTCTAAAAGCCCATCGTGATATCAAACCGCCCATGCTTGGACCGACAAAAATAATTTCTTCCGTTTTGTTATCCCTGTATTCGGAGTTAATAATCTGATTTATAAAATCCCGCAAAGTAGCGGCATTTTTCTGAATAGGTCCTGCACCCCAATGAAAATCTAAAATTACAATATCATATCCATACGATTGCAAAGCAGGTATCAAATTAGCCGATAATTCTGTTTCCCAATGTGACTGGTCGCCATTAAACCTCGCATATAATCCCCTTTTGTCATTGTTTTTTTCCGGAGGTGTATGCTTATATGAGGTTTCATAATAAGTACGCATGTTGCCAGGGTCAAAACCATCGCATACTATAAATGGTCTTCTGAGCTTTCCGCTTTCATTATTTTCGTTAAAAAGGATATGATACTCTATGCCTCTTTCTTTATCCGGTGTATCATATTCGGAAGGAAAATAGCTGTTATTTTTATTATGGTAATGAGGGGGATAATCACCTCTCATTTTAAAAAAATAAAAATGCGAATAATATATATTTTCTTCTTCAGTGTTGATATCTTGATGCGTAATTCTTATTTTTACCTCAAAATAGTCACTTACAGTTGGATAAGAAACGGTAATAATTTCATCGAATTCAACATGTCTGTATCCTTGACCGTTACCAAAATCAATTTCTATGGATTTTAATTCTTCACCGGTTATATTCGTAAAAAAGAGGTTTTCGGGTAAAATAAATTTAATATCATCTCCAAATACATTATAGGTCAAACAGCTTGCAGCAATCGCTCTGTGTGTTGTAAAAGCGGAAGTGTCCGCATCATTAACAATTAATATGGAATCGGTTTCGATAAAGACTCCATTGTGCAAATACTCTTCTTTTATCCTGTTAAATTCAAAATCTATAATACTGATAGGTCTGATTAAATCGGGATGATAATAATTTTTCCTTATTCTTTCTATCAAATCAGTATCCATAAAACCGGTTTTATCATAACTTGCTTTTTTTAAAGCATTGTATATGTTGTACCAGTCGCCCGAATAGATCGTTTTAACTTTGTCGTAACCGTTAATATTCAATATTTTTTGGTCGGTTAATACTTTGTCAATTAAAACACCGGTATTGACTATTTCAGGGTCTATCAATGAAACATATTTTTCGGGGTCGTAAAAATAATTTTCATTAGTGATAAAACTTACCGGCTCCCTACCGAAACAAAAAATGTTAACGGCTAAAAGCAATAAAATAAATATAATTTTTTTCATAATATTTTCTTTTGTTAAGTTATAAAACCTTATGCTCTATTCCCTTGCCATTTTTTCCAGCTTTTCTATTCTTTTGTTTTGCTCTATAATGTAGAGGGTAAGCTCTTCGACTTTTTTCAGCAGTATTGTGTTCATTTCTCCCAGGTCAATTCCATCTTCTGCTACTTCTGCTCCAGTGGGGACACCGGGCAAATGCTTGTTTGTTTTAATATAATTATTCAAATCATTTAATGACATTAAATTATATTCTTCTTCAAAAACATAATCGGGCCATTGCCTGCCA
>PWJZ01000111.1 GCA_003559855.1 Bacteroidales bacterium
CTCAGCTGCATGCTGTGTATCGCCTGTCCATTCGATAAACAGCCATCCTTCGATGGGATCGGCTGAAATATCCACTGTTTCACCTTCCTCGTATTCACCATCGCCGTGTACGTTGCCTCCTTCCGGGGGTTCAGCCGAAAGGTTAAGCATGAACAGTTCGGGAGGTATTTCTTCGAAGTTTGCCGTCAGTGTGATATCTTCAGCGGGCATGGTAACCGTTGTTTCAGCCTCTTGCGGGTCGGCTGCATGCTGTGTATCGCCTGTCCATTCGACAAACAGCCATCCTTCGTTGGGATCGGCTGAAATATCCACCATTTCACCCATATTAAATTCGCCGCCGCCATGTACGCTACCGCCTTCATAAGGATTTGCTTCAAGGGTTAGCTGATAATACAACATTTCAAAGTTGGCAGTAAGCTCTATATCTTTAGCCGGCATAGTAACAGTTGGCGTAGCTGATCCCGGGTCATCAACATGTTCTATGTCGCCTGACCATTCAATAAACCCCCAGCCTTCATGAGCAATTGCCGAAATATCTACTTCTTCTCCTTCCATGTATTCACCTTCTCCCTCTACGGTACCACCATCTTCGGGTTCAGCATTAAGGGTAAGCATGTAAGTGGGTGGTTCGAAAAAGTTTGCTGTCAAAGTAATATCTTTTGCAGGCATGGGATATTCGAAATTTGGCTCTTCACTGACTATATTACCGTCATCATCGGTCCAGTTTTCAAATTGGTAATAGATTTCCGGTGTAGCGGTGACAGCAGCCATGTAATTTTCAGGATAATATCCTGTACCGGTTACTGTGCCGGTACCTTCAGGCTTTACTTCAAGGTTCAGCGCATAAAAATCTATGCCTGATGGCGTTATTAAGCTGATATGACGGGCTTGACCACTGATAACGGTACCCACCAGTTCATTATTACGGTTGATTATATGAACACCCGAACTATTGGTAACCATTAAATTGCCGTTGTAAAGCTCCTGTACTCCCCTCAACCCGGTAACAACATCATAATAGCCCACCAGGCTGCCTTCACTGTCATATTCATAAACACCCGAATCTGCTGCCGGAGAAAAATTTGTTACCAGAACATTACCGTTGTTAAGCAATTGCATTTGCTGGGGAAAGTTAATTCCTGTAACAAACATTTCGATAAATTCTCCGTTTGAATCATAGCGGTGTATACCGCTTGAGCCGCTGGCACTGACAAGATAATCGTCATATTCGGGGCGGTAAATAATTCCCCACGGACCATTAAGGCCTCCTGCCCCTGCTTCAATAAATCTTCCTAAATAATCACCATCGGTATCAAACATTATAATTGAATGAGCATTATCATCCATGAATACTGTTACCAGCAAATTGCCGTTTTCTTTCATGCACATACCGCGGATGTTTCTCATAATGCTGTAATTCTGACCTCCGACAGGGGCAAATGTTTTTTCGAATAATCCATCGGTGTCGAATTGCTGAACCATACTCAAAGATTGGTCAGAAACAAGGAAACCGGTTTGATCAAAATTCCATAAAACGTGTATCGGGGTGGTAAGATCAGCAGGTTGGCCGGGAAAGAAAAACAGATCTATCAATTCCCCGCTATAGGGATCAAAAGCCATCACATGCTCATCGGCGCTGTTAGGTATCAGAAAAACACCAAGCTCAGGAATATCCCCGTCGTACCGTTCGATTCTTTTAACGGCAAACTGGTTTTTTTGCGAAGAAAAAATATCTATGCCTTTTTCTTCATAGTATTCCAGGTCTGATTGCCCACCGGATTGAATAAGATCAGATTCAGGCTGTGCAAAAAGACCTGCAGAAACAGAAATAAAACAAAAAACAAATAGTAAACAGACTTTTTTCATGATTCATAGTTATTTAGCGGTTTATAAATTGAAGTTGAACATAAATTGCAAACCGGTCATGTTTATAGACGTTTTAGCCCGGTTGGGCAGGAATGGTTGTTTTGACATTTTGCCTCAAATGTTAAATTGGCAAGCTAAGTTAATAATTTATATTATAAAAATTTATTAATTTTTTAATAATAGTTTGCATTTTTTTTTGCTTTCACAAAAAGATAATGAACAAAAAAAAAGGGGAAAGCGACAAAGCTTTCCCCCTTTTTCTGTTAGTTTGTGAAATAAGGAAAAATCCGGATGTTTTTGAATTATCCGGTGTTTTTCCTGTTTAGTGTGATATTTGAACGCGTTTGGTCACGACGTCTTCAGCGGTATGGATTTCCATAAAGTAAACTCCTGAGCGCAGGTTGCTTACGTTAAGCTTGTGGTTTAACGTACCGACATCAACATTCATGATCACTTGACCGCTGATGCTTATCAGCCTGATCTGTTTGATCATTTCGCTTGATTCAACTTTAAACTCATCGCGTGCAGGGTTGGGATAAACGTTTATCTCAACCGCATGTATTTCTTTTACAGATATATGTAAGAAATTGGCAGTAAGGGTGATATCTGCATCAGGCATAGTTACGGTTGCAGTTGCCGATTCCGCGTCGTCAATATACTGTGTATCTCCTGTCCAGTCTACAAATACAAATTCTTCTTCCGGTGTAGCAATAATAGTTACCTCTGTGCCTTCTTCGTATTCACCGGCGCCGTCAACGTTACCACCATCTGCCGGGTCAGCATTAAGGGTAAGGGTATACAACGGAGGATCAAATTCGAAATTGGCAGTCAGAGTAACATCTTCGCCCGGCATAGTATAGTGAAATTCTGCCTCTTCGCTTACCACTTCACCGTCTTCATCAGTCCAGTCAATAAACAGCCAGTTATCTGCAGGGATCGCTTCAACGGTAACTTCTGCACCCATCTTGTACTCGCCTGCACCTTCAACGTCACCACCTTCTTCCGGACTGGCAACAAGTTCAAGAGTGTAAAGCTCGGCAGTCATTGTTACATCTACAGTGGTATCATCCTCTACTGTAATCTCACCCTCTACGGTAATATAACCTTCTCTTTCCACTATGTAATCATAAGTTCCGGCTTCTATGTTTTCAAACACATAATTACCCGGATCATTTGTCATACCGTTTAAAGTAACAACGGCATCGGTTATTGGCTCACCTTCCTGGTCAACAACGTTAAAAGTAACGGTGAATGTTTCCGGATAGAGTGTAACATTTACCGTAACGTCTCCGTCAACTGTAGCCATGTCTTCAACCGGCATATATCCGGCTTTGGTTACCAGGTAGCTGTAAAAGCCTACTTCAACATCTTCTATTACCACCTGTCCGTCACCATCGGTTGTATAGTCCTGTTCATCGAAAGTAACTACTGCATCTTCCACGGCAACACCATCGGCATCCTCAACGATAAAGGTAACTATACAAAGATCATCGGTTCCTTCAGTAAGCATTACCTCTTCCAGAATGTCTTCGTCAATAACTTCAACCACACCGAATTGGGTCATATAACCCTCTTTTGCAACAGAGTAGGGATATTCGCCCGGTGCAACGTTTTCGAAGACGTATTCGCCCGGTTCATAAGCCTCATAATCAAATGTAATTACCGCGTCAGTTATGGGATCACCGGTTGTTTCGTCAGCAACATCAAAAGTAACTGTAAAGCTTTCGGTCAACAGTGTAACGGTTATATTTACATTTTCACCTACTCCGATGATGTCTTCAACCGGTATGTATTCTTCTTTGGTTACGGAGTATTCATAAATTCCGGCTTCAACGTTTGGTATATAAACATTACCGTTGGCATCGGTTGTAAAGGATTCTTCGTCGAACACGATTGTTGCTCCCGGAATGGCGTCTCCTTCAACATCTATGACTTTGAAGGTAACGGCGAAAACTTCCGGATCACCTTCGCCGACTACTACCGGCACGGTAATATCCTCATCAACATATATTTCTCCGACGTAAGTCTTATAGCCTTCTTTTTCTACGGAGTAATAATATTCGCCATAGGGAACATCTTCAATGACGTATTCGCCCGGGTCGTACACTACATTACCTAAAGTAATTACAGCATCAGTGATCGGATCACCTTCTTCATCTACAACTTCAAATGTTACGGTAAACAGCGCTGATTCCATAATAACTTCTATGGTAGTTTCCTGCTCAACAGTAATTTCGTCTTCAACAGTAAAGTAGCCTTCTCTTTCCACTTTGTACTCGTAGGTGCCGGGTTCTATTTCTTCAAAGACGTAATCGCCCGGCGGGTTTTCTATTCCGGCAAATGTAACTGTAGCATCGGGGATCTCGTTACCCTCTTCATCTTTAATATCAAATGTTATGGTAAATTCTGACGGCTGCGTAAGGTATACGATAGTGTTTGCGTAAAGCAGGGCACCATCACCGGTATACATAACAGCATTATTGGCGCTGGTCAGAAGCTGAATTCCTATGATAGCTTTATCAGGATCATCTTTTTCAGCGATGGCATGCCATCCGTCAGACCAGTCAGCCAGAAGAGTAGCATCAACAAGACCCGGATGATTCAAAAACATCGTACTTCCGGTACCAACTAATTCCACGCCTTCAAAAATGGGGTGCTCCTCCTCAATTATGACCAAAGTGAGCGTCTTTGTCCCATCACCTATAGCCTGCATCCAGGGGGAATAATTCTCATTGAAATATCTGCCTCCTAATTCCCATCCGAAAAAGTCCATTACATAGTTACCTTCAATAAATGCTCCGCCCGCATCAATGTAATCTGCCAGAACGTTACCGACATGGTGGGGGTCTGTCCATTGATTGTTGTTGTAAGTAATTATAACATCGTAGGGCATAAGGTCTTCAACAGTCATAACAGGTATCTGTGCCTGCGGAAACAGAGAAGCATTGATAAATTCGAACTGATTCAGTTCAGCAATGAAATTAGTTTGGGCAGCAACGTCGGGAGTAAGAATGGCTACTTCAATGACTCCGTCGTAAGTAAGTCCTTTGCTGCGATCAATTTCCACCTTTTCGGGCGGAATTGCATCAGGACTTCTGAGAGGCTCCTGCAATTTTTCAATTGCTTCGCCTGCCTTTTCCGGTTTTTCCATGTTTTGCAGTTCATTAAACTGGTTTTGCCCAAAGACCAGCATAACAGAGAAAACTGCAAACATCATTAATGTTAATCTCTTCATAACGCAAAAAATTTAGTTCATAATTCGATTAGTTTTTAGGGAATAATTTTGATTAAAATGATTACTTTTATATCAAATGTGGATAAAGTAAATCTCCTAACAAAAATAAAGGTTTTTTATTTGAAATGCAAATTTTTTATCTTAAATAAATCTTTTACGGATGTGCTGTATTTTCAACTTCTTCTATTGATTTGGGAATTGGTTTTCCGAGTACACGGTAGCCGTTGTTTAAGACCAGTATGATGTCTTCAATGCGTATTCCGCCAAAGCCAATAGATTTTTTTGCTTTGTCATAATCGATGAAATCCCTGAATTTGTTTTCATTTTCCCATTTTTGTATAAGTTGCGGTATAAAATATATGCCTGGTTCAATGGTAATTACAAAACCTTGCCGTAGTTTTTTACCGAGGCGCAGGTTTCCTGTTCCGAAGGTGTTTGCTCTTTTTATTTCGTTATCGTAGCCTACAAAATTCTCACCAAGGTCTTCCATATCGTGAGCATCCAGCCCGATCATATGCCCTAGGCCGTGAGGCATGAATAAAGCATGTGCGCCTTGTTCGACGGCTTGTTTTACATTACCTTTCATAAAACCCATATCGCTCAGCCCCGAAGCTATAACTTCACATGCTTTCATGTGTATTTCAAGAAAAGCAACACCTTGTTTTACGGATTGTATTGCCTTGATTTGAGCGTCAAGTACGATTTGGTAAATATCTTTTTGCAACGGGGTAAATTTTCCGCCAACAGGTGTTGTACGGGTGTTGTCTGTGGCATAGTGAAGCGGTGATTCACAACCCGCATCCACAAGCAACAGGTCACCTTTTTCAAGTTTGTTGCTGTGATCGTGATTGTGCAATGTCTCTCCGTGCTTTGTCAGAATGACCGGGAAAGATACTATAGTGCCCGAAGAGATTGCTATCCCTTCAATAATACCGGCTATTTCTCTTTCATATACGCCGGGCTTTGCCATTTTCATAGCAGTGGTATGCATAAGGTATGCAGTGTCCATGGCTTTTTCCAACTCTTCCAATTCACAATCTTCCTTGACAGAACGTAAGCTTACCACAGCTTTTATAAGGTCGGCGGAAGCTTTTTCTTTCTGTTTGCTGATCGGAATATCAAGTAACCGGTTAAGAAAAATCTGGTTTTCACCCCTGTAAGGGGGCAGGTAATGTATCGACCGTTTCCTGCCGGCAGCTTCACGCAGTCTTAACGATAGTTCTTTCAACGGTAATGTTTTGTTTATGCCGGTTTTCTCAGCGTTCTCCTTCAACGAGGGCTGACGGCCCATCCAGATAATGTCATCAAGGGTCAGATCGTCACCGAACAAAAACTCTTCGTCGCTGTCAATATCTATTATAGCTGCCAAATTCGGCAAATCCAAACCGAAAAAATATAGAAACGAACTGTCCTGACGGAATTTATAAGTGTTTGAGGCATAATTCATTGGAGAAAAATCATTCCCTAATAAAAGAATTATGCCTTCTTTTAATTTTTGCTTCAACTTTTTACGTCTTTTAATGTAAGTGGTTTTTTCAAACATATGTTAAGGCTTTTAAGGTTTAAAATCTTTGTTTTTATTGAATGGACCCCGTTTTTCAAAAAAAAAGAATGAAATGGGCGCAAATTGCCTGTTTTTGTTATCTGTTGACAAAAATAACTTTTTAGAATGAACTCAAAACGGAAATTTAAAATTTATCCGTTTTTATAACTTCCCTCATTTATAACATTGAATATTTTAAACGGTATTAAATCATTACAAGCTTTAACTGTTTTGATAATTCATTTTCATCTAAAGCCCTGTTTCGATATTTATACGTGCAGCTTAAAGAATTGAATTTTACAAAAAATTTTGATTGATTCCAAAAATTGCTTATTATTGCGGTTTAATAAATTTATTCGATATTCAATTTATATATAATTAAGAGCTATGGGTGATACACGGATACGAATGACAACAGTAAGCCAGAAGTATATAATGGCTTTGGCAGGCATATTTTTGATGCTTTTTCTGATAGTTCATTTGAGTATTAACATATTAATGATAGCCGGTGATGACGGGGATCTGTTTGGCAGGGCTGTCAATTTTATGGTTGCCAATCCATTTATAAAGATAATGGAATATTTTTTATTTGGCGGCTTTATAGTACACATATTGCTTGGCGTTATTATGGAGATCATCAATTACCGTGCGCGACCGGTAAAATACAACAGGTCATTGAAAACAGAGAAATCTATGTTTTCCAAATACATGATCCATACCGGTGTGATAATTTTTATTTTCCTGTTTATTCATTTTTTTCATTTTTTTCATGTTAAGCTAGGTATTGTTGAGGTTCCTGAAGTGGCTGCCGGTGCGCATGATTTTTTTCCCATGGCAGTGGCAACTTTTCAAACCCCTCTGTATTCGATAATATATCTGGTTTCATTTGTGTTTCTGGCTTTTCATCTGAAGCATGCTTTTCAGTCGGCGTTTCAATCGTTGGGATTAAATCATAACAAATATATGCCAGCAATAAAAGTTATAGGGACATTATATGCTATATTTATTTCAGTGGGTTTTGCTATTATTCCGATATATTTTTTATTTTTTTATAATTAATGAATGATCAACTCAGAAATTAATTTAACTATGATAAAACTTGATTCAAAAATACCATCCGGTCCATTGGCTGACAAATGGGAATCTTATAAAACCGGTTTAAGGCTGGTAAGTCCTGCCAATCGTAAGAAGCTTGATATTATTGTTGTGGGCACCGGTTTGGCGGGTGCGTCTGCGGCGGGTTCATTGGGTGAATTGGGATACAATGTCAAGGTTTTTTGTTTTCAGGACACACCGCGCAGGGCTCATTCTGTGGCGGCACAGGGTGGCATAAATGCGGCAAAAAATTATAAGAATGACGGCGACAGCGTATATCGTTTGTTTTTAGACACCATAAAAGGCGGTGATTATCGTTCGCGTGAGGCAAATGTTTACCGTGCTGCAGAAGTCAGCAACCATGTAATAGACCATTATACTGCACTTGGGGTTCCTTTTGCTCATGATTATGGCGGCATGTTGGATACCCGGTCTTTTGGCGGCGTGCAGGTTTCAAGGACGTTTTACGCCAAAGGACAGACAGGTCAGCAGTGTTTGCTCGGCTCATATTCGTCCTTAATAAGACAGGTAAGCAAAGGAACGGTAACCATGTATTCGCGCCGTGAAATGATAGACATTGTAATAATCGATGGTCAGGCACGCGGTATAATAGCACGTAATCTTGTTACCGGCGAGCTGGAGAGACATTCGGCACATGCCGTTGTGCTGGCTACCGGTGGCTATGGTACCGTATTCTATTTGTCGACGCTGGCTTTGGGTTCCAATCCGATGGCCGCATGGGCAGCACATAAAAAAGGAGCCCTGTTTGCAAACCCCAGCTTTATTCAGATACATCCTACCAGCGTGCCGGTGCTTAATGAATACCAGGCAAAGCTGACACTGATGTCGGAATCGCTGCGTAACGACGGCAGAGTATGGGTGCCAAAGGAAAAGAACGATAAACGCCATCCGAATGAAATCCCCGAAGATGAACGCGACTACTACCTCGAACGTCAATACCCTGCTTATGGCAATCTCGTGCCCCGTGATGTCGGCTCAAGAGCTGCCAAAGAAAGATGTGATGCCGGATACGGAGTAGGGGATACAGGCCTGGCTGTCTATCTCGACTTTAAAGATGCTATTGCAAAACAAGGTAAAAAAGCTATTGAAAACAAGTATGGCAATTTGTTCGAAATGTATGAGAAAATAACAGGAATAATACCATATGAAGAGCCTATGAGGATATACCCGGCAGGGCACTATACAATGGGTGGGCTTTGGGTTGATTATAACCTGATGACCACCATACCCGGATTATACGCCATAGGCGAGTCAAACTTCTCTGATCATGGCGCCAACAGGCTTGGTGCCAACTCTTTGATGCAGTGTGCCGGCGACGGATATTTTATACTGCCCAGTACAATAGCAGATTATCTTGCCGGAGAAATCGCCACACCCAAAATTCCCACGGATAAACCGGAGTTTGAACAAGCCGAAAAAGCTGTTAATGAGCGGATGAACAGGCTTATTAACATAAATGGTAATGAAACGGCTACATCATTCCACCGGAGGCTGGGAAAAATATTGTGGGATTATTGCGGCATGATAAGAAATGAAGAAGGAATTAATAAAGGGGCAAAGCTTTTGAAAGAACTGGAAGAAGAGTTTTACGCGAATCTGCGAATACCGGGTACGCCAAATGAGCTTAATCAGGAACTTGAAAAGGCTTTGAGGGTTGAAACATTCTTCGAGATCGGGCAATTAATGTGTCAGGATGCATTAAATCGAAAAGAATCATGCGGTGCACATTTCAGGGAAGAATCGAAAACCGAAACAGGTGAAACACTGCGAAACGACAAGGAATATGCATATGTTGCGGCATGGGAGTATAAAGGCGAAGGGCTAAAGCATGAGTTTCATAAAGAAGACCTTAATTTCGAATTTATTAAGCCTGAACAGAGGAGTTATAAATAGAAAGTAAGAGACTAAGAGTCTAATTAGTGTTTGTCCGTAAAGTCAAACTTTTTTGATTAACGAATATCGATTAACGATTTATGATTTTAGAAGTTGAGAGAAAATCAGGTGATTATGCCAAACTTCGTAAATCGTTAACTTAGCGTGCCGAACAAAGGGAGACAATGACCGAAGGGAATAACATTGCGATCTCACGAACACCAAATAAAATATAATATTAAATGAGTAATCCTTGTTCTTAAATCAAAAGAAAAAAATACAGACAAATATTAAGGGGGGTTGAATGACCGGGAGGGGAATTTTAAAAATAATTGTTAAACTCATTTTATTAAATTATGAAGATCAGATTAAAAATATGGAGGCAAAAAAATTCGACGGCAAAGGGGCGTTTTGTAAAGTACAAGCTTGAGAATGTATCGCCGGAGATGTCTTTTTTGGAGATGCTGGATTTTTTGAATGAACAGCTTATCAAAAGCGGTGATGATCCTGTTGCTTATGATCATGATTGTCGGGAGGGTATTTGCGGGGCATGTGGTTTGTATATAAACGGGAGGCCACACGGGGCTCAGAAGAAGACGACGACTTGTGAGCTGCATATGCGTGTATTCGATGATGGCAGTACAATTATTGTGGAGCCGTGGCGGTCAAGGGCTTTTCCGGTTATCAAGGATCTTATGGTTGACCGGACGGCACTGGACGAGATCATCAGATCGGGCGGATACATTAGCGTTAATGCCGGCTCTGCACCTGAAGCAAATTCAATTCCCGTCGGCAAACATGAATCGGATAAAGCGTTTGATGCCGCCGAGTGTATAGGTTGCGGAGCATGTGTTGCCGCATGTAAAAATTCATCAGCCATGTTGTTCGTAGCTGCTAAAGTGTCTCAATTAGCCCTGTTGCCTCATGGTAAAACGGAAGCCGCTGACAGGGTCAAAAAAATGGTGAAAAAATCCAATGAACTCGGGTTTGGCGGTTGCTCAAATACCTATAGCTGCGAATATGATTGCCCGAAAGCTATACCCGTGGAATTTATAGCTAAAATGAACCGCGAATTTTTTAAAGCTAAAGTTTGTAAACAAAAAGTGGAATAAAATAACGAACTTTTGTTGTTTTTTGTCAGTTATTATAAAAAAAAATTACCCAAAAGACAAAAAGTTATAATTAATATTTAAATATTTCATACCTTTGATGTGAAAAAAAAATGATCTTTTTAAAAATTAAAAAATAGTTTAAACTATGGCAAATCAAAAATTAGACGCAAGAAAACTTGAAGATGCGGCAAGTAAATTGCGTGCTATTGCGCATCCGATGCGAATAGCAATTATCGAGATGCTTGATAAGAACAAGCAAATGAATGTAACCTCAATTTATGAAAAGTTGAAAATTGAGCAGGCTTCAGCTTCTCATCATTTGAATATTCTGAAAAGTAAAGGTGTCCTCGAAAGCAGAAGAAGCGGAAAAAATACTTTTTATTCCTTGAGGAATAATGCTTTAAAAACTATTATCGAGTGTATTGAAAAATGTAATCAGTAAACCCGGAAGGCTTCAACTTTTTATTTTAAAGGAGGGATTGTTAATAACTTTTTTTGTTAATATTCCCTCTTTTTTTCTCAATAAGGCTGCCTTAATGACTGCCGGAATACTTAATATGCACCAAAAGGATAGAATTTCAGACCAATCAAAACGGCAGGTCTGAGCCGGTCTTTAAAAAAGACGGGTTCATATGTTTGCAGTATCTGATAGGTTATATTATACCCGGGCAACCTGTCGTCATTATGACTGAAAAAAGATTCGGAATCAGTTATATATCCCAGTCCGGCATTTAATACCACGGCTAAAAACCTCTCGGGAAAATATGTTAACTGCGCTTTCAGATTAATAGATCTGCCCTTGATCCCAACATAACGGATGTCTTGGCTTCGGAAAATAAAAGGATATGATTGTGATCTTTTTTCAAATACAGGATGGTTCTCATGTTTGAAAAAGGAGAAACCGCCGCCGGCATCCAGAAACAATGGATTACCGTAGTGCTTTATCCTGGTTCTGTACAGATAGGAAAAATCATGACTGATATAATTATCTTTGGAAAATATGTTACTTGTCAGATAGTAATTAACTGATGACTGCCTCGATAAATTATAACCAACAGAAAAACTCATGAGATATAGAGGTTTATCATCGTAAACGTATCGGGCTCTTTCTATTTCTGTGTTTGTGTTTTCAAATGCAACCAGTTCACCGGGGTAGAGGTGCTTGTTCCACCAAATGGTTCCAAATGTTGTTTGAAATGAAAAGCCTTCAATAAAACGTGACAGTTTTCCGTGAATGTCACGTCCTTCTTTAGGGGGTTGAGGCTCATACCGCTTTGTAAAATACTTAATGTGCTGATCATCTTCAATAATATTATAATCGTTCCAAAAAATCGCAGAAGTATCTACCGGGCTGTCCATAAAGATATCCGTGTATTTAACCGTTTTATTGTACGGAATGGGTGATGCATCATCCAGCTTTGCATTGGTTACCGCGTAAACAGCATTAAAAACAAAATGTTCCCCCGTCAATATGTTGATGTAGTGTATGTTTATATCATAGTAGTTAAGATAATACTTGCCGTCAAGTTTCCTGTAATTAACATTTGCCGAAGAAAACCCCCTGAAAAATGAACCCGTATAAGCACTGTCGATTGATTCCAAATATATATTAGTGTAAGCAAGGTCATTTTCGTTTATTAAAATTGTTCCGCCAGCATCAGTTTCAATGTGTTCAAAGTTTATTTTGAAATGCATCTCACCTTTGAAAGGTATTTTTTTTTCGTAAGTTTATTCAAAATTGTCGAAAAACCTTGGATTTACTAAATGAGCCCTTAATTTCACATAGTCTGCCAGGTAAGTGTTGAAAACTCCGCCGTAAAACTTGATACTGTCTTCGTAATTTGGTGAGCCGGTAAACTTTCGGAACCTTAGTATTTCAATCTGAGAATCCATTACAGATCTTTTATATGAGCTTTTATAGGAATCAATAAAAGCTTCTCCCATATAAACAACAGTATCATATTTATACAGGATTTGCCTGTAAAATCCTTTGTACCGTGAACCATTGTCAGGATAGTTTTCGGATATTTTATAAAAAGCATTTTCCAGCAGATTCGGAACAAAATCGGCTTCCACCACTATTTCGGGTAAAACAGCTTTTTCAGCTTCGAGGTAAAATATGCGTGGCCTGGAATCCTCAATTTTCATATGCATGCTTAAGTACCCTACGAAGGAAACGGATACCTGAACCGGGAAATCCATGTCTTCAGGCAGATTATACCTGAAATATCCCTCCCTGTTTGAAACGGTACCATAGCCCGTATTCTCTATCACTATATGGGCAAAGTGCAATGGTTCACGGGTGTTTTTGTCGAGCACATAGCCCTGAAAAAAATTTGTTTTACCATAAGAGAATAGCGTAAAAGCAAAAAAAAGAAAAAAGAAAAAAAGAGGTTTTAAGCAACAATGTTGCTCTGTTTTTTTGGGAACAGGTGGTTTAAGGACCAGGCAGGAACAGCGATCTTTAAATATCTTATTATCTTTTGAGAAAATTCTTTCAAACAACATCATAGAGTCATGAATTGGTAAACTCCCAAAAAGCCGGATACTTTCAGCAAATCTTATATTTTATTGCCGGTCAAAGTTACTGTAAAAAATTTCGGCAAAAAGTATGCCGTAGTTTAGAATATTTATTTAAATCAAAACGGAAATAAAATTTTGTCAGTTATATTCTTTTTGATTAATGAGGTTTCCGTTGTCGTCATAGACCATTTGGATTAATCTGTTTCCATTTTCATCCCATATTATCCATCTTCCTACGCGAATCCCATTCTTAAAGCTTCCTCTTTGTTTTTGATTGCCGTTTCGATAATAAGATATGAACCTGCCATCCGGCCGGTTATTTTTAAACTCCTGTTTTCTGACTAAAATGCCTCTGTTGCAAAAGAATGACCACTTGCCCTGTTTCTGACCTTCTTCATAAACACCTTTTTCCATTAGGTTGCCGTTGCTGTACCATTGTTCCCATTGGCCTTCCTTCAGGCCGTCTTTGTAATAACCTGAATATCGTTGGTTTCCGTTATCGTACCAGTGCTGTGCGGGGCCATGCCTGAATTCGTTGTTGTAATTGATAATATATTTTTTCCGGCCGTTTTCAAACCAGCCTTCCCATAATTTATCCATTTTGCCCATATTGAAGGATCCCCGGTCTTTCATTTGACCGTTTTCATACCAGCTGGTCCATACTCCGTTTTCCCGGTTATCTTTGAAATGACCCTCATGGCTTTTGGCACCCGATTCAAACCATGTAGTCCAAAGCCCTGCACGATCTCCCATATCAATTTTCCCTTGCCTCAATTTGTTGCCGCAAGTGTAAAAATAAGTCCACTCACCATGCTGGATGCCCATTTCAAAATCGCCTTTACTGGCCATATTAGCGTTTTCATGATAAAAGATCCATGTACTGTCTTGAAGGTCTTCAACAAGGTTTCCCTCCATCTCCGGATTACCCTTTTCATAAAACCATCTTGCATAACCCTGCAGCTTATTGTCTTTATATGTTCCTTCAAATTTTAAATTGGCGTTTTCATAATAGCGCGTACTTTCACCAAATTTCCTGCCGCGGTTGTAGTTCACTATTTCCCTGATTTCACCGTTTTCATGGTAGAATTTCCATTCACCCTGCTTCAGCCCGTTTTTGATATATCCTTTTCTTTCAAGATTACCGTTTGGGTGCCAGCCTCTCGACAAACCCTCTTCATGCTGAATTTCAGACCACTTGGTACCATCTTCATACCAGTATTCCCACATACCGGTTTTTTTATCGTTTTCATAACTTCCTTTCGACCAAATGCCACCCGATTCATACCAGTAAGTCCATTCGCCGGTTTTAAGATCGTCATGCAGCGTGCCCTTTTCACTGGTGTTGCCGTTTGGATAAAAAGCTTCTTTTTTACCCGTATCGTAATCGTAATGCTTTTTTAAAGTACCGTCAGATGTCCGGAACTTCCAAAAACCGGATCTGACATCGTTTTTGTAATTGCCTTCCGACATTTTCTCTCCGTTGTCGTGGTAGTATGTCCATTTTCCTTCCCTGGCTGATTCATGCCAAACCCCCGTTTTTTTCAAACTGCCGTCTTCATAGTATCCCCGGTATATCCCCAAACCATGATCATAATCAAAAGCCTTTAGTGTATCATTATGAAAATATTCCCATATACCGGATTTTTCCCCGTTATCATAATAACCCTTTTTTCTTAAAATGTCGTTTTTATCAAAGTAAATCCATTCCCCATGCTTTTTACCACTTTCAAGTGTATCACCCTGTCCGTGCAACCGATCGAAACGGTCGGAAAAAGGATATGCCTGTGATGCCTGGGAGTTAAAAGCCATTGCGGATAACAGGGCTGTAACAAAAAAAAGTTTTTTGTGTATCATCGTTTTGATTAATATTAAACAAATTATAACAATATTTGACTGCAAAGATATTCTCTTTTGATGTTGGTATTCAAAATATGACCGGACTTTATGGCTGTTTTTTTCTGAAATAAACGATGGGAATTTTGATTAATTATCTCTTTTAATGGTGAAATTGATCAATTTTTCCAAAGACTGTCTTGCATCAGAATCCGGGAAAGAGCTCAGGATCTTCAGTGCTTTGTTTTTGAAAAGATTCATTTTATTTTCCGTGTATTTTATTCCACCGCTTTTATTTATCATATCTGTCAGTTCACTTACTTTTTCGGGGTTGTGGTTATGGTTTTTCACGATGTTGATTATTTTTCTTTTTTGTTTGTAATTGCTGTTATTCAGGAGATATATAATTGGCAGTGTCATTTTCTGTTCTTTGATATCCATACCTTGAGGTTTACCTGTTTTTGATTTTTTGCAGAAATCGAGCAGGTCATCTTTTATCTGGAATGCAATTCCTATGTTTATTCCGATTTGATGCATTTTTTCGGTCGTTTCGTTTGGGGCTTTAGCTGAGGCTGCGCCGCCGGCAAAACAAGCAGCAATCAACGATGCGGTTTTTTTTGTGATTATTTCGAAATAGGTCTCCTCCGCAATATCAAAAACCCGGGCTTTTTCAACCTGAAGCAGTTCGCCTTCGCTCATTTCCCTGACCGAATTCGAAACTATTTGTAAAAGCTCATAATCATTGTTGTCAAGGGCTAATAACAAGCCTTTCGATAAAAGGTAATCACCAATAAGTACCGATATTTTATTTTTCCATAGAGCATTTAGCGAAAAAAACCCTCTTCGCTCATTTGAATCATCAACGACATCATCATGAATTAATGTTGCCGTATGCAATAGTTCAATTAATGAAGCTGCCCTGAATGTTTTTTCTGTGATACCCCCGCACATGTTTGCGGAAAAAAAGACAAACATTGGCCGCATCTGCTTGCCCTTTCTTTTTACAAGGTATCCTGTAATGGTGTTGAGCAATGGCACTTTACTTTTCATAGAGTTCCTGAACCGTTGTTCAAACTCTTTTATATGGCTTTTTATAGGGGCTTTTATTTCGTTTAGGGTCATTGTGAAAAGTGATATTAATTTTTCTCAAAAATAGTCATTTTAGTTATTTAAGCCTTTAATAATCAATTAACAAATGAATTTTTTTATTAATCGGCCAAAAAATACGGTAAACGGATAGGAATGTTCAGGATCAGAGGCATGGAGAAGGGGCCGGCAAAAAGGACACCCGTTTCAGGTTATTCTATTATGATGGTTTCCCTGCTTATTGCTGATGCAAAAAACAAGCCTATGGCATTATTTGATATATTACTATGTATATTTGCCGGGGGCGGGCTGAACGGACCGCTGCTGAAACCCGATTCGGAAAATATGCCGCTAAAAAACAATAAAGCATCTTCGGTAATTGAATGTGTATCAACTCTCACGGTATCATGTTTCTGAATGTTGTGATCATAATTCCAGCGTGTTATTTCTAACCCGTCGATATATATGCCGTCAAAAAATTCATCGTCGATAAACAATACCTTGTTGATGGAATCGGTAATGAGCTCTCCGTTCCGGTAAAGATGCCACATATATTTGTCGCCTTTTCCTTCGGGTTCTTTTGCATAAAACAAAATGACATATTGCTCTCGTGCCTCATCCCATTCATAAACCAGAGAATCGGTTTCCATAACACGCTTCATGGTCGATTCGGCATGATATGATTCACCATCATGATTTATGATCAGGTTGTATGTTCGGCCTACTACACCGTAAACATTTTCATCGGTCATATATATGCCGGGTTCGGCCTCAGTTAGATCAAAAACATTACCCAGGTTATCGGATACCGATACCTCCGCTCCGGAAACCCTTTCGGTTTTCTCTTTTGAAAAATAGGGAGCTGTCATGGAAAGCTCTACAGTGTGCGATGTGGTGTCGGTAGTTATCATCCCGTCAACAACCAGCCTTGCATGATGATCATCATCGAGAATAAGATCAATCTCTTCAACACATGAAAAAAGACCGGTGAAAGCAACAAAGATTAGCGGCAGATATATTTTTCTCATTTTTATTATTTTTTTCTGATAACGGTTAACTTGTAACGGGCGAAATACATTTGCCGGACACCCGTCACTTATTATTAATTTTGGTTACATAATTTCAAGCCATACAACATCTGTTTTTTTTCTTAAAAAGAAAAATTATAGGTAACCGCGGGTATAATACCGAACATGTATATTTTATATGCCTGTGTTTCATAAGGGTTTTCGTCTTTTTGTCTGAAATAATATGAAAATACGTTTTTATGGTGATAAGCGTTATAAACCGAAATATTCCATTTTCCCTGCCAGGTTCTGTCGGGACTTGTTCTGGTATTGATCGTCAAAGACAGGTCAAGCCGGTGGTAATCAGGTAATCTTTCGGCGTTTCGTTCCGAATATACGGGTAATATCATACCGCCGTATTCAAATCTGCCTGTCGGCATGGTTATTGGCCTGCCGGTATTATATACCCAGTTTGCCGCAATGTTGAAGCGATCGCTTAGTTTGTAGGACAACACTATTGCGAGGTCATGCGGGCGGTCATATGGCGCTGGATATGGATTTCCGTCGTTTATGGCGGGTATCTTCCTTCTTGTTTTTGACCAGGTATAACTTAGCCATCCCGTAAAATCGCCTTTGGATTTATTGACCATAAACTCAACCCCGTATGACCATGCTTTGCCCGTTCTTAACTCTCCCTCTAATTGAGGGTTTAATATTAATACGGCATGTTCGCGGAAATCTATCTGGTTTGCCATATTCTTGTAATAAACCTCAACAGAGCTTTCAAGCATGTTATCCATGAAATTTCTGAAATAGCCGGCTGTCCATTGGTCGGCAATTTGAGGTTTAACATTGGGGCTGCTTGGAAACCATATGTCAAGAGGAGTAGCTGAAGTAGAATTGGTCGCCTGGTGAAGATACTGGCGGGTACGATTATAACTCGCCTTGATGCTTTGACGCGAGTCAATACGGTATACAACACCTATGCGCGGCTCAAAACCATGGTGATTATGAAATATTTCCCCTGAAGAGTACTCGGTTGTGTCAATTACCTGGTAATCTTCATCGAAGGAATAAACAGTTCCTTTGCCTGTGTTTTGAAACAGAGAATAACGCAGCCCGTATTCAATTGTGAGGTTTGTTGATAAGAGTTGCTCATTTGATGCATATAATGCGTGATGTAAGACATTATTGTCAGGTATTTTATAATCGGATAGAGCCGAGTCGTTAAATTTTCCTTTTACATGACCCGGATCTATAGAGTTGTATGATGAGTGCAGGCCAAAACTGACAGTGTTCTCAGGATTGGGATACCAGGTAAAATCACCTTTCAAGGTAATGTCGCTGATATTTGAAACCCAGTCTATAGAATAAATATCTTCATTATATATCATATTATAATCGTAATTGCTGTATACAAAAGTAAAATTTGAGAACAGCCTGCTGTTAAATATATGATTCCAGCGCATTGTGGTTGTGGCATTTCCCCATTCAAAACCGAAGATGTCATCAAACCTGAACACGTCTCTGCCAAAATAGCCCGATACAAATATCCTGTTTTTATCACTGAATCTGTAATTGGCTTTGGCATTAATATCATAAAAATAGAGCCGGTTTTTTCGTATAGTGGTATCTGTTGAAAATGGGAGGAATAGATCAGCATAGGTACGTCTTCCCGACACTATGAAGCTGCTGATATTTTGTTGTATCGGACCCTCCAATGTCAGCCTGCTTGAAATGCTGCCTATACCACCCGTGCCGCTATATTCCTTGTTGTTGCCTTCTTTCATGCGTATGTCAAGAACGGATGATAATCTCCCTCCATACCGGGCAGGAATGCCGCCTTTATATAACTGAAGGTCTTTAATGGCATCAGAATTGAAAACCGAGAAAAAGCCCAGAAGATGTGAAGCATTGAAAACGGTAGCTTCGTCAAGTAATACCATATTTTGATCCTGACCACCTCCCCTGACAAAAAACCCTGTGCTTCCCTCTGTTGCCCATGATACACCGGGCAGCAAAAATAATGTTTTTAAAATATCAACCTCACCCATGAAGGCAGGAAGTGACCTGACAACGTCCATCTGTAATTGAGAGAGGCTCATGCGTACATCTGAAATCCGGCGATCAGCCTTATCATCGGTAATGACAACCTCATCAAGAAAAGTGTCTTCACGCTCCAGGTCAAAATTGATCGTCTTGTCCGAATCCAGCTCTACATTACGATATTTGGTTTTATAACCGATGTGGGATATTTCCAGCCGGTAGGAGCCTTCCGGGAGGCTGATGCTGTAAAACCCGTAATGGTTGGTGATAGTACCTGTTGACATGTCACTTATATATACGGCAGCACCAAAAAGATCCTCCCCGCTGGCAAAATCACGAATATGACCGTTCAGTGTGTGCCTCGTATCTGATCCTGCAGAAACAACAGCAGCAGTGAAAGAAATAGCAATAAATGAAATAACCCTGTGTATGTTAAACATGCCGCTTTTGATTGATAAGATAACAAAAACGCAGAATAAAAGGAAACTTTTCAAACGCTTCACAAAGTTAAAAGAAGTAAAAAAACCCATGCCCGTAAAGTGTGTTAATTTGTCTAAAAATGCTGATCCATGAAGATTCACTTTCGGATATTTTCTTTTTGGAACCGGTGCGAATAAAATATTGCAATAAACCGGTAAAAAAACGATAATTAGTTAAAAAAGTTGTTAATCAATAATATTAAGAATTTTACCATAATAATGTTTAAAAATAATTTGTAACAAACATAAAACATAATCAGCTGTTTACCAGCTTATAACGCGTTGCAGGTTATTCGCTTATTTCCTGATTTTTTTAAAATGCTAAAATAATATGTAAATCACTGAATTATTACCATTCTTTTTTCTATACTTTAGCATATCATGGCAATAAAAAGCTTTTACATTAAAATCAAAAACAAATATTTATGAAACTCACAGTCGGATTTATTAAGTCGGTGTTAAACATTTACGATGAAATGCATGAGAATGGGATATCCATTGTTTATTTGGGTGGTTTTCATCACCAGATTACGAAGATGTTTGCTCGTATGGCGGAAGACGATATGGGCAGGATGGACGAACAAAAATCAACTATACGTAAGGTATATTCGGTAATGGTAGAGACATTGCAGAATATAACCAAACACTCTGACGAGATAATTGATAAGTTTCACATCGGTAAGGGTCTTTTTATGATTGGAAAAAAAGACGACATTTATTATGTAATTACTGCCAATAAGGTTACAACTCAAAAGAAGAAATACCTTGAAGAAACCATTAAGCAGGTTAACAGTGCCAACCGTGATGAGCTTAAGATGATGTTCAGACAACAGATCACCGAGGGATGCGTAACTGAAAAGGGAGGCGCGGGCCTGGGCCTTATTGAAGTTGCCAAAAGAACCAGAAATAAACTTGTTTACCAGTTTCTGCCGTTAGATGATAAAAATGAGTTTTTTATTCTTAAGGCTGAGATAAATTCTAAAAAAATAAACAACAAAAATATGTTGGTTTGATTTTTTATAAATTTCATTTTCACCGGGAAAATTATTTTAAATAATTTTACGGGGAAATGGCAAATAATTTTTTAAACACATCCGTAAATTATCTGAAAGGCGTTGGTCCGGAACGCGGGGATCTTTTAAAGAAGGAGTTGGCTGTTAACACGTTGGAAGATCTTCTTTCGTTATATCCATATCGTTATATTGACAGGAGTCGTTTTTATAAGGTGCGTGAGATTATTGCCGGCGAGGCATACGTTCAGTTAAAGGGTTATTTTTCAAATATATGTTTACACGGGAAGAAACGAGTAACGCGTATGACAGCCGTTTTCTCCGATGATACCGGCAGCATTGAGTTGGTTTGGTTCAGGGGCTTTAAGTGGTTGAAAGACGCTTTTAAGCCCGGTATCGAATATATTATTTTTGGAAAGCCTGCCTGGTATGGAAATAAGATAAACATAGCACATCCTGAAGTTGAAACGGCAGACAACGGTCATGCGGGTCAAAGACCTGCGATGCAGCCTGTGTACAGTTCAACGGAAAAGCTCAAAAACAAAGGCCTTGGGAGCAAAGGGATCAACAAGCTGATAAAAACTTTAATCGAAGACCCGAGGCTGAAAATTGAGGAAAACCTTCCTTCTGCCATCAGGGATGTTTTAAAGCTGATGGACAGGCACAGCGCAGTTGTCAATATACATTTTCCTGAAAATAACTATCTGCTGCAGCGTGCCAGGGCAAGAATGAAGTTTGAAGAGTTGTTTTTCATTCAGTTGAATTTGTTAAGATTGAAAAAGCTGAGAACTGAAAAAGCACAGAGTGTTGTTTTCGAAAAGGTCGGGTCATTTTTCAACCGTTATTACAACGAGGTTCTTGATTTTGAGCATACAAATGCACAAAAAAGAGTTATCAGGCAGATACGCCATGATGTTAAGACTGGTAAGCAGATGAACCGTTTGCTGCAGGGTGATGTAGGAAGCGGCAAAACAGTGGTTGCGCTTATGTCAATGCTGCTTGCAATTGACAATGGTTACCAGGCTTGTCTTATGGCGCCGACCGAGATTTTATCGCAGCAGCACTATGCAACGATAACAAGATACCTGGAAAAAATTGGCGTTAAAGTGGGGTTGTTGAAAGGCTCAACAAAAACCAGTGAGAGGGACAATATTTTAAAGGATCTGAAAAGCGGAGAACTGCAGTTTTTAATCGGTACTCACGCACTTATCGAAGATAGGGTGCAGTTCAGGAACCTTGGTTTTGTTGTTATTGATGAGCAGCATCGTTTTGGGGTGGCACAGCGTGCCAAATTATGGTATAAAAACCGTGTTTCACCTCATGTATTGGTTATGACAGCCACACCTATTCCGCGTACCCTTGCAATGACAGTCTATGGTGATCTGGATGTGTCAGTGATTGATGAATTACCCCCGGGAAGAAAAACAGTCAAAACAGTTCACCAATACGATACCAACCGTTTGAAAGTGTTCGGCTTTATGCGCCAACAAATTCGTAAAGGCAGGCAGATATACGTCGTATATCCGCTGATAGAAGAATCGGAAAAGCTTGATCTTAAAGACCTGAAAGATGGATATGAAAGCATAGTAAGAGCATTTCCCCTGCCGGAATATCGAGTAAGCATTGTTCATGGTAAAATGAAACCGGCTGATAAAAATTATGAGATGGAGCGTTTTATCAGGCGTGAAACCCAGATAATGGTGTCAACAACGGTAATAGAAGTAGGCGTTGATATACCAAATGCTTCGGTTATGGTGGTAGAGAATGCCGAACGCTTTGGTCTGTCACAATTGCACCAATTGAGAGGTCGTGTGGGACGAGGCGCCGAACAATCATACTGTATACTGATGACCGGCAATAAGCTGACAAATGAAGCAAAACAGCGCATCAGAACAATGGTTGAAACAAACGACGGATTCAAAATTGCCGAAACAGACCTTAAACTTAGAGGACCCGGCGATATAGAGGGAACAAAACAAAGCGGAATACTCGAATTGAAAATTGCCGATATAATCAAAGATGAAAAAATACTTAAAGCAGCAAGAGATTTTGCCGTTAAAATAACAGAGGAAGATCCCGGGCTGGAAAAACCCGAAAACTACCCCTTGCGAAAAAGATATGAAGAACTTTATCTTACCAAAAGGTCATGGGGAAGAATTAGTTGAATTCAGTAAATGTGACCCTGATCTGCTAATCCTTTTAAAAAGATTATCAACTTAGTGAATATAACGGAGCAATCTCACGGGCAAGGAGAGTTAACAGTATTCCCTTTATACGGGAAACGAACGGAATGATAAGGCATGAGGTCTGCATGGAATCAAAAATGATAATGCAAACATTAACGGATATATGTAATTAAAGATCAAGACTTTAAATAAATTTTATTCCTGCCAACTGGCCTGTTTTATAAACATGGGATATTCAGCGGGTGTTTAATATCGGTTTTGGCAGAAAACCCTTAAAATTATGTATTTTTGTTTTTTGCCGGAGGTTGTATTTCAAGATCTTTTGGCAGTGAAGGTGAAAAATCCGGTTTGATATGTTAAATCAAATAACAAAAATGGTTTTCGTCTTGAAAAAGTGATAATAATTAAGCTGCAGTAAAGCTTCGTTTTTTGTTTAATTTTTCAGGAATGATAAAAAAAGATGAGACCCTTATTCACCAATATCTTCAAAAATATATAAACAGAGTCTGAGGGTTCTATGGGTTAAGAACTTACAATGTTAATTTCAGTAAATATATAAATCAGAAATCGAAAGTTTAACTTACATTTTATACAAATGAAACCCTCATTCACTGAACGTTCATAAAAGCAGATGTATAAAGCATGAGGGTTCCATCGGGTCAAAAAATTAAAACCGCAAATATTAATTAATATACTTTATTAAAAATCAATACGTTAAATACATTTTATACAGATGAAAACAGGTTTTGGATTTTTTTTAGCTGTAATATTATTGGTAACATCAATTACTGTTTCATGCGACAGGAAGATCAATTTGCGTGACCGTACAGCTGTTGCATATGTTACCGATCATTTCAGCCATTCGTATTATGCTGATTATCTTACTCTTGTGGATGTTGAAATTGTTGACGAACGTGTTATTTACGAGAGTGCATATGAAATGGAGGTGCATACCTTACAGCTGCTGACGGCCGTTGATATTAAAGAAAGCTATGTGGTCGGGAATTTCAGGTTCGGTAATTTTCTGGAGATTGACGAATCGTGGAGCATCGAAATGCAAAGGAGAATAAATAATGCTGAAAGCGAAGAGGAGATTGAACAGATAAAAGAAACCTATTCGCAATATACATTTGAAAAGGGGTTTCAAAAAATCCGGGCAAGTCTCGATTTAACATGGAATGAAACGGAAGGCAGATGGATGGTTTTAAATATGCGGTTGTAGCAGGTAAACGGATATTCTTAAGGTCTGCATAATCAGTCAATAGTTTTCAATATCATGTCAGATTCTGTCTATAAGCATAATATCATGACGCGGGTTCAAAGCTTGCCCGGCAAAACAGGTGTTTACCAGTTTTTTGATGATTTGGGAAAGATTATTTATGTCGGAAAGGCAAAGAACCTGCGTAAAAGGGTATTGTCTTACTTCGGCTCCGATACCGGCACTAAAAGTGGCAAGCAGTATGTTATGGTAAAAAAAATTGCCGGCATTGAAACTATTGTTGTTGAGTCGGAGCTGGATGCCTTATTGCTTGAGAATAATCTTATAAAGAAGTATCAGCCGCGTTATAACGTAATGTTGAAAGACGACAAGACCTTTCCCTGGATATGCATAAAAAATGAACCCTTTCCGCGCATCTTTCCAACACGCAATGTTGTCAGGGACGGATCAAAATATTACGGCCCTTATGCATCGGTAAGAATGATGAATTCTTTGCTGGAGCTGGTCAGGCAACTTTTTCAATACAGAACGTGCAGGTTGAAGCTGACACACGAAAACATAAAAAGTGGCAAATTCAAAGTATGTCTTGAATACCACTTGGGCAACTGTAAAGGACCATGCGAAGGACACCAGCCGGAAGATGAATACAATGGTATGCTGAAGCAAGTCGAAGAAATCATAAAGGGCAATCTTTCAACAGTTATAAAGCAATTAAAAAGTCTGATGAAGGAGTATTCCAAAGCACTTGAGTTTGAAAAAGCCCAGGCTGTCAAAGAAAAAATAGAATTGCTGGAAAATTACCAGGGCAGATCAACGGTTGTAAATCCGAAAATAAACAATGTCGATGTTTTTACCGTCGTTTCAGATGACGATAACGGATATGTGAATTTTCTTAAGGTTGTAAATGGTGCCATAGTGCAATCACATACCCTTGAACTTAATAAAAAGCTTGAAGAATCGGATAAGGAGCTTCTCGAACTTGGCATCGGTGAATTAAGGCCCCGGTTTCAAAGCAATTCAAAAGAAATATTGGTGCCCTTTCTCCCTGAATTTGATATTGAAGGCGTAAAATTTTCAGTTCCAAGGAGGGGAGATAAAAAAAAGTTGCTGGAGCTTTCCGGGCGCAACGTAAAATATTTTCGCCTTGAAAGGAAGAAGCATAAAGAATTGGCAGATCCTCAACGTCATACCCGAAGGTTGCTTAACAAGATGAAGTCGGATCTTAATTTACCTGGGTTGCCCGAACATATTGAGTGTTTTGATAACAGCAATATTTTCGGGAAATACCCGGTTGCAGCCATGGTAGTATTCAGAAATGCTAAACCCAGCAGGAAAGAATACAGGCTTTATAATATCAGGACCGTGGATACACCCGATGATTATGCGTCGATGGAAGAAGTGGTTTACAGAAGGTATAAAAGATTGGTTGATGAAAAACAACCTATGCCTCAATTGATAGTTGTTGATGGCGGCAAGGGGCAGCTTTCTTCTGCCGTCAGGGCTCTGGAAAAATTAAACCTGCCGGAAAAAATCCCGGTTATCGGAATAGCAAAAAGACTGGAAGAGATTTACAGGGCCGGTGATAATGTGCCTCTTTTTCTTGACAAGAAGTCGGAGACCTTGAAAGTTATTCAGTATCTGCGCGACGAGGCTCACCGTTTCGGTATTGCACACCACCGCAAAAGAAGGGAAAAAGGAAGCCTTATGTCGGAACTTTATAATATAAAAGGCATAGGAGAAAAGACCTCTGAAACCTTATTGAACCATTTCAAATCTGTTAAAAGACTCAAAGAAGCCAGCTTCGGTGAGCTTATAACAGTGCTTGGCCCGGCAAAAGCACGGATCATAAAAGATTTTTTTCAAAACAAATAAATAGCTGAATCCGGCTGAAATAAACAAAACTATTTTATTTTCAGCTCACCTGATCTCGAACCTATCCTGCTGCAATCAGCCCTGACTTCAACAATATCGCCTTCTTTCAGCCCCGGAAGATCAACCTTTATATCATGCGAATCAGAAGAATTCTGACTTGTAAATTCCAGCACCCTGAACTCTTCATCATTAATGTTAATCGTTACCGACTCGACATAATGCCGCTCTACATTTCTAACACTGTGGTCAATGTGAATTTTAAGTATTTCCCTTTCGTTATCCTTCTCATACTTCAATGTTACTTCGCGAGGTGAATGAGCAAAAAGAAAAACAGGAAAAATACAAAAAGCAATCAAAGCAATTAATTCTCTCATTTTTTGTAAAATTGTAATTTGTTATTTTAATTGTTTAAATAAAATTAATGATAAGCATATACAATCCGTGAATTGAAGCCCCGATAAGAGATGTAAAACCCAATACCTTATGAACTTTGAATTTAACCTTCAGTATTTGTTTTCCTGTCAAAAATGAAAATATAACCGAAATATAGGCCAATATACCTACAATAAGAACATAATCAAACAAATCATACAAGAAGTCCATTTTGTTAGAATTTTGGTTATTAAATTAGAAAACCTGATCAAAAATATGAATAAGTAACTTAATAAACAAAACAAAAAGAGGTTTTGTTTATGCAAAACTTCAACAAATTTCAATTATCAAAACATTGCTAACCTTATAATAAAATCAGGTTTTAAAATTTTAATTATGTGTGCAATACAAAAAATTATTCCTTAAGATTAAATTGGCGGGATATTTTTTTATTTCCGGTTAGAATGATTTCAGGCTTATTATCTTTGTATAGCAAATCATTGAATTTTATAAACTATTAGCTATGAAACCCCGATTTTTTTAAAACACGAACACAATCTTAACAGATTCTGCCGCATGGGGTTTCCAATATACCTTAAAAATAAATTTTGTTATGGTAAAAACAATTTCTAAATCAATTTTCGCAATTCTTTTTTTTCTGATTTTAATCAATACTGCTCATGCACAATCATATCAGAAGGTTGCCGATGCTGTTCTTTGGGAAATAACGGGCAAAGACCTTCAGAAAAAGTCATGGATTTTCGGTACGCTTCATATGATCTGTCCTGAAGATTTTTATGTTTTCCCGGGCGTGGAAGAAGCATTGAAACAAGCCGGCAAAATTGTCGTAGAGCTTGATATTACTGATCCTGAAGTAACGGAGGAAATACGGCAAAGCATGATAATGGGGGAGGGGCAGCGTTTTGAAGACCTTTTTGATGAAGATGATTACAGACGAGTGAAAAATTTTTTCAAGGATAGTATTGGCGTTAACCTGGAGACTTTGTCGCAGGTTCAACCCATATTCCTCAGTTCTATGATCTACCCGCGTATGATCGGTTGCACTCCCAAAAGCTATGAAGATTACCTGGTCAGAAAGGCAACCGATTATGATATTCCTGTGAGGGGTTTGGAAGAAGTTGATGAGCAATTCAGTGTTTTCAGACATCTTTCATATGAACAACAGGCAACATTGCTTATGGAGTATATTGAAGAGTATGATCAAAAGAAGTCTGAATTTAACATTATGGTATCCGACTACCTGAACCAAAGTATCAATAAGCTTCTGGAAGACATTAAAAGTTCTTCATATGATGAGATTGAACGGTTTACCCGTGAGATGATGGAAGAGAGAAACAAAATATGGATACCGCGTATCGAAGACCTGATAAACGAACAATCCGTTTTTATTGGTATTGGTGCAGGACACCTGCCGGGAGAAGAAGGGGTGATAAAATTGCTTCGCGACAGGGGTTATGATGTAAATCCGGTAATGCAATAGTGGTTTTGCTGACATTAACTTAAGCAGGAATAACTAAAGAGTTATTGACTGTTAATAATTGCAAATTTCATTTTGCCGGTTGCAGGTTGTAGGATTCATTACAAAACGAACACCGTTCAGATCAAAAACAACGGTTTATCAACAAAACTTTCATATACCGGTCTTAGCCTGTCGGTGTTATAATGTTTTTCAACATTGACTAATTTATTGGTGCTTGCGACAATATCTACAGGCATGTTATCGTATCGTCCGTTTTTCAGGATAACCAGTCTTCCATGGAATCCGCCAAGTACAAGGTCGAGTGCCAGGTTGCCGTAAGCCATGGGTACTATGGAATCGATTGAATCAGGGTCTCCCGAACGTACCAAATACCTGAGATGTTGATTGATGGTATCTATTCTTTGATTGTTGTTGTACTTGGGTGAGATTTCCTTTATTTTGGCTGAAATGGCATCGCCTATTCCGCCTAGCTTTGCATGTCCGTAAGCATCTTTTTCCGTACTTCTGAACATCATTTCAACACCTTCGAAAGTTGTACCTTCCGACACCAATACTACGGAGTAATTGCTGGGAGTATTCCTCCGGTCATATATCAGCAACTCGGTAAGATGCTCGATATTGAATTTATATTCAGGTATCACACACCTGTTGGCAGCACCTGCCATTGTTGGAAGCAATGCAGTAAACCCGGCATAACGCCCGAAAACTTCTATAACAAGTATACGTTCATGAGAGCCTGCCGACGTCCTTAACAAGTTAGTTAAATGTATAGTCCTTGTAACACAGGTGCTGAAGCCGATACAATAGTCGGTGCCGGGAACATCATTATCCATCGTTTTTGGTATGGCTACAATCCTAACGCCTTCCTTGTATAACCTTACTGCATAACTCAGAGTATCATCCCCTCCTATAGGTATGAGGTAATCTATACCCAAAAAGCCAATGTTTTTCAACACTTCTTTGGTTAAATCATTTTTTTCCTTATTGTATTTGTCTTTGAGGTGCTCCGGCACTGCTTTGGCTGTTACTTGAGAAGGATTGGTGCGGCTGGTATGCAAAAAAGTGCCGCCGGTACGCCCTGCTTTATTAACAGTATCTTCGCTCAGATTCGTATAGTTATCACTGTTATCGGCATCTTTGTCGCGGATTATTTCCATAAGCCCTGCCCATCCCCTGCGAATACCTATTACACGATAACCTTCACGCAAAGCCCTTATAGTTATTGCTCTGATTGCAGGATTTAATCCCGGCACATCACCGCCACCGGTTAAAATACCTATCGTACCTTTTGATTTGGTTTTTGCCATAGTTAATTTTTTGATCTGTATTCTAAAAATCGGAACGCAAAAATAATAAAAAATGAGATTTAATTTTTTAAATTTTTTTTTGGCAGATTTATCCCGTCGGATATATGTATTTAATGTATATGCTTTTAGTTAACAAAACATCATACAGGGCGGGAACTGGAAGCTTGTTTTGAACAAAGTGAAATAACTCTAAGAATAAAGTGCAGATTATCAGTTTTTATGCCTGGTGTCATGAAGTCTCCTATATAACACTTTGCAAAGTTGTCTGTTTTCAGTTTGGTAGCTTAACAATCCCGAAAACATGGTGACTATAAATAATATAAACTGCTTTCACCCTTTCAGGGCTTAAGAAACAGTATGCTTTACACATAGGGCGTTGCTCTGCGTTACTGTTATTGGGAGTTGTATTATAAACTCATTATTTGCAATTTTTATTAGAAAAAAATTATTAATAATTTTGTGTCAGCCTCGAAAGTAAAAAAACCTTTACATAACTTTTTGCTGGGTTATTTGTTTTGAAGTCTAATGTTCCCGGACACTTAGTGGCTCGATAAAAACATATAATCCCTTAATTTTTTTATATTCGTAATGACTGATAGTAGGAAGAAGTATCAGATTTTTAATATTTTAACCGGACGATGGTGAAATTTAGTATATATTAAACCGATAAAAACAATAAATCTGTAATTATGGAGAATTTTGTAATGTACAATCCTGTGAAACTACATTTTGGAAAAGGTGTAGTTGAAAAAACAGGTAAATCTGCGTCTGAATATGGTAAAAAGGCGCTTTTGGTTTATGGCAGGGGTTCGGTAAAGCACAACGGTGCCTATGATGATACTGCGGGTAGTTTGAATGAAGCCGGAATAGAGATTGTTGAATATACGGGCATCAGGCCCAACCCTGTAGTTGAGGATGCTGACCGTGCTGCTGATCTGGGCCGCAGGGAGAATGTTGATATGATAGTAGCTGTTGGTGGCGGGAGTGTGATAGATTGTGCCAAGGTAATAAGCGTAGCTGTGCCTTGCCAACGGCCGGCATGGGAGCTTGTTGAGGGTGCCGTAAAACCCCTGTCAGGCATACCATTGCTGGCAGTATTGACCCTCGCCGCTACAGGTACCGAAATGAACGCCAATGCCGTAATACAAAACAACAAGCTTATGAAAAAAGTTGGCTTTAAAAACAACCTGATGTTTCCGAAACATTCGTTTTTGGATTCTTCATATACACTTACAGTACCTGCTAATTATACAGCATACGGCATAGTTGACCTTGTCGCCCACGCACTTGAAGCTTTTTTTGGAAATGGTGATTCAACACTCACCGACAAGTTTACTTTAAACATCATTGATGAGGCTTTTGAATATGGTCCAAAACTTATGAATGACCTCAAGAATCATGAGCTTCGCGAAAAGATCATGTTTGCAGCAACATGTGCCCTGAATGGAATGACAGCCTGGGGCAGGAAAGGTCATGACTGGGGAGTTCATGCTATTGGTCATGTGCTGTCGGTCATATACGACATTCCCCACGGGGCATCTTTATCAATAGCTTACCCGGCATGGTTTAAACTTTTCAAAGACCGTATTCCTAAAAGAATCGGCCAACTGGGCAAAGGATTATTTAACCATGCAAATCCCGATATCGTTATAGATAGGTTTGAAAAATATTTCAGCGGCATGGATGCGCCTGTGAAGCTTTCACAATTAGGTGTCGATATTTCCGCTAAAGATGTAAAAGAAAAAGTGACAGACGTAATGGTAAAGAACAAAGTATCGGGGTTTAATTATGAGATAGATCAGGACGATTATATGCTTTTGCTGGAAATGATGGAGTAGGGGGTAGATAATATTTGGCTGAGGGCACAGAGCTTAAAGCCCTATGCCCTTAAACCGTTTACTATATTAAACAATTAATGCTCATGATGATGATGGTACTCTTCAGCTTCTTCATAGGTTTCATGAAGTATGCCCGCAGCATGCTCAGGTGGGGCATAAATAGTATATAGCTTAAGGCCAGTATCGCCGGTGTTTTCTAATTTATGCCAGTATCCTGCAGGTATAAGCACCGCCCAGTCATCTTTTGCGATTTTGTCAAATGGAAGATCATCCTCGGTTTTACCCATAAGGATACGGGCTTCGCCCTGTTCAACCCTGATAAATTGATCATGGTCATGATGTACTTCCAAATCAATAATTTCACCGGGCTTTAAAGACATTAAAACCACCTGCATGTACTCTCCCGACCATACTGCAATACGATAATTATCGTTGTCGATGGTAGCTTCTTCTATATCAAATGCCCATGGTTCTTTACCCTTGTCTTCCATAATTTCTTTTACCGGCTCTTTTTCATTCTCATTCGTTTCGGGTTGTCCCTGACAACCAATTAATAACGAAATCGTTAACAGACATAATGCCGATAAAAGCATCATGGTTTTGTTTGTAGTGATAATTAGTTTTTTCATAGCGGAATACTTTTTTAGTTATACAAAATATTTGATTTTTTCCTGAAACCAAGTCAAAGATGCAAATTTTTATTTTAACAAATTTAAAAATAATTAATTTAAAAATCCATTAGTGTCCGGTTAAGAATTTATCTTTATAAAGCTACGCAGTGGCAACCTGAAGTGCCGATTTTTGCGGGAGTTGCCCGATTGTATTCGTAATAAATGCAATAAATAACGGTAATAGCCTTATAAGGGCTGTCGGGCTCTCGGTTTGTTCTTTTTACAGTTTTTTAACAGGCCGCCACGGCGTGGCTTTTGGGTTTGCAATAAGAATTTGGCAGGCAATCATTTACGTTCTGTGTTTATTTTAATTGTTCGAAAACATGCACTTTTCTTATATAATTGAATTTGGCACCACTTTGTTAGAAATAGAAACAGTTGTATTTTTATTGAGTTTGATCAATAAAAGGAAGTTTTGGAATGGCTTTACTATTTAATATTTAGTGCTAATGTTTGGTGGTTTATTCAAAAATTTATAGCTTTGATATTGAGAACGGCTAAACTTAATTGACTATGCGTTACTTATATGTTAAATTTCTTTTTTATTCATTTATTATTTTAATTTTTTCAACCTGCAAGCCGGACCATGAACACATTGACTTGCCGGACATAAAAGAGAGGGGTCATTTAATAGCTATAACAAGTTACAGCCCCATTTCATATTTTATATATCGTGGTGAGCCGATGGGCTATGAGTATGAATTGCTTAAAATGCTTGGAGATAATTTGGATATACCTGTAAAGATTAAGCTTGCCAGGGATTTTGAAGAGATGATAGGGTTGCTTGAAAGCGGCGAGGGTGATATGATAGCATATGGTTTGACGGTGACTTCCGAAAGACGTAAGCGATTGGCTTTTACCTGGCCCATGAATGTTACCCGCCAGGTTCTGGTACAACGTAAACCTGATAACTGGCGTCAGATGAAGCTGCATCAGATCGAAAACATGTTAATCCGCAGCCCCATTGAGTTGGGGGGTGAAACGATACATGTAAGGCGCGGGTCTGCTTATGTGAGTCGTTTAAACAACCTGTCTATGGAGATAGGGCAGGATATAAACATTGTTGAGGCACCCCCTGATGTTGCTACCGAAGAGCTCATACACCAGGTTGCCAAAGACTCCATAGCCTTTACCGTGGCAGATGAAAATATTGCACATATACAATCTGCATACTACCGTGATATTGACATACAAACACCTGTAAGTCTTCCCCAGCAGGTGGCCTGGGCGGTACGTCCATCTTCACCTTTATTGCTTGAGGCTATCAATGAGTGGCTTACCGCTGCGCAGGATCATGCAGATTATTATGTCATTTACAACAAATATTACGAGGATCGCCGTGCCTTTCGCTCACGCTATGCCAGTGAATATTTCCCCATAACGGGAGATGCTATTTCACCTTATGATGACTTGTTGCGTGAAGGCGCAGAGAAACTCGGATGGGACTGGCGTATGCTGGCAGCGCTTATATACCGGGAGTCACAGTTCAAACCTGATGCACGCTCATGGGCAGGTGCCAGAGGATTGATGCAACTGATGCCCCGTACAGCCAGAGAATTCGGGGCTGAAAACCCGGATGACCCGCTACAGAACATACAGGCAGGAGTAAGGTTCTTGATATGGCTGGATGATTATTGGGAAAAACATATCGAAAATGAAGAAGAACGCAAAAAATTCGTAATAGCTTCATATAATGTAGGACAAGGACATGTTCAAGACGCACGCCGGCTGGCAAAAGCCTTTGATGCCAACCCGGATATATGGGAAAACAATGTGGAACGCTTTATGATCAAAAAATCTAATCCGGATTATTATAATATGGAAATGGTGAATTTTGGCTATGCCACAGGATTGGAACCAGTCATTTTTGTGGAAACTATTTACGAACTTTATGAACATTATAAAAAGTTTGTGGAATAATACCCCGTAAAAGAAACATGAAAAATGCAATTATACAGGTGGCAGAATAACTGTAAAACAATATTTTTGAATTTGACAGAAAAACAGAATACAAGAAAAAACAGCATCATTATTTCATCATTGGTTTTTAAGAAAAAATGGTTATCTTTGCGCTTCTAAAAAATTATGGGAAACAAGTCCCTGATTTTATAACAGAGGTTATGGATTTATCCGATAGCAAATAGTAAATAAGAAAATATTAACAACAATGAAACGAACATATCAACCATCAAGAAAAAGAAGAATAAGCAAACACGGATTCAGAAACAGGTCCAAATCGATCAATGGGCGAAAAACACTGGCTGCAAGAAGGGCTAAAGGAAGAAAAAATTTATCTGCATCGAGCGAAAAATCATATAAATAAGATTCACGTTAAATTTTTATATTACAAAGCCGTTATATGTAATGTAACGGCTTTTTTGTTTGATGGATGATGGGTTCGGTGGCTTGCGACAAACAGCCGCCCGCCGTCGTATGTAAAACGGAAATTGCCGGCCGTTGCTTTGTAATTTTGGATCCGGAGTGCTGGGTTTGGGATTTTAAATTAAGAGCTTACTATATTATTTTTATTTTTGTTTATTATTATTCTGTTTTTTTATGACTTTACTGCGGATAATAGGAATATTCATACTTATTTATTTGGTTTTCAGATTGATCACAATGTATGTTATGCCCTGGCTTTTAAGAAAATTTATAGAAAGACAGAGAAAAAAGTTTTATGGCGAAGATCATTCCAAAAGGGGGCATTCCAAACAAAGTTCGGATGAAAGGGAGGATGTGCACATTAATATTAAGGGTAAAAAAAAGGTATCTTCGGATGATATTGGAGAATATGTTGATTTTAAGGAAATAAAAGATAAGGATATTTCAGGATCAAAATCAAAAAAGAAAAAATAATGGAACAGTTAACCGGCAGGCATTATATTAGAAAGTGGCTTCCATATGCTGTAGCCATAGGCATATTTTTGGTACTTACGTTTGTTTATGTTTATCCGGTTTTTCTTGAGGGTAAGCGTTTGTTGCAGCCTGATATAGTGAATTGGGCCGGTATGGCACAGGAAATTCGCGAGTTTCGTGAAGAAACGGGCGAAGAGGCTCTCTGGACAAATTCCATGTTTGGGGGTATGCCGGCTTTCCAGATATCGGTTATCTATGGATCGAATATTTCTAATTTTTTTCACAACATAATGACCTTATGGCTTCCGCGCCCGGCTGACATGATTTTTCTCTATTTTGCCGGGTTTTTCATTTTGCTTCTCCTTATGCGGGTTAACCCCTGGATAGCCGTAACCGGGGCAATAGCATTTGCCTTTGCTTCCTACAACTTCATTATCCTTGAAGCGGGCCATAATTCTAAAGCCGTTGCAATGGGCTATATGGCACCTGTGCTGGCTTCAATAATTTACACTTTCAGGGGTAATTACTTGCAAGGAGGGCTGTTGTTTGCCATATTCATGTCGCTGCAACTCTTTGCAAACCACTATCAGATAACTTATTACCTGCTTATTATTGTTGTCATTTACGGATTATTTAAACTTTATGAGACGATCAAAAACAAAGAGCTTGTCAAAGGGTTTTTAAAGCCGGTGGCAATATTGATAACAGGTTTGATACTTGCAATAGGTGTTAATATAGGAAATATCTGGTCAACATACTCCTATGCACCTCATACCATGCGTGGCGGTACTGAGCTGACAATAGCCGACAGGGAAGTGTCAGACGGCTTGTCAAAAGAATACATTACACAATGGAGCTATGGCATTGGTGAAACATTTTCATTGATGATACCCAATATTAAGGGTGGTGCTACGGGAGCACTGGGTGAAAGCCAAAGGGCATTGGAACAGGTCGACCCAAGGATGCGCAGTACCGTTACACAATGGAACCATTACTGGGGTGACCAGCCTTTTACTTCAGGACCGGTTTATGTTGGCGCTATTGTAATTATGTTTTTCGCTATGGGATTATATTTGTTTAAAGGCCGGCTGAAATGGGCTTTACTGATAGCTGCTATATTGTCGGTTCTTTTATCATGGGGCAGGAATTTTATGCCGCTAACCGAGTTTTTCATAGATTACGTTCCATGGTACAACAAGTTCAGGGCAGTGTCAATGACCCTTGTCATAGCGGGGCTTTGTTTACCATTAATTGCTTTTAAGGGATTGCAGAGGATCTTTGAAACCCCGGAGGTCATTAATATTAGAGACCGTAAATTTTTACTGGCAGTGGGTTTGACCCTGGGGCTGACATTTTTGTTCTATGTTGCGCCACGATTGTTTTTTGGCTTTATCAGTCAGAATGAGATGGAAATGATAGCTGCTCAAACGCAGGCCGACCCGCAGGCAGCTGCTCAAATAGGATTATTTGTCGATAATCTTGAACGTGCAAGAATAGCTGTTTTCAGAGCCGATACAATAAGGAGTATTGTCTTTATGGCACTGGCACTGATCACACTTATTGTCTTTACCCGGAAAAAGATCGGAAAACCTTTGTTTATTGCGATCATTACATTGCTTATCCTGGTGGATATGTGGGCGATAAACCGCCGCTATCTGAATACTGATGATTTTAAACCCAAAAGGATAGTGGAAAATCCTATACGACCCACACAGGCTAACCTGGAAATACTTGAAGACCCCGATCCCAATTTCAGGGTTTTCAATAAAGCTGTAAATACTTTCAATGAGAGCACCACTTCATATTTTCATTTTTCGCTGGGTGGTTATCACGGAGCCAAGCTCCAGCGTTACCAGGAAGTGATAGATTTTCATCTGACTCAAGATAACAGGGATGTTGACAATATGCTCAATACGCGTTACTATATTGTGGCGGGCGATGACCGGCAGCAAAAGGCGGTATATAACCCCGATGCCCTGGGTAATGCATGGTTTGTAAATGATTTTACGAAAGTGGAAAATGCTGATCAGGAAATTCTTGCACTTGATGATTTTGATCCTCAAAACGAAGCTGTCATTGACAAGCGTTTTGCGCAATATGTTGAAGGAAAAGACTTTAACCGCGATAGCCCGGCTGATATTGAGCTTGTACATTATCAGCCGAATAAGCTGCTATATGAATACAAGGCAAACAGTGAACAGTTAGCTGTGTTTTCTGAAATATATTACCCTGACGGATGGAAAAGCTTTGTTAATGGCCAGCCTGTACCTCATTTCAGGGTTAATTATGTGTTGCGTGCAATGGTGTTGCCTCCCGGTGAAAATGAAATAGAATTCCGTTTTGAACCCGTATCATATTTCCAGGGCGAGCGTATAGCATTTGCCTTCAGTGCTTTAATGGTGTTGTTGATAGTCGGATTTATCGGAAAAGAAGTTTATAATGCATATTACTTAAAAGAAAAGAATGAATAGAACGCGGATCAGGCGGATTTTAACTGATGTTGATATTAATTAGTGTCTGTCTTTAATGTCAAACTAAAATTTAAAGAAGCACCAAATAGCAAATTACAAAAATCAAATTCACCCCGTTAAATAAAAAAACATTTAACGGGGTAAATTCCAAACTCCAATTTCAAAATTTCAAACAATCTCGGCTTGTTTAGGTCATTGAAATTTTGAAAATTGAAATTTGTTTGAGATTTGTTATTTCATTATTCAATTATAGATAAAAGTTTGACTTTATAGACAGACTCTAATTAGTACATTATTGCCGGTCATTAATACTATAATGCCAATATTGTCAAAAGCATAAAATAACTGAGTGAAAAAAGTATTGATCATAACATACTATTGGCCGCCCTGTGGTGGAGCAGGAGTGCAGCGTTGGCTTAAGTTTGCCAAGTACCTTCCTGAAAATGGCTGGATGCCGATAATCTACACACCATCAAATCCGGAATATCCTGAACAAGACAATTCGCTTATGAAAAATATGCCAAAGGGCAGAATTGTTGTTATCAGAAATCCGATATGGGAGCCTTACAAATTTTATAAGCTTTTTACCGGTAAAAGGAGATCCGAGAAGATTCAGGCAGGCTTTTTAAACGAATCGCCGGTTAGAAGTCGTTTTGAGAAATTTTCGCGGTGGTTGCGCGGCAACCTGTTTATTCCCGATGCACGAATGTTTTGGATCAAGCCTTCAATAAGTTTTTTAATCAAATTACTCAAAAAAAACAAGGTCGATCTGATCGTGTCAACAGGCCCGCCTCATAGTATGCATCTTATCGCGCTGGGCTTGAAGAAACGCATAAATATCAAATGGATTGCCGATTTCAGGGATCCATGGACAGGCATATATTATTTTAAAGACCTCGGCTTATCAAAATACGCACGCAAACGGCACGAAAAACTTGAAAAAACCTGTCTCGACAAGGCCGATCGGATAATTACCGTGGGAAATACAATGAAATCGGATTTTAAAAAGATGACGCGCACCCCGGTAGAAGTGATAACAAATGGCTTTGACCAGGCTGATTATGATAATATTAGCCCACAAAAAGCTGACAAGTTTTCTATTATGTACACAGGCAGCTTTTTACCTGACCAAAATCCCCCTGAGCTCTGGGAAGCCCTCAGGGACCTGCTAAGAGAAGACCAATTGCTCAGGCAAAAATTGGAACTGACATTTGTCGGCAAAACCGACCTGTCGGTTATCGGCAGCATTGAGAAAGCAGGTTTGAAGCCCTATCTTCAGCTCAATAAGTATGTGCCGCATACCGAAATTCCCCGCATGCACCAAAAAGCCGCACTATTGTTGCTTTGTATAAATCGTATTGAAAATGCATCTTATATCATAACAGGAAAAGTATTTGATTACCTGGCTTCAGGAAAACCTATTCTTGCTATATGCCCTGAAAATAGCGACGTTGCGGAAATTATCCGTAAAACAGCGTCAGGATGGATAATACCGTTTAATCAAAAAGAACTGTTGATGAAAGTTTTGAAAGATACTTTTAAAAAATACATTGAAAATCAACTTGCTGTTAAACCTCAAAAGATACATATATACTCACGTAAAGAACTTTCGCATAAACTATCTTTACTTTTTAACAACATCATTTGATCACTGGAAAAAATATCAATTAAATTTCCAGTATTATTAAGCCAATGGCTAATTGTTCTAAAGCATATATATGGAAATCATTTTTTAGAAATTACAGGGCAAACGAATGAAAGTAGCATCAGTATCAGTTTTGGAATAACTGTTTCGTTCACCCATAATCTGTTTTTGTTTATCATAAGCAGCTATTCTTTCAGACCATTCTTTTTTAGCTGTTCTCAGCTTATTTTTTGTCTTATTGTCTTTAGGTTTGTCCTTGAGCACAGTATCAATCTTGTTTACAACCTTTTTAACCTCTTCCGGACTTATTTTTTCAAAATTGTTGGGTGCAGTGTCCTTCAATTCATCGGCTGCAACTTTTTCCGTGTATTGCCAGAGCTCCTCTAATTGTTTAACAATGTTCTCACGATACCTGGTAATATTTTTACCCCAAACAAAACTATAGCGGTTTGCATTTGCTTCAATCATAGTACCATCAGTATATGCCACCTTGCGTAAATCAACTAAACCTTGATCTGCCATAAATAAAACAACTTGACTGAATACATGCTTAATGACACCCTTAAGTCTGTCAGTACGAAATCGATTAATTGTATTATGCTCAGGCTTGGCCATGCCGGCTAACCACATAAAGTGTATGTTTTCACGTATAGCTTTTTCTAATTTACTTGACGAGTAAATGTTATTTAAATATCCATATACCAATACTTTTAAAAGCATTCGTGGATTATAGCTACTACAACCACCTCCTTTGTATTTCTTTATCAAAGGATCAATGGCTATCTCGTTAATTACCTGGTCAACAGTCTTTACCGGATGATTCTCGGGAATTAACCCGTCAATGGTGGGTGGCAGAGCCATTATTTGGTTCTGCTGATACGGCTTGAATTTATTTCTCTTGTTTTTCATGAGTATAAAGATAATAAATCCATGTATTTAAATACCATTAACTTATCAACAAATAATTAACATGTATTGTTAATTATAACACTTTTCTAATTTTGAGCCTTCTCTACAAAAAGTATTTTTCCCGCAGATTCACCCCGTTGGATAAATTTATAAAAAACGGGAATTTATAAAAAGCAAATATCCAACAGGGTAAATCGCAGATTTTCGCTGATAAATATAATTGATTATCAGGA
>PWJZ01000112.1 GCA_003559855.1 Bacteroidales bacterium
ACTTTGCTCATAATTATTCGTGTTTGGTTTTCTGTATCAAAAATAAATAAAAAATTTACAGGAAAGGTAATAATATTGTTTGTGATGGGGTAATTATGTTTGGCGGTTTGATTTTTTGTCTTTCAAGCATACTTTCGCCGCTATGCGGCTTTTTGGTGTTTTTGCATTCTTTTTCATTCTAATCCCATAATATCGCTGCTAGTGCAGCTTTTTGGTTGTTTTTGGCAGCTTTGCAGTTTAATCAAAATATCGTGGCTAATGGCCTGAATATTATGAATTAGCTGATAAGATCAAAATGGTCGAAAAGCAAGAGAGAGACGCGCCAGCAGGCGCGTCTGTACAAATTATCATGCTGTATAAATGGAGACGTGCCGGGAAGCACATCTCTACAGAACGTTCAGTGACGGAAATATTTGTCGGACTTCCAATTTCGTGGATTGGTGGCGATATAATCATGGATTTTTTCGTATTGGGCAAAATCTCGGATGATATGGTCGTGAAAGCGTTCCTGCCAGCCATTCCACGGCAGGTTATTTTTATTTGCGTATTTGGTTACCCTTCCTTTATAATGATTTATAAGGGAAGATAAAGAGCCGGGCAATATAGGGCCGAATTTATTGGCTTTCTTAGCTGATACTTTATTTTTTAGTTTGATTATAGCATGCACGTGATTGGGCATAACCACATGGATAATGAGCCGGGCATTATCTTTATTAGTGTTGATCCCTTGAATATAATCAAAGGCAAATTGTCCCAGTTCGTTTAATTGTATAACACCTTTTTCAATATGCCCAAAAAATGGGATCATTTTATTTGTGCAAATGGTTACAAAATATAAAGCCGGGTTCCTCTAATCCCAGCCCTTTAACCTTGATGAAGGAATGCGATATTTACCATTGAAATACAAATCATCTTTTTTCATTTCTCCAGGGCATTGAATAAAAATCCACCGCAAATTACAAAATCACTAAAATAATTTCCAAAAAAAATCAACTATAATCCGCTAAAATTTATCGCAAACCTTGCTGTCCCCGGTAGAGACGTGCCTCCCGGCACGTCTCCCCTCATCCACATGCTGCCCTGTACAGACGCGCCTTCCGGCGCGTCTCTCCGGCGATCTTCGCATGGCTTATCCTGGTATCTTGAATGGTATATTCCAATAATCCGTCAGTCGGGTAAACCGATAATTGTTTTTTTCCACTTAATCTTGTGTTCTTCATGGAAGGTGGTGATACCAAACCTGCATGACTTTAGCAAAAAACTTAATTAAACAAACTGATTATAAATATAATAAATTGTTTTTCAGATTTATAGTTGTTTTTTATATGCACTTTATTTTCATTCAATTCTTTTTATTTATTTACCCTGTTTAAGAGCACCTGTTACATATCTCTTGCTTAGGTTTTTGAGTTTTTTATTTCGTTTCTGAAGTAAAATCCTGACATTATCCCACTCTAATAATAAAGGAATAAAAGATATTTGATCCTCACCTTTCATTTTTACTGCTCTCAAATTAGCCATGTTTCCTTTATAAACTTTTTTATATTCACTATGTGCTCTTTCAATTACTTCTCTGGCTTTTGATACTGACTCAGATATCATGTTTCTCACAGAGTCATGAATTTTGCTTATTGACTCTATATAAATTCTCGTAGCCATTTTTAAATCTGTTTTATCATCAAGCTCTTTGAGAACTTCCTTTTTAAATTTGGAATCCTTTTCTAAATGTCTGCGAAGTGAAGACATTTCGATATAATACTCTAATAAATTATCATCTTCTAATGAAGTTCGTCTTGCTCCTGACTGGGTTTGGTGTACTGGTAATCCACAATGTTGAACATAATTTCTTAAAGCTTCCATAAAACGATAATCTCTGCTTTTGCCATACTCATAACAAAATAAGTTCTTTACTTTATTAGCTGCTTTGGAATCATTCGGAATACACTCTTTAATGTTTTGTTTTATTTGATCAATATATAACTTAACGACTGTAAGTATATTAGCAAGTCTTACATTGAAACACAAACGTGTTTCATGAAAACAATTATAATCAATATTTGAGCGAACCATAGTATCATAAGATGTGCTGAGTATCTGTTTTTCAAAATCGAGGTAATTTGAAATAATTAATTCATATTTTTCCTCAATTGCTAATGCATAAAAAAGTATATTCCGTGCTTTTTCCAATTCATTATACTCTTTCTGAGTTATCTTGATCTCAGGGGCATTAAAGGTATAAGCGCGAAGTAAATATTCCATAACATATAATTATTAGCTTTTTGGTTCAATCACTTGATTTCTTCCTGCCCTTTTTCTTCCTATCCGTAGCAAACAGCCCTGCGGTATATTTTTCGTAAAGTTCGAATAAAAATTCTATTCTGTTTGTTTCGCTAGTAAATGGTTGTGGTCGATACGCCCTGTCAACGGCTTTGTCTAAAGCCTGATGTGCCTTTACAAGTTTGGGGGGCATGGCTATAGGATCATACAAGTCGGAAAGGCTGCTGCCATCAAATTCAGCCCTTACATCCAAAACTTTTTTTGCTGCACTTTCAATTGCTGACATCTGCCTTTCTGTTGGATTTTCAGGCCACGGATAATTGTTGTAAACCAATTCATTTGAATATCGAAAATCACTTTTAATACGACCACATATATAATTTACCCACGTCATATGCATCTCTGACATTAAAATACCGAAATGATACAAATTAGAATTAGGAATTACACTTGTTGAATTATTAGCGATATAATTATTTGAAAACAATCCTAACGGTATGTATTTCCTGTTTTCAGAAGAATGTAATGGTACAAGAATATAATCTGTTTTCGGCTGCCTGTTTTCCCCGAAAAGAGCAGGAAAAGCAGCTAATTTTTTAGTTGCTTCACGGTTACTTTTGATACGATATTCTTTAACAAGTTGAACACGTTTTAGTATTTCAGGGTTATTTTTCAATTCTGAAGGTTTAATATTTTCCAACCACAAACACCATCTGTTAGTAGCGTTGAAAAACTCCCTGGCACTTAGTAAAGGCCTTATAAATTTTACCGATTGAGGTTCTTTTTCCAGTAGATCTTTCTTTTCTTCATCATTTAAAATTAAATGACCACCATCGTTTGGCATACTGCCAAATGAAATAAACGGCACATTACATATCGGTTTTTTCCTTTTCAAAATAACAGTGTCACTTCCTTCCACCAAATATGGATTTATGTTTTTCACTTTCCGTTCGTGCGGCTCCGATTTAACAGTTTCATATTCATAAATGTATTTATCCGTATTATCAAAATTAGAAAACCCAATTATAACAACATGTACCGCTGCTTTTCCACGTGCTTCATTTGTCCATTTAAACGTCCTGTGTGCAAAATGAATCTTAACATGGTGCCGGTAAA
>PWJZ01000008.1 GCA_003559855.1 Bacteroidales bacterium
ACATTGCCTATGGTTATTGGCTTTACGTATGGCTGAGAGAATAACACTTCGTTAACTTCCTTGTTATACCATTTTATTTCTTTTTTACCATATTCCAAAGTTGATTTCATTTGATTTATAATTTCATCTATCAAATGATTTGTATGTACAGAAGTTTTTTCTACAGCGTCCAACATAAAAATAATCCACGGTTTCCATGCTTTTCGCTGTGTAACTCCCGCTAAATGAAAATAGTAATCCTCCTTGTTTTGAATTATATATTTACTAAAATAAAGAGCTGGTTGAGTTAAAAGTCCTGTCTTAACAAGATACAAAAGATTAATAACTCTTCCGGTTCTTCCATTTCCGTCGCTGAAAGGGTGAATAGCTTCAAACTGGTAATGAGCTATTGCCATTTTCAGTAATGGGTCTTCATCACGAGCTATACCATCATTGAGATAGTTTATAAGATTATCCAGCTTTTCTTCTAATACAACTTTACCTCTTGAAGGTGTATAAATAGTTTCTCCCGGTTTTAACTCACTGTTTCCACTTCTTACAAAAACCTGTGACTGAGGAGGCCTTATGCCTTCTTTTGTGTTTTTTATACGCTGATAAATAGATACTATTAATTCAACATCCAAAACTTCATTAATAAGCAAATCGTTATATCCGGCCCAGAGTGCTTCGCGGTAATGTAAAACCTCTTTAGTTGCCGGATTAGCATTTGCTTCATTCGCTTTATCGGATATTGCCCTGTATAGTTCATCATTGGTAGTAAAAATATTCTCAATCTCCGATGAACTTTTTGCCTCCTGAAGCGAAACCGTATTTATCAACATACCGGGATTCGGTAGTCGAAGGATATTGCTTTTCAGCTCAGCTAAAAACCTTGAAGCAATACCCCACTTTAAAATTATCTCTTTGTCAATCACTTCTGATGGGATTGGTAGTAATGGAAGCTGATTGTAAGGTGTGTTTCTGTCGAACTTTTGCCGGCTACTCATGTTCATTGTTTTTGATTATCTGGACGCGTTGCAAATATATTTCCAGTTTTTTTAACATACAAATGTTATGTTCATTATTTTTAATATTCTGAACATTTGGAAAATTTGGTTCATTTTTTTGGGGCAATACTAACCGGAAGTTTCAAGACCCGCAGGCTTTCGGGAGCTGGATATTCCTTGCGGCTGGAGGAACTGGAAGCTCCCGCATCAGCGGGACTTCCAGCTTCCGGATAACATTTTAGAATAACTCTTTTCTTAAAAATTTTTCTTCTACTTTTTTTCCCGTATTTACGGGATAGCAAAAAATCAAGCCCAAACAAAGGGTATTCGCCCACGGGGCTCATGGTGGCTTCGCCGCACCCCGCGCTCTGCGATAAGGCAAGAATTGCAGCTAAAAAATAAACCCCTTCGGCGCAATTCTAAGCCTTATCGCATTCATCCCGACAAAAAGTCGGGACGGCCCGCTGTTTGGGCAGGCCGGCGCGCCGCCGCATTCGTAGTTCATTTGTAAATTGCCAAAATAAATTCACCAATTACGTACCACAAAAGGTTTGATATTTTTTATCAAATTTCAAATCAGTGAAAAGCAATTCATTAATTTCTTCTTTGTAGTCATAGGGTTTTTGAAGGGCATTTAATAACGTATATAATTTAGAAAAATCCCCTTTATCAGCTAATTCCAGGGATTCTTCCACATGCACATTCCTTGGTATTAAAACAGGATTAGTTTTTTTCATTATGGATTTGGCATATTCCAAACCTCCTTTGTTTTTAGCCAATCTATTTGTCCACTTCTTTTTCCACGGCTGCAGTGCCTTTTTGAAATCTGCATTATCATCCAACAGGTCATCCAAAAAAAGCCCTGCAAAAGTATTTGTATAATCTGCATTATATTTCAGCATTATATCCATCAATTCATCCATCAGAGAAGTGTCTTCTTCTTCCGGGTCTTGTATTCCGATTTTGGCAAACATCATATTATACCACTTGTCGGAATAGATGCTGTCGAACTTATTGATTGTTTCAACGGCCAAGGAGATTGCCTTTTTTTCATCAGGGTTTATAATTGGCAATAAGGCCTCTGCCAATTTAGCCATGTTCCATTTTAATATTTCAGGCTGGTTGCCAAAAGAATATCTTCCGTAGCTATCAATGGAGCTAAATACAGTATCCGGGTTGTAGCTATTCATAAATGCACAGGGGCCATAGTCAAAAGTTTCACCGGATATGGAAGTGTTGTCTGTATTCATTACGCCATGAATAAAACCAACACGCATCCATTCAACAATCAGATCAATCTGCAAACGCATTACATTATCCAAAAGACTTAAGGCGGGATTTTGAGCCTCTGATAGTTCGGGAAAATGCCTTTTTATTGTATAATTTGTCAGGGCTTGTAAATTCTTTTTTGTGCCAAAGTAACTTGCATACTCAAAGGTGCCTACCCTGATATGGCTTTTCATAACCCTTGCCAATACAGCACCCTTATTAATAACTTCCCTGAAAACGGGGTCATCCGTTTTTAACACGGCTAAACTTCTGGAGGTTGGAATCCCAAGGTAGTGAATAGCTTCACTTATCAAATATTCTCTAAGCATGGCTTTTAAAGTGGCTTTACCATCTCCGCCCCTGGAGTATGGGGTTATTCCACTACCTTTAAGCTGAATGTCGAAGCGTTTACCTGCAGGCGTTACATGCTCACCCAATAATATAGCCCTCCCATCACCAAGCATGGTGAAATGGCCGAATTGATGTCCGGCGTAAGCTTGTGCTATGGGCGCGGACTTTGCAAGTAGTTTATTTCCGGATAAGATAAGAGAAAAAGATTCATCTTGCTTGCCTTCAATACCTAATTCTACACTTAAAGCATCATTAAACAATAATACTTCAGGGTTTTGCACCACAGCAGGACTTACCTTGCTGTAAAAAGTTGAAGGCAACAATAAATAGGTGTTATCAAAGTTAAAAGTAGTATTAGATTTTTTTGTATTCATATGTAATAAATTTTCCCTCCTATAATAATTACACTCTTATCTTTCATAATGTTTTTGATCCTTTAACCCATACATATAGTTATTTATCTATATCTATATGTGTAAAACAAGTAAAAAGCCTAATTGTTTGGAGAAACAGGTATGCAGAAATTACTAAATAGAAATCAATATATACTCGTAGGTTTCCATTTCCGAACGCTTTCGGGAGGTGGAAACTTCTGACACTAGTAGCTGGAAGTTTTTGCGGCTGGAGGCAGTATGTTTGTAAAAAAGCATAAGTCTTCTATATTTTTAGTAAAATTGTATTAACAAAATAAATTACTCACTAAAAAAGAAGACTTATGCAAGCGAAAGATACAAAAATTAGCTTTA
>PWJZ01000114.1 GCA_003559855.1 Bacteroidales bacterium
CAATTATGATGGTTTTTATAGTTTTTCAATTCAAATCGATACCAACAAAAAACGGTAGCAAAATGAGCAATAGCAAGCTTTACAGACGACAAAAGAACAATTAAAGTGGACACTAATGATGGCAAGTCCAATATAAAAGTCCAAAATATTGGTCCCCGCAGATTTCGCTGATATAAACCGTTAAATAAAACTTAATGATAATAATTTGCAGGTGCATCAAAAATAATTAATGCAACAGTGTAAGCGTAGATTATAAATCCTTGATATTCAATTATATTTATCAACAAAAATCTGCGATTTACCCCTTTGGATATATGCTTTTTATAAATTCCCGTTTTTTATAAATTTATCCAACGGGGTGAATCTGCGGGAAAAATGGTTTTTTGAGCAGACTCAAAAATAGCAAAAAATGCAAACAAAGACATATATAACACGATACCGTTTGTGGCTGGTAATTATTCCGGTCATCATAACCTTGCTTATGGCGTTGCCCCTGAGAAATGCGAGGATTAATCCTGACCTGATGGATTATCTGCCCGAAGATATTGAAACAAAAATCAACCTGGATAAGGTTGAGGATATTTTTGGAGAATATGACCCTGTAGTCATTTTATTCGAAACAGATGATGTGCTTGATCCTTCCACTCTTGAAAGGATCGGTGAACTCAGCAGACATTTTGGCCGGCTGCGCGAGTTTGATGATGTGATCTCTCTTTTTGAAACTAAGTATATACGCGGAGAACGTGGAATGATGCTGGTTGACCCTGTTGTTAAGACAATTCCAACCACCAAAGACGATATCGAAGATCTACGCAATGAGATCATTGACAATGAGCTTGCATACAAGCTACTGGTTTCTGAAAATTTCAGATACACCATGATGCTGCTGAACACTGCTGAAGATGTTCCGGATGATGAATCTTTTGACTTGATTTTTTCAGCATTGCAAAAGTATCCCGGTGATGAAAAAGTTTATATGAATGGACTACCTTATTTGAGGTATGAAATTCAAAAAATAGCCACACGCGACCTTGCCGTTTTATTCCCTTTAGGCATACTCGTAATTATTGCTTTCCTGTATATTTCTTTTCGCCAGTTCAGGAGTGTTCTGCTGCCTTTCTCTGTTGTTCTGATGTCAATAGTTTTTTCAATGGGCTTGATGCCTTTGCTGGGATATGAGCTCAGCCTTATAGCCGTGCTTGTTCCTATCATGATAATAGCTATTGCCAATAATTATGGAGTGCATATAATAACACGCTACCAGGAGCTGAATGCCAAACATCATGACTGGAGCATGAAAAAAATTGCCTCAAGGACAATTTCACTTCTTAATACGCCCATTACTTTGTCAGCGCTTACAACCATAATCGGCATTCTTGGATTATCCGCACATATTATGATCCCTGCAAGACAAATGGGTATTGTCACGTCGGCGGGGATTGCATTTTCCTTGCTTTTGAGCCTGACGTTCATTCCGGCTATGATGTCATATATGAACAAAGGAAAGCCGCAAAACAAAAGTAATGGAGACAACAGTTCCATAATCAATAAGCTCCTTGCATTGACGGGCAGGGTCACAACAACATATCCGCGTACTGTTATACTTGTTTTTGTTGCCGTTTTTGTTATTGCAGGCACAGGGGCTTTTAATCTGAAAGTGAGCATCAATCTCGAAGAAATGTTGCCCAAAGGTCATCAAATGAGAGCTTCAACAGGTATTGCAAATCAACATTTTGGCGGCACAAAAAATGTCTCGGTCTTATTTGAGGGAGACATTGTTGACCCAGATGTGATGCATGATATTGACGGGTTCGAAAGAAATGTGAAAGACCTTCCGATGGTGGGTAATGTTACATCAATAGCAAAGGTTTTGAGAATAATCAGCAAAGCTTTGAATGATCCGGGTGATGAATTTTATGATACTATTCCCGGCAGTCGTTCGGCAATTGCCCAATATATTGAATTTTACAATATGAGCAGCGACCCTGAGGATTTGGAAAAACTGGTTGATTTCGGCTATACCAAAGCTCTTTTAAATGTCCAGTTCAAAGCAAGGGATATAGATGAATTTAAAAAAGTTACTTCACATATTGATAGACTGATAGAGGATTCACCTTACGCCACAAAGCAAGCCGGGTATTCTTTGCTTGAAAAGGAAATGGCTGAATTAATAGTACGCGGCCAGATATACTCGCTAATATTGGCAATGGCAGCTATTGCCATATTGCTTTGGATAATATTCCGGTCAATCAAAGCCGGTATGCTGGGAAGCTTGCCTCTGCTGATCTGCCTCGTGTGCAACTTCGGATTGATGGGTTGGCTCGGAATTGAACTCGACATTGCTACTTCGCTGCTCTCAACAATTGCCATAGGTATTGGAGTAGATTATACAATACATTTGTTCTGGAGGCTAAAGTTTGAACGCAACAAAGGCAGTTCACATATTGATGCCGTAAATACTGCCCTTACAACAACCGGAAGAGGAATAACTATAAATGGATTTTCAGTGCTTATAGGCTTTGCGGTTTTATTTTTCTCCGGATTGATAATTCTTAAAACATTTGCATTTTTAATAATTTTTTCAATACTGCTTTGTATGCTGGGAGCACTAATACTTATGCCGGCAATTGCCGTGTTAACAAAACCGAAGTTCCTTGATTTAAATAATAACACTAAAAACTAAAAATTATGCAAATTAAACTCTTAATATTAATGTTACTGATAACCGGGGTAAACAGCTCTTTTTCACAAAGCCCCCGTGAAATTGCTGAAAAAGCTGCAAATGCAATAGATGTTGAAGCATTTGAGATGTCAGCCACACTAAAAATATACGATAATCGTGGAAACTTGAGAGAAAGAGAAGTCGCTGTAGCTTCAAAACAGTTTGGAGATGTTTTTAAAACCCTGATAAGATTTCTGTCTCCCCCGGATGTCAGGGGTACTGCAATGCTTATATATGACTATGATGATAAGGGTGACGACATGTGGATATATATGCCTTCTTTACGCAGGACGCGACGTATTGTCAGCAGCGAAAAAGGCGGTAGTTTTATGGGGTCTGAATTCAGTAACGCCGATATGAGCACCCCCAACCTTGAGGATTTTAATTATAAGCTCCTGGGTGAAGAAACAATAAACGGTAAAAATTGCTGGAAAATTGAAGCAACATGCAAAACACCTGAAATAGCAGAAGAAAACGGATTTAAAAGGCAGATTGCATACATCGAACAAAACAGCTACCTGACTCATAGAGTAAAATATTATGACTTTCATGATGAGCTTCATAAGATAATGACTATTTTTGATTATCGAAAACTAAGCAATGGCAGTTATTTTGCGTATCAAATGGAGATGGAGAATGTTCAAAACGGGCGCAAATCAATATATGTTGTAAATCAATTCCAGCTCGGCTCCGATATGGAGGAAAGTGATTTTTCGACAACCGCGCTTGAACGGTTTTGATTGGGTGACGAGTAACTAGTAATCCCGAAAAGTCGGGATTTCGCTAACGCTCAACGGGTGACGGGTAACCCAAAATATCAGGAAATAACATAAGGTTAAACATATGATGAAAGGACTTGGATTATCATTAATATTTATTATGCTTGGTCTGAATCTTGGTGCCCAGGAGCTCAGTGTAAATATAAAAGGCCTAAGAAATGATGTTGGTGTAGTTCGTCTTGCATTTTTCACCGACAACGAATCTTTCCAAAAAGAAATGCCTCTTATTAGTAAAACAGTATCAAAAAACAATATTCACCATAATAATCTTAAGGTTGTACTTACCGGCATTCCCCCCGGCAAATACGGCATTGCCCTGCTTGATGATGAGAACGAAGATGGTGAAATGGCGTATAATTTCTTTGGCATCCCGAAAGAAGGATTCGGCTTTTCCAATCATTATCACAGGGGCTTTTCAAAACCTGATTTCGAAACTTTCAGCTTTAACTTTTATGATGATAAAACAATAGAGATAAGGGTGAGGTATATTTATTAATGGCATGTTTGAATAATGATAATTAGTTTCTGCTCATAAAGTTAATTTTTTCAGACATTTTATTTTGATTTGAATATCAAACAAGGATTACTCACTTAACATTTTATTTTATTTGGTGTTCGTGAGATCGCAATGTTATTCCCTTCGGTCATTGTCTCTCTTTGGTCGGCACGCTAAGTTAACGATTTCTGATTTTAGAAGTTGGGGAAAAATCAGATAGTATAAAATCACCCGTTTAAAAAAGGTTGCCGGTTATACAAGGAGATTCCTCATTCCGTTTCACTCCATTCGGAATGACGGGATACTTTTTAAAAAAGGAGTGGGGGGAAGAAAGCGGGCGCCGCCCGCTTTCTTCCCCCCACCCCGCCACCCTAACAAAAAATAGTCCGGTCATTTCGAACGGAGCGACAGCGGAGTGAGAAATCTCGTTGCCTTATGGTGGCCTTTGAAAAGTGGAGTGAGGAACCAAACTTGCGAGCTCGCCGAAGGCGAGCTCTTTGTATAACCGGAATCCTCCATTAAAAAAACTAATTCCATTATTCAGATATAATTCATTTAACAAAAAGATGGTATAGAATTGGAACAAAGCATTATTATAAGGGCATTACACATACAAATCGTTATAGAACCTTTATTTTATTTAAAACCCATACTCCAGATACTTTGGCGGCATTTCATCTTTTGGTTTATCCAGTCTGAGGTAATGGTCAAACCATTCCATTGTTCTTAAGAGGTAATCGTACCTGTTGAGGTTTATACGGTTACCGTGGCCTTCACCTTCGTACCAGACTAATCTAACCGGAGCTTCACCATGCAATTTCAGAGCTCTGTATATTTCAAGTCCTTGCGATGGATGCACCCTCGGATCATCGGTGCCATGTAATACGAGAGTTGGGGTTTTGCTTTGGTGAGCATATTTTACGGGACTTGCATCATATACCCTTTCATAATCCTCGTGTGTCCAGAAACCCCAGTGCACATAATAATCCTCGTATGGAATATCGGTTGTGTTACGTTTGGATATTTGATTGCCAATACCTACGAACACTACCGATGCGGCAAACCTGTTTGTATATTTGGTTGCCGACCATGCGGAAAAATACCCGCCATAAGAACCTCCGCCCATTCCTACCCTGTTCTTATCAACATAACCTATTTCAATAAGATAATTAATACCGTCAATAACATCTTCATATTCGGTTCCAACCAGGTCGCCATAGCCTGTCATTGTAAATTCAACGCCACGTCCGGAGCTTGCACGATAGTTGGGCATAAAGACAAAATAATCTCTTGCCGTGGCAATCTGGCCCCATATTGAATAGTGTGTATTCCATCCGTTCTGGCAAGCAGCTTCCGGACCACCATGAATGTAGGTAATAAGCGGATAACTTTCTCCCTCAACGTAATTCAGGGGATACAACAATACTCCTTCTATCAGCATTTCGTCACGTGCAAAATATTCAACCTTGCGTTGCTTTGACAAATTTATTTCATCAAGCCACGGATTATGATTTGTTTTTCGATCAAGCTCTTTGGTCTCCGTATCAAAAACGAACAGTTCGGAAGGATGTGACGGAGTGTTGCCGGCAAATGCTGTCATGCCGTCAACATGTTGGAATCTCCTGAAAACGATATCGCCGGGTTCTATTAATTTAGTACGGCCGGGCGCATCAATTGCCTGTTCGCTCAACACGATATCAACTCCCTCTTCTGCGGCAAACAGCAAAGTATTATTATCTTTCCATGCAATATCAATTACGGATAATTCCATACCTTCAACATAGTTGCGCAGGTCTTCAAACTTCTTATCGGTAGGCACTTCAAACACAAAGAGGCTTCCTTCCACTGAATCTTCACGCTTTGAGGGCGCACGAAACGCCAACTTTTCGCCGTCAGGGCTCCATGCAAGCGTCGCAAGCTTGCCTGGATTTTCCATCACAAGCTCCGTTTCGCCGGTCTCAAAATCAACAACATGTATTCGTTTAAACATGTAATAATGATCTACAAGGTTTTTTGGTGCAATAGCCGCCGCAGCTCTCTTACCATGCGGGCATACTACAAAATCAAAAACAGTAACACCTTCGGTAAGCTGACGTGTTTCACCATTGTTCAGATCTTTCAAATAAAGGTTCAAATGTTGCAACTCTTCCTCAAATATCTCAATATTAAAACCTTTATCCCTGAATTCACGGGTTTCGGGAGCCACCGGTTCGGATGCAACAAATGCTACAGTGTTTTCATCAACAAACTCATATTGCCTTATTGACATGTCGTGTTCAAAAAGCTGTTCCACCTCCTTTTCCTCCAGGTCAACAGTAAAAATCTGAACACCGGCAATATCAGGCATATTAGCCCTGAATGTAACGGCATCACCATGAGGCGTCCAGCCAATGGAGAAAACATTATGCTCACCGGTTACCAACCCGGTGCTTTCTCCGGTTGCCACATTGTAAACATGCAGCTCGCGGTAATCACCGCCCGGATCATGATCAAACGGACGGGGCACAAGCAAAGTGTATGCTATGTGACCCTTATCCGGCGAAATGGATACTTCAACCACAGTGTTCAGCTCAAACAATTTCTGCGGCGTGAAAATATTATCCTCTTCAGCAAAAACAGTTATCAATGCGATAAAAAGCATAGACAAAAGAAAACCAATGGTTTTGAAAAGTTTTAATTTCATATGTCAATGTTTTTAATTATTAAATAGTATTTATCTTATTTTTCTAAAATCATTGATAAAAATATAAAAAAATCACTTTATCAGGATAATTTACCATTAATATTTGTGTCTGCCCCACAGGTTTTCAACTCCTTCGCAGGTTGGAAACTCACGGCTGCAGGAGCCGGAAACCTCCGGAAGAATTTCCGGCCTTCGTGAAAATCTGATTGCAGATTTTCGCTACGGCAAGAATAATCGTTAACTTTGGGCAAAATAAACAGCCGGCAGCCGGCAATGATAGTATTTATTAAACCAATAATTAAATAAAACAACAGATCATGGATTGGCTTATTTTTGCGCTCGGAGCTTTGGTATTGTTTACCTTTCTTGGTTACAACAGGCTTATCAGGTTGCGCACCAATGTATATAAAGCTTTTGATTTGCTGGATAAACATATTGAAGAGCGTAACGCCCTGATGAAAGATATTTTATCATATATGCGGAAATCGATGAATAATGAACGTTCAAAACCGGATGAGCTTATGGAGTTGTATTACAAAGACAAAAATGAAGATCTTACCCTTTCGCAGCGGGTAAAGCTGAACAACGAGATCAACAGGATTCTGGCAGAATTAATGGCTGTTGCCGATGAATATCCCGGTATAAAAAATGATAATTCTTTCCGCCGGTTAAAATTGTCGCTTTCCGCAATTGAGGAGCAGCTACGCAAATCAGCCACGCCTTATAATGAAGCCGTTCGCTTTTACAACAATACCATTTACATGTTCCCATCAAATGTTTTTGCATTGCTCTTTGGTTTTAAGGTTGTGCCGGATTTTGAGATTGGGGAGCAAATGGAATAATATTCAGGCTATCCTGCCGGTTTTCAATAATTACCCGGTACATTTCTTCAAACGGAAAATCTTCCATTTCAACTTTTTTTATTGCTTTTCCATCTTCAATAGAGAAAAACAGAAAATCATTGAAACCATTGACAGTTGACAGTCTTCAATCGGCAGTCTTTACAGTTACAATTTGCCGACTGCTTACTGTAAATTAACACCAAAACTTTCATCAAAATCATATACCAGACTTTTTTTATTCAGAAAATCGTACAGTGTAAATCTTCGTATATTATAAAAATAATACCAATAATCTCTCAGAGCGTTTATATACGACATACGTGCTGAGATGCTGGCTTGCTGAGAGCTTGACAATCTTAATATATCAACTTGCCCGGCTATAAAACGATCGATAGTATGTTCATAAGCCTCGTGTGCTATTGAGTCTGCTGTTGCAGAACCTTTTACCACTGTTTGTTGGCGGTTGAACTCTTCTGTTGTAAGTATAATATTTTGTACAAAATCAATCTCAGCCTGGTCAGCATAGGCAGTAATAACCCTGTGATTGTGTTTTGCCAGGTTGTATTTGCCTTTGGCAGTACCCCAGTCAAGCAATGGAATTGAAATGCCGAGTTGAACGATTTGCTGGTCCATAGGGTCTTGATAAACATCATTAAACCGGTCTGCTACTTGATTGAGTCCGAAGCTCATATTAAGGTTTGCATTCAAACGGCTTTCGCGGCGAGTTCGTTCAACATCGCTTTCCGACTCCAATAGCTGTTGTTTCAACTCAAGCATCTTTGGATTGTTCGACATAGCCATTTCGAGACTTTGTGAGCCATCAATTTGCAGAATGGGTATGTCTTCAGGTAATATGATCTCTATATGACTGTCTGCATCCAATCTCAAAAATGAGCTAAGATACATTTGTGCCCTTTTCAGCTGAGACTTTGCTTTTTCGAGGTTGTTGCCTGCATTGATCTGTTCGAGTTGGAGCATGTAAAGGTCGTTACGCGATATTGAGGCTATCTCGAAGCGTTTCTGTCCGATTTTCAACAAAGTATCGGCATTAGCTTTTTGAGTTTCTGCTATTTGCAGGTTAACTTGTGCTGCAGCAAGATCAAAAAATAGCCTTACAGTCTCTATTGCTATCTCTTCCATTGTTTCAACAACCTCGCGCCTTGCCCTTTCATATTTGACAGGTTCAATTTTTTTTTCCCATTTAAACCTGTTATAGCCAAACAATGGCTGTCGTATTCCAACACGTACAGGAACAGAAGTATATTGAAGTGATGAAATATCGCCAAAATTTTCAAGTCGCCCCAAATCGGAATCGACAAAAATTTGTCCTCCGGTGAATGTGATGTTTTGATTGATAGAAAGGTTGAGATTTGAATACAACGTTTGTTGTTCAACATATTCATACCTGCCTTCCTGGTAATTATATTCCTGTGTCATGGCTCGCCTGAAGTTAGCCGGATTGGTATGCATCTCAAGAAAAGGCAACCGCTGAGCACGATAAGTGTTGTACTCCCAGTACGATGCTAAATAGAGATTCTCAGCAATAAAAGTATTTAAAGAGCTGTCAACAGCCAGCTCTATAGCCTTATCAAGCGTAAGGACAAGAGTATTGCTGCCTTTTTCGTTTGAATATAATTCACATGGGAAAAGCGCAAAAAACGCATAGCCTAAAAGCAAAGAGAACAATCCTTTTTTCATCTCAATATATTTTATTTAATGTTTTTATTTTTAACAACATATTATATTAAATTTCTTATTTCCCCCGAAGACTGCCGACTGTTAACTGCCGACTGCCCATTGTCAACTGTCAACTGTCAACTTCCCCCCATAGACTGCCGACTGCCGACTGGAGACTGGAGACTACCTACCTCCTCTCCCAGTCTCCAGCTTCAAAAACAGCGGAAAGAACAAAAAAATCGCAATCAGCGAAAACACCAGCCCGCCCATAGCACCTGCTGCAAAGGCAAACCAGAATGCTTCTTTTTTTCCTGCAACAAATGGTATCAACCCCAGTACTGTTGAACTGATAGTAAGCATTGCAGGTATTATTTTGTTGTTGAATGCCTTGACGTATGTTCTTAGCAAGCCACGTTGGTTTCTTCTTTTTCTGAAGTTGTTAAAATCATTAAGAATATAAAGCCCCGCGTTGACTACAAGCCCGCTAAGAAGTATAAAGGCAGCCAATCCACCCTGGTCAAAGTTGAGGTTGAACAGATAGAATGTCAGAAACAGCCCGATAAATGAAATTGGTATCATTCCTATAACTGCTAATGGCTGCAGTAATGACTCCAGCAAAATTGCACACACAAAATATATTATCACAATTACCAGCAATATCAAGTAATATTGCTCTTTTTCCTGCGGCGACCATTCCCATTTTCTCAGGCCTGCCGTATATCCAAGCGGCATTACCTCATTCATTTCGTCAATCAGGCGGTCTCTGAGTCTTTGCATAGGAACATGAGGCCCCAGGAAATCGAAATGCACAGTTAGCCTGTATTGCTGATTATACTTGTAAATATCATTACCTATAAGCCTTTTGTCGAGTGTTATCATATTTGAAGTGCTATATGGTACTCCTCCAATATTGACGGGTTCATTTTCAAGATGCCATGCCGTATAATTCTCATGCCTGTCGGAAACAAGCCTTACCGGCACATTGGCAGTACCGTCAAATACAGGGCTGATATTGCTTTGTGCTATCTTTTCCCTCAAGCCATAATAGAAATCATCTATAAAAATATTATGCAAAGCCATATAACGGTCATCGAAATCCATGTAATACTCCATGCGATCGGTAGTACGCCAGAACATATCGCCACCGCTGATCCTTTCGTTTGAAACCCGTGGGTTTTCAGAAGCTTTGGCCAGCAATATTTCGGCATAGCTGTACAATTGATTGTAGTTATAGCCATCCAGAACAATAGATGCATTTCCGCTACCTCCGCCCAAAACATTACTAAACCCTCTGCCTACTCCATGAATTCTCCATTCTGCCCCTCCAAGCGATAAAGCCTTCTGAATCAACTGTTGTTGCAGATAATGAGGGTAGAAGCTATGGTCATACTCGGGTTTTATATATATAGTGATTAGCCCATTATTATAAGCCAGCACTCTTGTTTGAAACTGCTCAACCTGTTCAAACCCGGAAATAAAATTTTCCATCAGCATAACAGTTTGATTAAGCTGATGAACCGTACAACCGTCAGGCATTTGAGCCCTAACAACCAATGTTGTACGCTCCGGGTCGGTAAAATAGGAATGTTGGAACACATAATGTGAAAATAACCTTAAAGAGCCGCCAAGGACTTTTTCTGTGACATTTCGCATGTTCGTCTGGTACCATGAGCTTCCAATAGTTTTGTTATATATTGCTGTAGCATGAGAATCTCCTTCAACCTCACGCGGCAGCCAGTGGACAGGTATTCCGAAAGCAAGTATTACTAGTACAAAAAACACCCATCGGAATCGCTTGGTAAAAATTATTGAGCGGGTATAAAACCGGCTAACCTTTACAACACGCCGCTTCCTTCTGATAAAAGCTTTTTCAACTTTAGTTGTCAGGCTCATCCGGCTAAGCAATGCCGGCACAAAGAACCAGGCTACTATCAATGACACGAAAAGATTTACCAGCATCACCAGGGCAAAATCCTTCAGCTGAACCCTTTGCACATAGCTGAGGAAAAAGATTACCGATAAGGCACCTATGGTTGTGAGAGTAGCAGCAAGAATGGCTATAAAGACCTTTTTGTTTTTCTGGTGTCGCAAATGGTCAATCATTACTATGGTATTGTCAATGATGATGCCAAACGAAACTGTAATCCCTGCAAGTGAATAGAGGTGAATTTCAATGCCGGCAAAATAATAGAGTACTATCGCCAGCAGTATATTTGCTGCCAATGTTACCACGATCAGAAGCAAATATTTTATCTTCCGGCTTATAAGAAGTACGAAAGAGAGCAGTATGACCAGTGCAAGCAACATCCTGACACCTATTCTTCTCAAGTCGTTTTTGATGTATTCGGTATCATCGTATGCAAGTAAGATATTGTACCCTTGAGGCATGTTTTGCATAATTCCCTGCATGGTTTCTTTTACTTCGTTGGCTACCCTTATATGATTTGAGCCTTCTGTAGCATATACCACGAAGTTGATAGTCTCCTGGCCGTTAATACGGTAGTAGCTCCTCGGCAACTGCTCACGCTGGTCAACAGAAGCTACATCATTTAGAAAGATAGTTCTTCCATTAACGTTGGCTACCGGAATATTATCCCACATGCTCTCGCCTGACTTTTCTGTTTTCAGAACCACAGAAATCTTACCAGCTTTTTTTTCATCGGAAGCAGTAGCAAGCCCTCTGCCCATAAATCGTTCGGAAAAGTGATTTTCAATAGCACGTGAGAGGGAGTCGACGGGAATATTCAGGTTCTGAAGCTTGCGCGAGTCATATACTACACTGTACTCAACAGGATTGGCACCATAAAAACTGATATGATCCACTCCGTTGATGTTTGACACCGGAGGAATGATCTGCCCCTGGGCATATTTTTCAATCATATGTGAGGGATATGGGGCAAAGATAGTATAGGTGAGTAAAGGGTTATGCCTGCCGGCAGCACGGCTTACAGAGATGACTGGATATGTAACTTCATCCGGAAATTCAGGATAAAGCCTTCTTATCATTGATGCAATTTCGAACCTCACAATGTCCGTATCAACATTCTTTTTGAACGAAACATCAATATACCCGTATCCATAAGTTGATACCGAGCTGACATCCTCCACATCGGCTATTGAGCTTATTGCACCTTCGAGCTTTGAAGTAACCTCCCTTTCTATATTGATCGCCGAAGCTTCGTGCCAGTAATAATACACTCTTAACTTAGGCAGTGTAGCCGACGGATGCAATTGCAGGCTGAGCCGCGGTATGAAGGCAGCGCCAACCAGCATCAAAGCAGCGAAGGTAATTATTATGGAAAATGGCGATAAGCGCATGCTTTGTTATGTTTTATGTTTTTTGCAATTATTTAGCAGTCCACAGTCGGCAGTCGACAGTCTGCAGTTGGCAGTCGGCAATTGGCAGTCGGCAATTGGAATCATTTGTATTTTTCGGGGTTTAGGATCATATGATTTAATAAACGGCCGACTTCTTCGGACTTTAATATAAAATCGTCATATACATTTTTTACCATATATTTACATGCCAATGCAAAATCAAGCCATACTTGTGTTTCAGAGTTTTCCATATCAGCATCTGACATTTTGCTAATAAAATGTGCCTGATACCTTCTTTTGCGATAACCCTCTCCAATGCAGGCACAAACGGAACGGGAGCTATTTCTTATCTGACTTATCAGCCCATATTTTTCTTCTTTTGGAAAGGCTTTGCTAGCTTCAAAAATTTCCATTGCAAGAGCAAATGCCTTCTTATATACAACCAAATTCCTAAAACCCGTAGC
>PWJZ01000039.1 GCA_003559855.1 Bacteroidales bacterium
CAAATCGATTAAGAAAAACTAAAAATTTGCAATCAAATATGCTTACAAATTAAGTTTTTCTAAATCGGGGTTAAACCCAGCTAAGTCATTAGTTCGCTGCACTCCTAATGACCAATCTGGGTTAAAACAAATTAATTTTATGGTGCAGCCATTTTTATTTTATCACAGATAATTTAAAAACAGTTAATTATTGTTAATTACCCTGCAATTGATAATTCATCTTAAAACTTTATTTCTATCTCAATTTTTTCTTCATTTCTTAAAATAGTAACGATAACCACATCACCTTCCTGAAAATTTTCCAGTGCACGCATATAAGAGTATATTTCTTTTATTTTGTGATCGTCGAGTGCAATAATTATATCGCCGTCTTCAACGCCTCCGTTATGAGCCGGTTGTCCGTTGATCACTTTATGTACTTTAAGTCCTTTGCCGTCAAAGGCATGATCGGGCATAATTCCCATTGTTACGCTTTCTGTTCTTTGCCTGCGTGAGGGATCAACCGGTGTTTCGGTGAATGCAAGCTTGTCTGATTGGTCGAGTTGTTCTATCATTTTCCATGCAAACTGTAAAATTTGCTTTTGCCCTTCGTAGTTTATTTTGTCATGAGTATCGCCGGGTTTGTGATAGTCGTCATGTATGCCGGTAAAAAAGAAAATTGCTGGTATATTTTTCAGGTAGAAAGAAGTATGATCGGAGCCTCCGATGCCTGAAGCGACCGTTCTGATGTTAAAGTGTTCGGGCTGGTTTTCCGGTATTATGGTTTCCCATTTAGGGCTTGTGCCCGTACCTATCATTATAAGGTTATTGTCTTTCATTCTTCCTATCATATCAAAGTTAAACATATAATTGATCTTTTCCATGTCATAGGCATCGCTTTCTGTAAAGTGGCGGCTACCGAAAAGGCCTTTTTCCTCGGCTGAAAAAGTAATAAATATGTAGTTGTTTCCTGTACGGTTTTGGTTTGATATATATCTTGCGGTTTCTAACACACCTGCCACTCCGCTTGCATTATCGTCTGCACCCGGGTGGATTTCCGGCTTGCCGGTATGCCTTGAGGTAGGACCGCCATAACCAAGATGGTCATGGTGGGCACCGATTACCACTGTCGTGGCAGCACCATTATCAAGGCATGCTGCAACATTAATGCCACGGTACATTTCGCGCATTAGTTCTACACTTAAGGTAATTTCAGTATCAAAACCTTTATTTTCAAGGTGTTCATAAACATTATAGCCGGCAAATGCCACAGGAATATTGCCGCGCTCAGCAAACCTTCGTAAAAATATGGTCGGGTCATTACCGGGTTGTGTGGAGTTTACAAACAAAATGCCACCAGGATTATAATCCAGGGCTGTTTCAATTCGTAACCATATTGATTTATTTACAGAAATGTCAAGCTTTTCATACAAGGTGTCAGGAAGGTAATACTCGACGACAAAAATTTTCCCATCAAGGTTTTCCATTCCGTGAAAATCATTCAATTTCAGTGTGTCATTTTTAAAACCGTAATTAACATATACCGGCTTTTGAGTTACTGATGTATCCCCTGATTCTGTCATGGGAAAAAAGTCTTCACCCGGCACATATTCAGTATGGTTTATTATTAGTGTATTGTTTTGGGCATACTTCCATTCACCGGGAAAGAAGAAATTCTGAAAATATGAATCCTCAAAAAGTGGCTGAAGGCTTATTTCCCTGAACCGGTCTCTTATATAATTTACAGCCATTTCTTCGCCGGGAGTGCCTGCTTCACGACCTTCCATCTCTTCCGATGCAAGGGTTGAAATATCTTTTTGCAGCCTTTCAATAATGCTGTTTTCTGAAAAATCAAAATAAACAGCCCGGACATTAAGAACATCAACAATGAAAAATAAAAAAGCAACGATAATAATTTTGGATTTAACGGTCATATACACTATATTTTTTAAGGGCTAAATTAGCTCTCGCATCAAGGACACGAAACAAAGATTCGCCGGTAATAATTGTATAATTTTGAAAACTTTGTTCTTTGTGCCCTGATGTTTTGGCGGCTATATTAAATTATACTTAACTGTGCAAACCAATATTTACAATCCTAAAACCTCAGCACCTTGCTCAAATACGATGTCTACAGGAATATTTGCTTCATTTATCCTGTCGAGGTCTTTTTGCAGTTGCTCTTTAATAATTCCTTCTGTTTCCACCAGTTTTTTGGCGGCTTCATAGTCGCCGTCACCTTGTATTCTTAACACTTGTTGCACTGATGATGTGACAGCTTCTTTCATTTCATCGAAATTAACTTTATAGGTACCGTCATCTTGTCTTGTAAAAGCACCTTTTCGTTGGAAGTAATTAAATCTCATCATATTTGCTTGCCCGTGGGCACTGGCTGCACCAAAGCGGCATGAGCGGAAAATGCCGGCCAGGAATGTCACGTAATTGTCCATTACTTCCCCGCTGGTAAGCTCACCCATTTCGTAAAGTTCATTGACAAGATATAAACCAAGTATGTCTGCTTTGGCTTCTTCGATAGGGGAGTAGTATTCGCGAAGAGCTTCCCTTACAGTTCCTTTGCCTGTTATGGTTTGCCTTATACCCATACCGTGTGCGACTTCATGAAACGTTACGTTCTCGAAGAATGCATCGAAAGTAATATGTTTGCGTTGCTGTTCATCAATCAATATTTCAGATATTGGAACAAGTATTTTGTCAAATTTTGCCTGCATCGAATTTTTCAGTTGCAGTTTCCGGCTGCCTGCTTCCTGTTGCACAATTTCATCGTTGGGCAGGTTTACTGCTATGGCTTTGGCCCCGGAGTTACAATCGCCGGCATAATATATAGCGTAATAGACATTGATGTCAGAATCAGTTCCCGGCACTTCATCTTTATATTTTTGTTCTACCGGTAGTCCTTCCTGTAGTTTTGGCAACATTTCGTTAAATTTATCGAGTTGTTCGCTCCATTCCCAGTCTTTAACAAGGATAAAAGCCTGGTGTGCGGTTTTATACCCAAACAGGCGGTCTTCGTAGTTTTCAATAGGCCCGGCAATAAAGTCAATATTGGAGTCTCTCATTTCCATCCATGCAAAATCGCTGGGCTGGTATTCATCGGTAATTAGTGCTTCCGCTCTCATTTCGAGGTACTTTTTCAACCCGGGGTCTTCAGCTAGTTCCGCTGCTCCTGCTATCAGGAATGCTGCTTCGTCATGTAGTTCTCTATAAGCCTGGTTGTATGGAACAGCTACAAGGTTGCCTTCCTCATCCCTGCGCACAAGAGTATAAAGGCTTGCTTTATCAGGATCGTCCCAATCTTCAAACTCTTCACGTGTCATATCGTGAGGGTAAAAGTTTGCACCCAGCGGCTTATCATCATAACCCTCAATAAAGGGGCTGTTCCCATCAAGCCTGTCCCACGGGCCATAATTGATCTTTGCATATTTACGAGCATATTCATTGTCAATTTTTTCGAGCAACGCATCTTTATCGCCATAAGACTGCATCCAGAAAATATCATCCATGATGTCTGCCGCATCAATTAAAATACGGATGATTTCACGCTCATCCTCACTCAACCATGACAAGTCGGTGGTTAACTTTACAGTTTCATACTTTGCAACTTTTTGTTTCATCTTTTCCGTGTATTCATCATCTATTAGGCGACATGCTGAAATTAGTATAATAATGATCCCGGTAATTAAAAAAACAGTTTTTTTCATTTGTTTAAATTTTGGTTTAAGTTTTAAAATTATTTATAGCTTAAAAAAACAGAGTGGTTTTTTTCAAAGTTAAAAAATATTCTTAATAAACAGATAACGTTTGGCATTAATATTTATGCAGCTTTTTTACAACATTAAAACGGTGCTTTCTTAACTACTCAATTTAGCTCCCGGGTAGTTGTTTTGGTAATTATTTACTATTTATTATATTTGAAAAACAAATACAATGAATATGGCACAAAAGAAAAACAGGACATTGTTTTGGGTTTTGGCAGTTTTGATAATTGTTTTGGCAGCTATTTTTGCCATTCAAAATTCAGCTGCAACAGAGATAAACTTTTTGTTTGTTGAAGTAAAAGGACCTTTATTTTTGGTTATTGTAATAGTATTTATTCTGGGTTTCCTGTTGGGCAGAATTTTTCATTGGTTACCCAAAAAGAAAAAGGCTGAATAAGAAACTGCTATTTTATGGCTATACAGCTTATTTCTACGTCACAGCCCAATGGCAATCCTGAAACTGCTATGGTTTCGCGTGCAGGAAAGTCTTCTTCAAAATAGCTTCCGTAAATTTCGTTGATTTGCGGAAAATTTTTCATATCTGAAATAAAAATAGAGCATTTTACTACATGTGAAAATTCCATTTCGGCTTTTTCAAGAATGGCTTTTATGTTTTCCATTACCAAACGCGTCTGATGTTTAATATCTTTTTTTTCCAGCTTTCCCGTTTTGGGGTTTATAGGAACCTGCCCCGAAATATAAATAGTGCTGCCTGCTTTCACCGCCTGGTTGTAAGGACCTATCGGTTCCGGCGCTTTGTCCGTGTTTACAGATTGTTTCATGATTTTTTCCGTTTTGAAAAGGGTTTTTATTAAATAAATTTTTTCTGTAACAATCCTGTTATATTAAAACCGGATATTACATAACAATTATAAGGTTGTTCAAAGATAAAACTAAATTACACCAAAAAAAAATTAACCTGCAATTTTAAAACAGTTTGCCGTGTTTCTTTCAGAATTTTGATGATATATTTTAACTTTACGCCCGAATTTTTATCTTTTATAATTTTCGGATGCGAATTATTATCATTGACAACTACGATTCGTTTACATATAATCTTTATCATTTGGTAGAAGCAGTTCTTACACCGGTTGATACGGTTTCGGTATGCCGTAATGATGCTATCGGACTTGGTGAGCTGATAAATTATGATAAGATAATTTTATCACCCGGTCCCGGATTGCCACATGAGGCAGGTATCACTTGTGATGTCATAAAAGAGTATGGTCAAAAGAAAAGTATATTAGGTGTTTGTTTGGGGCATCAGGCAATAGGGGAGGTGTTCGGTGCTGAATTGCAGAACCTGGAAAATGTAATGCATGGGAAGCAGATCGATACTTATATTACTGACCCTTTTGACCTTTTGTTTAAAGACATCCCCGTCACTTTTCAATCGGGCAGGTATCATTCATGGGTAATAAAGAAAGATACATTGCCTGTTAGTTTGTCGGTTACGGCAGTTGACAACTACGGGCAAATTATGGCAATAAGGCATAAACAATATAACATCAGGGGTGTTCAGTTTCATCCGGAATCTGTTATGACCAGCAGGGGTGTCGGTATACTGAAGAATTGGATTCATGAGCTTTAAAGTGTTGATATGATTTTATGGCCTGATCCGGATGGTTGATAAAAGTTGCTTCAATTATGACACTGAATGGTCTGAATATCATTCCTGGTAATATATTCTTTTAACCCGTGCCGAAACGTTCGTCAATATTTCGTATGGTATGGTATCAAGATTTTTTGCCAGCATGTTTAACGGGTTTTTTTCGCCAAAAATTACTGCCTCATCGCCTTCTTTAGCATCAATACCGGTAATGTTGATCATGCACATATCCATGCAGATATTTCCCGTAATTGATACCGGCCTTTCTTTGACCAAAAGCTTGCCTTTACCGTTTCCAAGCCGGCGGTTCAGTCCGTCTGCATAGCCCACAGGCACAATTCCTATTGTAATGTCGCCTTTTGTTTCACATGTGGGGTTGTATCCTATTATTTCTCCTTTTTTTACTGTTTTTATTTGTGAAATTACCGATTTAAAAGTGCTGACATTCTTTAACAAGGGTTGAATTTTTTTGTCAGCTGTAATCCCATAAAGGCCAATACCCAGTCTGACCATATCCAGATGTGCTTCGGTAAACCTTGTAATTGCAGCTGAGTTGCATATATGTTTTAGAAAGCTGTATCCGATTATTTTTTCCAATTTATTGCAGGTGTTGACAAACGCGGCAAGTTGTTTTTTTGTGAAAAAGTCGAATCGGGGGTCATCACTTGCAGCAAAATGGGAGAATACCGATTTCACTTTTACGAATGGATTTTGGCGTAATATTGCAGTCAGGGAGTTAACATCGTCGGGGCTGAAACCAAGCCTGTGCATTCCGGTATCAAATTTTATATGGATATTAAGCGGTTCTTGTTCGGAAACGGATTTGTTTTGTTTACAATCTTCCAGAATGTTCTTCAGAAGTCTGAAGTTGTAAATTTCGGGTTCCAGGTTATATTTGAACAATGCATCAAAGCTTTGTGCTTCGGGGTTCATGACTATAACAGGTGTTATGATACCTGCTTTGCGGAGTTCTTTTCCTTCGTCGCTATATGCAACCGCGAGGTAATCGGCATTGTGGTACTGAAGCATGCTTGCGGTTTCATAGCTTCCGCTGCCATATCCAAAAGCTTTTACCATAACCATTGTTTTGACACCCGGTTTCAGAAATGAACGAAAAACGTTCAGATTATGTACCATTGCATCAAGATCAATCTCAAGTATGGTCTGATGGTCTTTCAACTGAAGGGCTTCAATGATCTTTTCAAAGCCAAAAACACGGGCACCTTTGACAAGAACAGCCTGGTTATGAAAAGTTTTCATATCATGGTTTTCCAAAAAATTGCCGGTGGTATTATAGAAATATTTTACCTTATTGAAAAGTGCGGCTTGCTTTGATAATTCAGGACCTATGGCTATAAGTTGAGATATTTTCTTTTCATTTAACAGGTTTGCTACCTGGCTATATAGAATTTCGCCGGGAATGCCGGTTTGAAGAATATCAGAAAGTATCAGGGTCTTTTTATCATGTTGGTTTTGTGTTGCAAGAAAATCGAGTGCGAGCCCCAGGGAATAAACATCGGAGTTGTAGCTGTCATTTATCAGTGTACAGTTATTTATTCCATGTTTTAGCTCCATACGCATTGCAACGTGTTGAAGTGTTGCGATACGTTTTTTTATCAGATCATTATCATAACCTAACAGTAACATCAAGGCAATGCATTGAATGGAGTTTTCTACCGATACATAATCAGTAAAAGGCAGTTTCAATGAAAGGTTTTCCTTGTTACTTTTCACTTCAAGGCTGGTTGAGTTCTGTTGTTTTTCAATTTTGTTGATTTGCAGGTCATAGCCGGGCTTTGCTGACCATGTAAATAATTTTACGCCGGGATGTTTTTCAGCCCATCTGCGTATTTCTTTTTCAACCTCTTTATGATCGGCACAAAAGATCAGGGTGTCAACATTTTCAAATAATTTAAGCTTTTCAAGAATTTTTTCCCTGCGGTCGATGAAACCCTCGTCGTGCGCAGGGCCTATATTGGTAAATATCCCGATAGTCGGCTGAAGGATTCTTTCAAGCTTTTCCATTTCCCCTGTTTTCGATATACCTGCTTCAAATATTCCTGTTGTATGATTTTCATTAATTTGCCACACGGAATGCGGCACACCAATTTGGGAATTATAGCTTTTAGGGCTTTTTACAACGTTATTGTCGGCAGAAAGCAGTTGCGCAAGCCATTCTTTTATTATTGTTTTACCGTTGCTTCCGGTAATTGCAATTAGCGGTATTTCGAACCGGCGGCGATGATAAGCGGCAATTTTTTGCAGTGCATCCAGCGTGTCGTTAACGACAATAAAACATGCCTGCCCCTTGATACTTGCATATGAAGGGATCCTTGACACGACAAAACAACCGACGCCTTTTTCTGACAGTTCTTCTATATAGTTATGCCCGTCATTTTTTTTTGTTTCTATGGCAAAAAACATTGTGGTTTCAGGAAATACAAGACGCCTGCTGTCGGTCAGAAGATGTTGTACTATTTTTTTATTATGATGTTTGGTTATAAGACGACCATTAATTATTTCACTTATTTTTTCTATTGTATAGCTTGTAATAAAATTCATGACTTAAAATATTCCGAAAGTAATCATATTTTATAATGGTTCGTTTTCGTTATAGTCGTCTTTCAGGTCATCCATAAAGTTTTTTTCGCTGTCGTTATCGGCTTCAGAAGCTGAGACCTTTAACGGATTTGCTGTTATTTCTTCGTATGTTCTTCTGCTATGGCAGGCATCGGCTGCAAGGTACAAAGCCTGGCGAAACGCATCGGGCGAAGCAAGGTTTTTCCCGGCAATATCGTAAGCCGTGCCATGAGCCGGCGATGTTCTTATGACCGGCAGTCCTGCAGTATAATTTACACCACTCTTAAAAGATAATGCTTTAAAAGGAATGAGCCCCTGATCATGGTACATTGCAAGTATTCCGTCGAAATCACTGTATGTTGATGAACCGAAAAATCCATCGGCAGGATAAGGCCCGAAACAAAGAATCCCTTCGTCAAAAGCCCGCTTTATTGCAGGTTTAATTATTTGATCATCCTCATTACCAATTACACCTTTATCGCCGGCATGCGGATTGAGCCCCAGAATAGCTACCTTGGGCTTGCGGATATAAAAATCCTTTATTAATGTGTGATTTAAAACCTTGATCTTCTTTAAGATCATATCTTGTGTTATGAGCGAAGGTACATCTCTTAAAGGAACATGCCCGGTGATTACTCCAATCCTCATATTCTGGCTGATCATCAACATAAGATAATCATCAATGTTGAATTTTTTTGCAAGATATTCGGTATGCCCCGGAAAATTAAAATTTTTGCTTTGAATATTTTTTTTGTTGATGGGAGCCGTTACTAAGGCATCAATAAATCCTTTTTTCAGGTCTTCAATTGCCCATTCCAATGCTAAATATGCAATCTTACCCGCAGTTTCGGTACTATGACCAAGGTCAATCTTAATTTCCTGAGGATGTATGTTTATAAGGTTGGATTTATTTTTCAGAGCTTTATCGGCAGATTTGATAATGTTAAAATGGAAATCTGGGAAATTTAGAGTTTTACGGTAATATGATGCCACTTTTGATGAACCATACACAACCGGTGTTAACATGTCCATTACTCTCGGATCCATCAGGGATTTCATAATTATTTCGTAGTTTATGCCGTTTACATCGCCGTGGGTTATTCCTATCTTTACAGAAGGAGTTTTATTTTCTGCTTGTTTTTCCATATGTTCAAATAGTGTTTTATTAGTTAACGTAAAATAATGAATTTGTTTTGCTAATGTTAATGGTTGCGGGTTATATTTAAAAAAATAAACTTTTTTTTAAACGATTATCGTTATAATTATCATCAGGTTGTTTATTCAACTTCCGGCAACCCGGCCTTTTGTTATTTTATGGGATTAAGTTCAACCATTTGCCATTTTTTTAACAAAGTTATAAAGCAGTCTGACGCCTACTCCGCTTGCACCTGAACCCGGATAAGATTCTTTTTTTTCCATAAATGCCATACCTGCTATATCAAGGTGTATCCATGGATAGCTTATAAACCGGCTGAGAAACTTAGCTGCTGTTATGGCGCCTGCGTTAATGCTTTTTCCGATATTGCGGATATCGGCAATTTCAGATTCTATTTCTTTATCATATTCGTCCCAGAAAGGGAATTGTGCAATTCTTTCATAAACTTCGTCACCTGCTTTTTTCAAGGTTGACATTTGTTTTCGGGCATTTGATTCAACGGCAACGATTCCATATTTTCCTATAGCACGTGTTGCTGAACCGGTAAGGGTTGCTATATCTATTACCAGAGAGGGGTCGAATTTTGAGGCGTATATCAGTGCATCGGCGAGGATAAGACGTCCTTCAGCGTCAGTATTAATAACTTCCACGTTTACATTATTGCTCATGGTGATTATATCTCCAGGTGCCAGGGCATTGTTGCCGGGTTGGTTATCGGTAGCAGGTATCAGGCCAATCACATATACCGGCAGCTTTGTTTTTGCTATGGCATATATGGCAGCAAAAACCGCAGCACCGCCCGCCATGTCCGATTTCATGTCTTCCATCGCAGATGGAGGTTTAAGACTTAAACCGCCGGTATCAAAAACAATACCTTTACCTACCAAAATTATGGGTTTTTGATTCTTACGATCCTGCGGACACCATTCAAGCCGGGTAAATGCAGGTTCATTGGAACTCCCCTTATTAACAGCTATTAAACCCGCCATCTTTAAAGAGGCAATTTGAGACTTATTTAGAATTTCGGCTTTTACACCCAGCGGCCTGCAGAAATCGCTTATACGTTTTGCAAATTCTGTAGCCTGCAATTCCTGAAATGGAGCGTTAACCAGATCACGGCAATGGTATACGGCTTCCATTAAGGCTTTTAGCTCATTGAAACCTTCGGCTGTAAAACTATTAGCTGTAATACGTATGGTATTTAACGAATCAGGCTTCTTGCCGGTTTTATAATGATCAAATCTGTAATTGCCCAAAATCAAACCTTCAGCAAAAGCTGCCGTCATAGCCTGACTAATGTTTATTCCTTTTATCGTTACAGATTGTTGCTTATTACGGCCCAGAAAGGTTGCCGTTTTATCGCCTTCCTTTCTCATAAACTCAAATCTGTCATGTATTGACCCCCTGGTCTTTGCGAAAATGATAATCTGATAATATGCAAGACGATTAAAAGCAAAAAAATGCTTCTCATCATCACGATACTTTTCAATAACGTAGTGCTTTTCCTCTTTGCCAAGCTTGCAATGCCTGAGAGCATCCTTATTTTCGACTAAATATATAATACTCTCATTTTCAGTAATTTTTTCAACAAGTTGCAACTCAAATTCCATAAGGTAAAATTTTGCATCAAAGTTAAGAATTATTTATTCAAGGTAAAAAGTGAATACATTTTTAGCAAAGTATTTGTTGAAAATGGTTATTTTTGTATATAATACGAATTGTGTTATATATATCTGTTATTAAAAACCTGGATAGCTTTTTCTTAAAGTTGTTGGTTTATGATGTAAATTTGCTGAACACAAGAGAAAAATAAAGATATGAAAGCCTCATCCATTTGAGTTTATAAGTAAACGGATAATTATGAGGGTTTAATGGATTTAGAACAGAGAACGAAAAAATTAACATATATAATCAGAAATAAGAACTTTAAATACATTGTATAGAAATGAAAAATTCAATCAGAAAAGGTTTTATATTATTGCTGATACCGGTGTTCATTATATCCTGCAACTTATTTGATTCACCGGAGCCTCCTGAACCTGAAGGAGAGTTAGTAAAAACAATGCCATATACTCAATACCTTATCTCTTACTGGACTGGTTTGGATAATGCAAGATTTGCATTGCAATGGATGCAGCATCTTGGAGGTGTTAGTGGTAATCATCTTAGAGTTGATGAATATGATTTAATTCCGGAATATCTGGATATAGTTTGGGATCTATATTATCATTATATTTTTACGTATTTATCGGAGATGATCGATCATGCTACTGCAGCGGATGCTCCGGCTTACCGTGGCATTTCACGTATTTTGATGGCTTATACTCTTGGCATGATGACCGATGCATGGGGTGATATACCTTATGAGGAGGGTTTAAAGGCAAGTCCGTCATATGATGAGCAGGAGTATTTAATTGTTGTAATAATGGAGCTTTTAGGTCAGGGTATTAATGATTTAAATGATGCTGCCGGCGGCGGCGGTATTAAACCAGGCCCGGATGAAGACCCTGTTTATGAAGGAGATCTGGACAAATGGAAAAGAGCGGCTAATGTCATCAGGATGAGGGTCATGTTACGTATGGCGAACCGGTCGGGTAATTATAATACTCTTTTGAATTATTTTGATAATGAACTTTTCACAGGTAATCATGACGATATGTTATATTATTTTCCCGGAGGAGAAAAAGTAAATCCGCATTATTATTTTGACGTAAAGTTCAGAAATACCAGGGTTGGCAGTCATATAGTAGATTTATTAAAGGAAAATGAAGATCCGCGGCTGGAAGTTTTTGTCAGGCTAAACCAAAACAATGAATATGTTGGCACAGGCCCGGGTGAAGGATTAGCTACGGCAAGTCATGTTGGTTCAAAACTTGCATCATCAAAATCGCCGGTTACACTTATCTCATATGTTGAACAGAAGTTTATCAAGGCAGAAGTGTATTACCGGATGAAGCAGCAATCCATGGCAGATCTGGCTTTTGAAGAGGCGGTCAAAGCATCCTTGTCATATTACGGTGTTTCATCTCCTGAATGGGAAGCTGAACATGCAGCCGTTGAAAATGTAACCCTTGAACAAATAATTACTGCCAAATATGTTGCTCTGTTCCTTCAGTCCGAAGTATGGGCTGATTACCGCAGAACAGGATACCCCGAATTAAAGCCCTATGATCACGAAGAAGACCCCGAAGCTCAGATCCCCAGAAGATATGTTTATCCGCGCGATCAACTGAATTTCAACCTCAACATACCCGATAACGCACATGAAATTGACATTTATTCAAGAGTGTGGTGGGATGTGGAATGACATGAATGGTGTTGTAGGACAATGAGGTTTCTCACTTCGCTTTTTTCAAAGACTATCTCATAAGGCCACGGCATTTAGCTTCGCTGCTACTTCGTGGTCTCACTCCACTGTCGCTCTGTTACTAATGACAATTATAAGGTTTCGAATTCATCATTCCGCTTTTTGCCACGTAAACCTTAAAGCCACGAGATACCTCACTCCGCTGCCATCTTTACCCACTTAGCCCCTTGATGCATAGTTATTTCGAATGTTCAGACCCAGACCTTGGGTCGTCGATGTGGAATGACATTTAATTATTGTCTGTCTATAACGTCAAACTTTTTTGATTAACGAATATCGATTACTCACTTAATATTTTATTTTATTTGGTGTTCGTGAGATCGCAATGTTATTCCCTTCGGTCATTGTCTCCCTTTGGTCGGCACGCTAAGTTAACGA
>PWJZ01000113.1 GCA_003559855.1 Bacteroidales bacterium
AATTTGTTCAGGTTATCCACATATGCTTTATGGTGTTTGCCGTAGTGAAAGCTAATGGTTTTTGCCGAAATTACCGGCTCCAATGCATTCTCTGCATATGGCAGAGCTGGTAGCATAATTTTCATATCATCCACTACGGAATTCTCTTTTTCCTTCTCATTTCCGTATTGACATGATGACAACAAAACGGTTGAAGTTGTCAACAAAACAAGCAAAATGCTTAATTTACTTATCTTTTTCATTGCTTAAGTTTTTAATTATTTTAAATTTTTATTTTAATTTCCGAACCAGATGCCAATTAAAATGAAAATACTGTGCCACAAAAGCGGGATAATGGTACTTTAGGCAACACATGCCTGCTGACATGGCAATCAAACGGTTTTTCCAATTATAAACTTTACTTATTCTAAAATTACCATGTTTGCATGTGCAGATATATTTCTACGATATAGTAGATTTTGTGGCACACCTCAGACCTCTGGGAAATCAAATGTAAAATGCAAAATTTTGGCTTATTTTCGCATCCCGGCAAGATACATTATGCCCCCTGCCAAAATAAAAGGGATGCCAAGCCATCCCGGACAACTTACTTCTCTCTCAACTTCCATATTTATCTCAGGATCATCGGTTTCAGCAGTTGTTTCTGTAATTTTCATTTTCATGCCTGAGCAAATATGCAAAAGGTTTCCTATGATCATGAATGCAATTCCTGTTTTCTTCATTGTCTTAATTTTTGATTTATAATTAAGGTTATGAAAAAACCATGCCAGTATAACCATAAACGGCTATCATGATGGAGTTAAGCCAGCCAGTTGTCTATAAAAAACTATACAACCGGCACAGCCAGGATAAATTCAATGGCAAACAACAGCAGAAAATCTTTCACCAGCAATACATAAATCCGTGTAGTGTCTGCCCCAAGGACCTTGCGGATTGACATCTCCCTGGTACGCTGACCAACCATATAGGAGGCCAGCCCAAACAAGCCCAGGCAGGCAATCAGCAAGGCAAACGAGGCAAACAGCAGCATAATAATACCAAACCTTTCATCATCGGCATAATGCTGGTTAAAAAGGTATCCAGGAATTGTGCCCTTAAAGTGCTATGCGGCATAAAATTGATCTGCTTGCAAACACCGTAATGCCGCATGCAAACCCAAGAATATTCAATATAGTATAGAATCGTTCCTGCAGCAGGTTTCGCAGACCGATTTTAAAAGTGTGAAAGAATTTTATATTAAAGTTATGGTTAAATAATACATATTACATGATCCCGGTAAACACAAAGGGTGCCATCTATGTCAGACAGCCTTCTTCACATCCACAGCATTCATCCCTTTTAAGCCCCGCTCAAGCCTGAATCTTACTTCATCCCTCTCACCGATTGAATCCAGATGACTGTTGATATGGGTAAAAATGCTTTCCTGAGTTTCTCTGTCCTTTATAAAACCATATCCTTTGGAGGTATCAAAATATGTTACAATGCCAATACGATCTTTACCCACGTCATCGTCTTCACGGGGAGGAGTACCCAGGGGGATATCTTCGGCTTTAATCTTTTTCCTTTTCCTGGGATCGGGAGGTGTATCAGTAATATTACCATGCTCATCCACATAGGCAATCATCTCATCTGCATTGCTGCTAGCGCTAGCTTTGCGCTCATCTTTTTTCTTTTGCTTTTCCTTTCTTTTCTTTATACGTGCCTGTTCTTTTTCTTTCTTGTTGACCGTTTGTTGCGATTTTCCCATGTAATTTGTGCAATTTAAGTAAATAAAATCAGGATAAAATAAGTAACAGTTATCTGTGGTACAAAGGTACGCAAAATATCTGGGTGTTTGACAAAGAAAAACCCCTTCATTTCAGCAATCAAAAATCATTTATTCACAACCTATAGGCTTGCACCAGCAGGGATTATGTTGGTATAGTGTGGAATTGTTTACGCATTTCAGGTGGTCTCCTTCAATAATATATTCTTAACTCTGCAAACTTTAAAATAGCCTTTATTCCACTGGGTGAACCCCTTGAAAATTATTTTCACCCATCTTTAGGCTCTTTAAAAACTTATTTGCATTTTTGAACTTTTTATAGAACTTTCGGACGGGTGTGCTCATGCTCATGCAGGGCACACACATTATGTATATAAAACAGGCAGGTATGCGAGTTATTCCAAGTTTTGACGCCCGCATAAGCTTTTTATGCCGGCAGACCATAAAGTAGCCCGCATACCGCTATAGTAAACACATACGCAACGCTATTCCAGGTTATTTTTCACCTTCTCTGTTATTTCCTCAGGAGTTCCGTAAATTATGAATATTTTATCAGATATCTCCTTTTTATATAATTTCTTAAGTTTTAATACTGCTTTTTCAAATTTTTCGTTAATTCCCGATAACTCATCAAATACGAGATATACCATGTCGAAAGTATGATCGGCGATCTCTGAAGCTATATTGTTTAAGAATTCATCCAACCCATCACTGGCTATTTTATCCATAAACGAACCCGTGAAAGCACAAATGCCCAATTTGCTGTTATTTATCTCGAATAAACCGTCAACTATATTAACACCTTTTTCTTTTATATTTCCATCACCTATCCTTAATGTTTTTGATTTATCATAATTTATAAATTTCAACAACACATTCTCTTTAAATCTATCATATTGCTTTTTTATTTCTTCTCTTTTTCCGGCGCTTTCCATCTTTTCCTTTTTCAACCTTCTCCCGAGAGATATTGCTGTAATGACCGACACAATTGAAACTCCGGCAAAAACCACCGAGAAAATCAATCCTATGATGCCGAAAGTATCAAATCCGGTTCTTTCCGAAAGAATGTAGTTTTCTGTTACTATGACAATAATTACTCCTAATGCAAACGATACTGCAATTGTTATTAAAAGTTTATAAAATATTGATTTTTCCATTTTGCTTTGATTTTGTGGTGATGCGACTTACAGAGGCTTTATTAATGGTTTACCTGCAAATATAGTAATAAATTTTGTGTTGGTCGAAGAATACAAAAGTTTTTTATACCGAAAATAAAAGGTTTTGATATCAATAAAAATATGCTTGACCAGGTACTGTTTTCTCCGGCTTCATAAAATGCGGCAAGGCATATTTCGTAAAGTTACACATATTTAAAAATTAAAGCATACCCATGCAATTAATTTTATTAACAAACATTTACAATTGCATAGTATGTGCTATTAATTACCTCTGTAATCTTGTTGAAATCGAGGGTATCTATAGTGTCGGAAGCTTTATGATAGTTTGGGTTCCTGACAAATGAAGTATCATTTATCATTAACGCCCTGTATCCGAATTTCCAGTAATTTCTCTGATCCGACAAGCCGGCTAATCCGTCGGGAGAAGAAAAGCTGATAATCTCCGTATTGATATCCGGGTTTTTCGACATAAGCCTGTAAATCTTATTATTGAACTCGTCATATTTTTTTATTCCGACCACAATAATAAAATCTGCCGTATCCGGGTAACTTCCTTTAAGTTCGGGAAAAGGTGCCGGCTGTGAGCCGGGCTTATCAGAAAAGTAGCCTATCATTTCATAACATATCATTCCTATAATATCCATATTATTATCGTGCAATGATTTTGCATGAATATAGCTTCCCATTTGTTCAGAGCCAAAGAACGGGAGTTCTTCCAGGCAATATGCCACAAAATCGATCCCGTAGTCAATTTCCGGTTTCTCTTCTGCAACTATCCTTGCCGTTTCGAGCAAGCCGGCAACCGCGCTTGCATTATCATCCGCACCGGGCTGGTCGCCACACACATCATAGTGTGCACCGATAATAAGTCTTTTTGATTTGTCTTCATTGAATGAGGCAATTATGTTCCTGTATTTATTACCCAGGGCTTTCCATACCTGTTCGCTACAATCATATCCTGAGTTGTCAAACTGCTTAACAAGATAATCACAAACTTTATTTAGTGAAGCTATATTAAGATAATTACGGTAAGGGCGCAAACTTGTCAAAAATTCAACATCCCTGTATAATCTTTCTTTTTTTGCCTTTTGCATACCATTTATTTTGTTGCCGGCATAGGCATAACAGCAATGATATTCCTAACCCTGTATGTGGCTGAGTTCATTATAATCAACTCTCTCCAGAGCTTCCGGAATATTACGTTCGTTGCCGGGATAATTCACCTTTCTCGAAACGGGATAAGCAGTCATATCCTTATCATCGTAAGGCTTAATTAGCGCTTTTACCTGTGATTTATCTAACCCGGGATCGGTCCATTTTGGCTCGTCGTCTTTTTTTATTATCAGAGGCATGCGTTTCTTTATGTTGTGTATTTTTTCCACCAGCGGGTTTGCCTGTGTTGTAATGATGCTGAAAGTATTTTTCACTTCGCCCGTCTTTCTGTCTGTCCACGAATCATATATAGATCCTAGTGAAAAGATATCATTTCCCTTTGAATGGATAAAAAACGGATATTTCTTTTTATTGTATGTATGCCATTCAAAAAAACCGTTCACTCCAAGCAAACAACGATTTGATATGATACTTTTTTTGAATGACGGTTTTTCAAAGACGGTTTCGCCGACGGCATTAAGGGTCATTGACCTGATCTCTCCGGCATGCCGGGAGTCTTTTACCCAAAAAGGTATTAAGCCCCACTCATATAAAAATATGCCGTCATGTTTTACTATCGGCAATTGCGGATTGGTAAATCCTGAGAGGAAATAGTAAACGGGCAGTTCACTGCCTATATTTGTATTGCTCCTGCCGGAGGGCAAAACATTTTTATAGCGTTCGCAATATTTTTCCAATCGTCTTTCCAGGTATGCAATATTGTAACACATCTAAATCGCTTATTTTAAGGGGGATATATCTGTTCTGCAACTCGGCTTTTGATCACAGTCCCGCTGCAAAGGATCATCATCAACAGCTACTTGGTTACTCCAAACGGATCGATAAAATAGCCGACACTATAGGTGTCTATCGCTTTCTCTTCGGATTCAAAATGCGGTGTTATTGAAAGCACCGGTATATGTGATTTTTCAATAATTCTTTCGGCATAATTCTGGCCCAGCACTTCTGTTATTCTTCCTCCTTTTTTGGCAACGATCATGATCAGGTCGGCATTAATGCCTTCAGCATAATCCAATACTTTGTCATGTGCACTGGTTCCGGATGTATCAAGAACATTAACATTAACGTCAACTCCAATATTTTCAACATACCCCGTAAGGTTTGCAAGCAATACCTCCTGTTTGATCTTATTAGCGCTGCTAGCCGATTTAAGCACACCAATAAGATTAAGAGTTGAATCGAAATAGCCTGCAAACTTGATAGCCGTTATTATTTCTTCTTTGCTCTTATTACTGAGATCAACCGATACTACTATATTTTTGTACCCTTCGCCCGAATACATATTTCTTACAATCATTACGGGAACTTTTGAATTTGCTATGATCCTGTATGCATAACCTCCCAAAATATGCTGCAAACCTTTTTTGCCATGGATGCCCATTACGATAATTTCCGCCGATACCTCAACGGCAATATCGGTAATAACATTAAAAATACTGCCTTCCTGTATTTTGCAAAAAACGTCAGTATTTTCAGGCTTTTTGTACTTTTTAGAAAAGTTTACCAGCTTTTTTTCAACTTTCTTCCTCTGATTTGCACTGGTTTTTTTCCCTATTATATGTAATAAAATAATATCGCGCTTAAACAATTTTGCTATTTCAATTGCATGTTTATATGCATATCCCGCAACTTCAGAAAAATCCACCGGCACCAATATTGTTCTGGGTTTTTCAATAATCTCTGATTTATACCTGACGCCTTCATTCTCCAATGCCACATTCAGCCTTTTTCTGATATTTTCTTTATCGTCATTTGGCATGATAACCTTTTTATCAAATGCCACAATAACATGCACGAAACAATTAAAGTACCTGGCAATTTTTGATGCTTTATATATTTTTTTTATTTTCTCATATGAAAGATCAATAGGAACAACAATACTATTATCGCTGATCTTCTTATTTTCTTTCTTTACTATCATTACCGGAACTTTTGAGTTGCTGATAACGCTGTAGGCAAAACTTTTCTTAAAACTTTTCATATCTTTTCCGCCATGATAGCCCATTACGGCAAACCCGGCACCAATTTCGCTTACTGTAGCGGTAATAATATCAAAAATACTTCCTTCCTTTATACGATAGGATATATCAATCCCCGTCTGCCCGGATTTTGCCGTTGTTATTGTTTTCAACAGATTTTCAATTTTTTCTTTTTCGGCTTTCGTGGTCTTTTCACTGAAAACGTGCAACAAACAAATATTGCGGTCAAACTTACCCGCAATTTCTATGGAATGCTCCAGAGCTTTTGCAGCTTCAGGAGTAAAGTCGGTCGGCACCAGTATAGTTTTGGGCTTTATAACCATACCTGTTTTCACATTTACTCCGAAATCTTTTATATAATCAGCTATATTTCTGACAAAAGTCTCTTTTTCAATTTTAGCTTTACGGGTAACTTTCTTAGCCAAACTGCTGTCGTAAAAAACATCACCGGTTACACAAACCTGACAATTGTAATGTTTGGCATATTTTACGGCTATTTTAGCCTTGATCTTACTTTTGATTTTCAAATAATCGACAGGAACAATGATATGGTTATCGGAAATATTAACATTGTCTTTATTTACAATCATTACAGGCACTTTGGCACTCCTGATGACATTATACGCAAAACTCCCGAGGATATCAGCTTTACCCCTGTTGCTATGCACCCCCATTACTATCATTTCTGTTGATATCTCATCGGCAGCATCCGAGATCCCGTCGAAAATGTTGCCCTCTTTCAATATATAGGAAATATTTATACCCGATTGACGGCTGTTAAACTCCGATATTGACCGCAACTGGTCTTCCGTGTTTTTCTTCTCTTTATAGGTGGTCTTTCTTGGTATAATATGAAGCAAACATACTTTAAGGTTGAAATGGTTAGCTATTTCCATAGAATGACTTGCCGCACGAACAGCCACAGAACTCAGATCTGTAGGTACAAGCAAAGTATTTCTGTTTGATGTCTTCATTTTTCCCCCTTTAAAACCTGATAAAAATATGCCGGAACATTAATATTTTTCTTCCTTTTTCCATAATACTAAAACTAAAATATAAAAGTAAAAAAAAATAATTAATAAAAAATACCAATCCGGCGATATTATACTCTTATCTGTTGCATATTTTTATCAATATTTTCCTTACAGTATCAGATTTGGCTCTTTTAGAATGTTTTGAAATTCATATAATAACATTGTTGTCAGGCCATAAGTTATTAACATTACCAAGTAAAATATTTGCAGGCCTTGCTTCAAAGTTAACTTTGTAATTAACCATTTTATATATACTTTATTTCAATTATAAGAGATGGAAAATAATCATAATGCAATAAAGTGCCGGGCAATTTTCATTCGTATAAAATGCGATTACAGTTCTGGCTTATAATAACATTTACTTGTTTTTATTAGCGCTGTTAATATTAATTCCCTTATAACCGTTAACAGTTAATTTATAACTTAAAAGTTCAAATTGAATCCTGTAAATACAGGAAGGTTGTTTTACTTAGGTCTAATACTTTTGCGGGCCTCATTGTACAGGGGTTTCATTTCAGCCATTTATCAAGCCATTTAAAGAATTCTCTCTGCCACAGAATGCTGTTTTGGGGTTTTAACACCCAGTGGTTTTCATCAGGGAAGAACATGAGCCTGCTGGGGACACCATGCAGCTGTGCTGCATTGAATGCCTGGAAAGCTTCTGATTTTGGCACCCTGTAGTCTTTAGCTCCATGAATTACCAGTATCGGTGTATCCCAGTTTGCGACAAAGTTATGTGGTGAGAATTCATAGCTGTGGGGTGTAGGGTCTTCCCAGTACGGACCGCCTATATCATGGTTTGCAAAGAACATTTCCTCGGTAGTACCATACCAGCTTTCGAAATTGAACATACCGCAATGTGCTATAAAAGCGTTGAAAAGCCCTTCGTGGTTTCCTGCCATCCAGAATACCGAAAACCCGCCATAGCTGGCGCCTACTGCTCCCAAACGGTTTTCATCTATAAAAGGTTCTTTTTTAAAAGCTCTTGCAGCACTCATTAAATCCTGCATATTTTGCCCTCCATAATCCTGGCTTATCTGATCGTTCCACTCCCGCCCGAAAGTAGGCAAACCCCGCCGGTTAGGTGCTATAACCACGTAATCATGAGCTGCCATGATCTGAAAATTCCAGCGATATGAAAAAAACTGGCTCACAGCACTCTGTGGTCCTCCACCGCAATACAGCAAAGCAGGGTAACGCTTATCAGGGTCAAAGCCGGGCGGATATATAACCCATACCAACATCTCCTTATCATCGGTGGTTCTCACCCATCTCTTTTCAACTTCACCAATTTAAATACCTTCCAATACCGATTCGCTGAAAAAGGTAAGCTGTTCCTGTAATCCATCCTTTTTGTTTACCCTGAATATTTCTACCGGAGTTGACATGCTCATTCGTTCACCAACCAGATAATCACCGGCAAGCCCAAAGGTGTTGTAATTATGCCAGCCGTCTGTCAGCCGGGTTATTTCCCCGCCGGCTATATCCAGGCTATATATCTGATATGTTGCATGTATGCCGCTGATAAAATATAATTTATCGCCGTCATCAGACCACCTGAAATGTCTGGAACTCCGGTCAAACCCTTCAGAATAATCCTTATACGTGCCGTCTTCAAGATTCATGATCATAATGCGGCTCTTGTCAGACTCAAAACCCGGTGTTTCCATACTTTCCCATGCCATATATTTTCCGTCGGGTGAAAATACGGGGTTGCGGTCATATCCTTTGTTAAATCCGGTAAGATTTGTTGTTTCAAGTGTTTCAATATCAAACAAATATATATCGGAATTTGTGCTTAGCGTCCATTCCTTTCCCGTTTTCTTTTTGCAGGTGTATGCCAGTTTTTCCCCGTCCGGTGTCCAGCTTATCTGGCTTATATTGCCAAATGGGGGTAAAGGAGAGCTCCACGGCTCATTATCCATGATCCCGTAATAACGTCCAATACCACCATCAAAGTATGGTGCAATGAATATATGGTTGTATGAATAATCATGCCATTTGTCCCAGTGGCGATACATCAGATCATCATATATGAGTGCATTCGCCTCAGGCAGATCGGGATGCATATCATGGGCATCCTCTTCTATTTTAACCCGTTTGGTAAAATAGATATAATTCATATCCGGGCTATATTCAAAACCCGTTATTCCACCCGAAATATTTGTTACCTGCACAGGATTGCTTCCATCGGGTTCGATTTCCCACATTTGTACAGTGCCGCTTTTTGTGCTCAGGTAACCTATTCTTTCGCCGTCCGGCCTCCATAAAGCATTGAACTCATTGTATTCGCTGATTGTAATATTTTGGGGTTGACCGCCCGCAACCGGAAGGGTGTATATATCCCTGCTGCTTTTGTTTTCTTCTACATCGTAATAAATTACGGTAAAAAGCAGTGTTTTACCGTCGGGAGAAACCTGCGTACCGCCAATCCTGCCAAATTCCCATAATGTCTCAGGTATCATGGGCTGCTTTTCTGCATATCCGGAATGGAAAAGCAAAATGCTTAATGCGATTAATAAGAAAGATATTTTTTTCATCGGTTTAGGTTTTTTGTTAAACAATGAATATTAAGCTTCATAGCATCTTATTGTTTATCTTTTTAATTGCTGGTATCGGGTTTTCAATCCGGCAGTTGTGTTTCGTGCCCTGTTGCAGAGAGCGATAAGTGCCGCTGCATAATTGAATTGACAGATGTAACCGGTAATAATTGCTAAATTATATAAAAATTGTGAAGCAAACGGGCAAAGAACTTATCACTTATCTCTCGTCATTCTTTACCCCTTACCTTATGTTTATTTCCGCTGTAGGAAAAGGGGCTATGCAAGCCCCTTCAAAAATGTATTAAACACTTGAAGTGAAGCAGTGTTATTTTTTCTTAACTGTATCCACAATAGCCTTGAATGCATCGGGTTCATTCATTGCCAGATCAGCCAGAACTTTACGGTTAATTTTAATATTCTTCTGATCCAGCTCTCCCATAAATTGTGAATAGTTCATTCCGTATTGCCTTGCAGCAGCGTTAATACGCATTATCCACAAGCTTCTGAAATTTCTCTTTTTCACCCGCCTGTCGCGATATGCATAAGTTTGACCTTTCTCCCAGGTATTTCTGGCTACCGTCCATAAATTTTTTCTCGCGCCAAAATAACCTTTAGCCTTCTTTAAAAGCTTCTTTCTTTTCCTTCTCGATGCTACTTTATTTACTGAACGTGACATAATTAGATAATACTTTTTTTGTTTAGCGCTTTCCAAACAAGGAAAGACTTTTCAGGCTAAAACAATGTTACTGATAATTTTAAATGGACAACATCGATTTGATGTTGCGCTCATCGCTTTTATGTACAAAGGTGGTTTTCGCAAGATTTCTCTTACGCTTTTTGGCTTTTTTAGTCAATATATGACTCTTATAAGCTTTCTTCCTTTTTATTTTCCCGGTGGCGGTAAGCGAAAACCGCTTTTTTGCACCGGATTTTGTCTTCATCTTTGGCATTATTGATACTAATTATTTTTCTTGTTTATTATTTTATGCTTTAACTATTTTTTTCCCGGGTTTTTTGGTGTTACCACCATTATCATTCTTTTACCCTCAAGTTTTGGTAATTGTTCTACTTTACCGTACTCTTCAATTTCCTGTGCAAAGCGAAACAGTATCAATTCTCCTTTTTCCTTGTAAATTATTGAACGTCCTTTAAAGATAACATAAACCTTGAGTTTTGCACCTTCCTGTAAGAACTTTATTGCATGCCTGAGTTTAAAGTTAAAGTCATGGTCATCGGTATTTGGCCCCATTCTTATTTCTTTGGTGACCATCTTGAGGGTATTTGCTTTAATTTCTTTCTGTTTCTTTTTCTGATCAAAAAGGAACTTTTTGTAATCCATTACTTTACACACTGGCGGGTTGGCTGTAGCAGCGATTTCAACCAGATCAAGGCCTTGTTTATCGGCTAAAGCCTGCGCTTCTTTAACAGGGTATATGCCCTGTTTTATATCATCACCTACCACCCTTACAACAGGTGCTTCAATAGATTCATTAATACGATACCGGTCAGTTCTCTTTTTAGATCCTTTTTTGAATGATTTGGCTATATTAAACTCCTCCTTATGTTTTGTTTATAAATCAGTTAATTAGAATATTTTATTTGGTATCAATAAAACTTTTCACTTCGTTGATCACTTTTTGAGCAAAATTTTCTATTGAAGAGCTTCCCAGATCACCTTCCCGGTGTTTTCTCACCGAAACCGTATCAGCGGCTTCTTCCTTTTCTCCTACTATCAGCATATATGGTATTTTGCTTGTTTCCGCATCCCGGATCTTTTTACCGGTTTTTTCATTGCGGTTATCAATCAGCGTGCGAATTTCGTAATTATTTAGCAAATTTAAAACTTTTTCTGCATATTTTTGATATTTGTCACTGATCGGCAGTATAATAACCTGTTGTGGTGCCAGCCAGAGAGGGAAATTACCCGCACAGTGCTCTGTTAAAACAGCAACAAAGCGTTCCATCGAGCCGAACGGAGTCCTGTGTATCATAACCGGGCGATGTTTTTGATTATCGCTGCCGACAAATTCCAGATCGAAACGTTCGGGCAGATTATAATCAACCTGAATAGTACCCAGCTGCCAGTGCCTGTTAAGTGCATCTCTGACCATAAAATCCAGCTTAGGACCATAAAAGGCGGCTTCACCGGCTACTATATCAGCTTTCAATCCCTTTTCTTCGGTAGCTTCGACGATAGCTTTTTCTGCTTTTTTCCAGTTCTCAGCACTGCCGATGTAATTTTTCATATTATCAGGATCGTGTAATGATATTTGAGCATTGTAGTTTTTGAAATCAAGGGCTCTATAAACTAACTGTACTATATCAATGACTTTGATAAATTCTTCCTTAAGCTGGTCGGGTCTGCAAAAAATATGTGCATCGTCCTGTGTAAATCCCCTGACTCTTGTCAAGCCATGCAGCTCACCACTCTGTTCATAGCGGTAAACGGTGCCAAATTCGGCAAGCCTTACGGGAAGGTCTTTATATGAATATTGCCGTGTTTTAAATATTTCACAGTGATGCGGGCAGTTCATAGGTTTGAGAAAAAACTCCTCACCTTCGGAAGGTGTTGATATGGGCCGGAACGAATCATCTCCGTATTTATCATAATGTCCGCTGATCACATATAAATTTTTATTACCTATATGTGGTGTAATTACAGGCAGGTAACCGGCTTTCAGTTGCACTTTTTTAAGAAATGTTTCAAGTGTTTCGCGCAATTGAGCTCCTTTTGGAAGCCAAAGTGGAAGCCCCTGCCCTACTGTCTTGGAAAAAGCAAAAAGCTCCATCTCCCTGCCAATCTTACGGTGATCACGTTTTTTAGCTTCCTCGAGCAGATTAAGGTATTCATCAAGCTGTTTCTTTTTCGGAAAAGTTATGCCATAAACCCTTGTCATCTGTTTGCGCGACTCATCACCCCTCCAATAAGCCCCTGCCAAACTTAATAATTTAATAGCTTTGATAGGGCTTGTATCAGGTAAATGCGGACCTCGGCATAGATCAACAAAATCACCCGATTCATAAAAAGTAACATAATCATCCTCCAGTTCGCTGATTAACTCAACTTTATATTCATCATTCTTTTTTTTATAATATTCAAGCGCTTCCTGTTTTGAAATTTCTTTGCGAATAAAAGGATGCTTTTCACGGACGAGATCCTGCATCTTTTTTTCTATTCCCGGAAGGTCTTCAGGTGAAAGAGAATGGTCACCCAAATCAATGTCGTAATAAAAACCATCCTCGATATCAGGACCAATACCGAATTTAGTACCAGGATAAAGTGCTTCAATAGCTGCTGCCATAATATGAGCTGACGAATGCCACATAGCGGCACGCCCCTCTTTGGCATCCCAGGTATGCAATTTAATGACAGCATCCCGCTCTATAGGTCGATTCAGATCCCAAACCTCTCCATTTACACTAATGGAAAGAACACTGCGGGCTAACCCTTCGCTAATGCTTTTTGCTATTTCTATACCTGTTATCCCTTCAGGAAATTGTTTGACAGATTTATCCGGAAATGTTATTCTGATCATATTAAAATTCCGTTTTTCAGAGCGCAAAGTTACGGTTTTATTGAAATAACAGTAACATTTAAAACTATTTTTTTCCGGATACGGATTAAGATTAACCTTACCGCTTAGCTCTTAAGGATCTTTGATAAACTGATTTTTCTGTTTTCATATAATTGCCGAACAACCATATTGACATCATTTATTATTTTTATTTTTGCAAGCAGCAAGTTTAAAATAAAAATGCAAATGAAACGGTAGTATTTGTTGCATTAATTCAGAAGGTTGCACCGGTTTGATGAGCCTTAAACCGCTATTGAGCATTTTCCGGCTTATCCTGTAAAGTGACTTATTATGAAAAAAATAATTGACTATATCATATACCATCTGCCCGGAATATATAAAGGCTTTTTGTTCTTAATAAGCATAATATTGATAGTACAGATTTTTCCCCGCCAGGCAGAGTTCCAGTATGAGTTTCAAAAATTTACTCCCTGGCTCCATGATGATATCCTGGCGCCTTTTGATTTTCCCATTCTGAAAACCGAAGAAGAGCTGGAAAAAGAAAAAAAAGAACTTCTTGACGATTTTAAATATTATTTTAAAATCGACCATGAAATATATGATAAAATATTGATAAAGCTGCATAATGATTTTGAACAGGCATGGGAAGAAAAATACAGCAGTGATATAAGATACGACGAAAAGAAAAAACTTAATCGACAAATATTGTTCAATATAGTTGACCATCTTTTATATGATACCGGTATAATTCTCCTGGAAAACAGGCTGGAAGAATAAGACTCCGGTTATAAGATAAGGCTTCGAGTGGGGCAGGATAAACAAGTACGTCAATTATCGGACTTTTATACCGTTGCCGATGCGGGCGAATGTGTTGATTCACAACTGGAGCAAGTATCTGAAGAAAAAGAGCAGGCAGACGTTGAGATTTTAAAGCCTTTGCTTGAATCAGCACTTGTTCATAATGTTTTTTATGACGATACATTAAATCAGCAAGCCATAGAAGAAAAATTCGCTACTATTTCACCATCCATAGGTATGGTGCAGCAAGGCGAGAAAATAATATGGAGGGGAGATCTCATCACTAATGAAAAATACCGGGTATTAATGTCTTTCATGAAAGAGTACAACCGCCAGTTAGGTGATATATCGCCAAGTCATACCATTTACACAGGTCAGTTTATTCTGGTCAGTATATCTATTATAGTTTTAAGCCTGTTTCTCAGAACTTTTCGCAGGGATGTATATGACAATAACCGTAAGATTATTTTAATCCTGGTTTCAATAGTGTTTATGGTTTTTCTGACCAGCATTGTCGTGAAGCACAGCATTGACTACCTTTACCTGGTACCTGTATGCATTATACCCATAGTTATTCGTTCATTTTTTGATAATCGTCTGGCATTATATGTACACATAACAACTATTATTCTTATCGGATTTATGGTTCCTAAGAGCTTTCAGTTTGTCTTTCTGCAATTCATTGCCGGAATTGTGTCTATATTCAGCATGGTAACTCTCCAGAGGCGGTCACAGATATTTATAACCTCTGCTTTAATATTTCTGACATATGCGGCGGTTTTTTCAGGCTTATCGTTAGTTCAGCGAGACAGTTTATATGATTTCGAATACATGAACTACGCTTATTTTGCGGGCAGCGCAGTTCTTACACTGTTTGCATACCCCACTATTTTCATGCTTGAAAAGATATTCGGCATGTCAACGGATTTTTCTCTTTTGGAGTTATCCGATACCAACAATAAGTTGCTTCGTGACCTAAGCATGAAAGCACCGGGCACATTTCAACATTCCTTGCAGGTGGCAAATCTTGCAGAGGAAGCCATAATCGAAATAGGCGGTAATCCTTTGCTGGCCCGCACAGGAGCCTTGTATCACGATATAGGCAAAATGGACGCACCATTATATTTTACCGAAAACCAATTGACAGGTGTCAACCCTCACGAAGAAATACCATACGAAGAAAGTGCCGAAATTATTATCAAGCATATAATAAAAGGTGTTGAAAAAGCCCGGAAAGCCGGCCTGCCTGAATACATAACCGATTTTATCAGAACACACCACGGCACAACCACAGCGAGGTATTTTTACTCAATGTCGGTCAAAAATAATGAACCGGACAAGATTGACCGCGAAAAATTTACCTATCCCGGCCCTAAGCCCTTTAATAAAGAAACCTCCGTACTCATGATGGCCGACTCAGTAGAAGCAGCATCCAGAAGCATGAGCAACCCGGATGAAGATTCCATAAATGATCTCGTGGATAATATTATAGACAACCAAGTGAAAGAAAAACAGTTTGATGATGCAAACATCACCTTTAAGGACATTTCTTCAGTGAAAAAAATATTCAAACAAACGCTCAAAAACATTTTTCACGTCAGGATCACATATCCTTCAGAGAGCTGATATCAACCTTCTCTGCACACTCGATAAGATATTCTTTTGTATCCGGACCTTTATTGAACAACAGATCAATTATGCTCAAATTCGGCGCAAATCCATATTTATGTTCAAAAACCTGGTCGTAATGAGATAACTTCAAAGGTCGAAATTGACCTCTATTTTTAAATTTAGGGCTTATTATTGTACGGAAATCCGTTCCGCAGGTAATTTTTTTTTCAAAACCGTTGGTAAAGCAGATGTTTTTTTCAATACCAATTTCTGAAAACAATGCATTCAATAACAAAAAATTGTAGTCTATCAATCTGTCAATTTTCTTTTGATAAAACGGCTCAAGGAAATCATGATAGTATATAAAAAAGGGAGAATTGCGATAAGCTGTATGTATGGCTCTCCGGTGATTTCTCTGCCATTTTTGATCATAGCTGATGAGCACATCTTTGGTTTTCGAACTTTTACCGTATGGTTTGATAACGGGAATATGAAGCGATTCAACGCCATTGCTGCCATAAATATAGCACCGGTTGCGGTAGGTTTGCTTTGGGTAGGTTTCATGAGCTTCTATGCTTACTTTTTCACTCAGCAGTATATATACGAAATATTCAATAGAAGGCAGGTAAGCGGTTGAAAAAAGCGCATTTTTAATATTATGCTCTTTCATTAAGATAATCTACTAATCAACAATCTTCTTTGATCTGTATGGTCTTTTCGATCTTATTCAATTCGCACGTCAGTAAAATAGCATCCATCAAAAAGAATAAGTAACCCCTCCCAAAAAGTTAAATCTTTGTGACGGATAATTCAGCCACCGTTCGAGCGGTTGATTCTGGACATTATTAAAGTTTAGGAAAACTGATAATAATTTTGTATACCTGTATTCAACGCCAAAATTAGTATCCACATGAAATCCGTGAATTTCTTTTTTCTGTGGCTGCAGCATGCCTTTCTCATCTTCTTCAAAAACTCTTCCGTACCAGGAGTTGCGGGCAAAAGCATCGGCAGTAAGAATAATTTTATCCCTGATGTTGTATCTCACAGATAAATCAAGGCGTGTAGTCGGTATGTGCCATGCTTCCCAATCCTCTGAGGTGATGATTTCATTATCAAGAGTATACTCATAATAATTGGAAGCAAATCTAATATTGATCCTTTCGGCTATCTGTAAAAAGATCTCAGCACGGAAATTAAAAAGTCTCACATCATCGTAAACCACAGTCAGTTTATTGTTTAAATCCGTATCAAAGTCGGTTACAAAAAAGGCATAATTTTCTATTGTTGAATTTCTTACACTGATATTATAAGATACGAATGAACTTATTGATCCTTTGAAGCCTCCACCAATTTCAGATTTCATGTTCCTGAAACGATATTCCAGCTCGGTATTTAAAAAAGGGTTTTCAGGGTAAAAATCATACAAATTATGTCTTTCCACTCCTCCAGTCAGATAACCATAAGCCGCGAGAGTGCCGTCTATCAAATTAACTTCGGTCCCTGCAACAGGATGTATCCTGAAATAGGTAATGGAATCAGTTTTAAAGGCTGCATTAAAACCTACATAAAACTCAAAATCTTTAAAACTGGATGACAATCTTGGTCTAATGCCGAATATATTTGAGGTAACCGAATTAAGGGGAGATTGATTGTTATAGAAGTCTGCATGGGCATTGAGCTTAAAGTGTTGTTTTTCAGCAAATTCCATGGGATCCGGCGGAAGTTGCCGTTGAAATGTGCTGGAAAAGCTTATGTTTTGTTGTGTTGCATCATAATTGTCTTTCAGAAAATTGTAATTGAGGTCAAAATCATAGGATAGTTTCAGCGAATCCATGGTATTGTTGCGAAAACCCGTGTTGGCAGAAAAATAGTGGTATCGCTGCCTGATACTATCCTTTATTGTAAGTTCTTCAAAATCTTCATAAATACCGTTGTCGTAATTAAGAAAGTCATCCTTTTGGGTTCCGTAAAAATGAACGACATTGCGTTCATAGTCAATGCCAGCGTCAAGTATATGGTCTCTGAAAAACCTGCTTCCGAACACTTCAACCAGGTTGTCGGAATAGCCGCTATGAGGAAAACCCTTTACCTTTCCTGCTGATGACAGATGCTTTAATCTCATCCCGTAAGCATATTCATTTGAACGTAAGGAATTAAAAAATGCTTCTCCGTATGGCGTAGACTGAGTTCCAAATCCGCCTTTTACATATCCTCGGTAAAGCCTGGTAAGTGGTTCGCCTCTCATCCTGGCTGCATCGATGGGCTGAACATCAAATTTTGTTTTAAGCTTTACCGGTGTAATATCATACACAAGGTCTTTGCTGATCTGAACAGTATCTTCGATAACGGGATTATCGGCAATTTTGAAGGCGTCCGAAATAGCAGGCTCATAGGGCGCTATTACCTTGATCTCTTCAAAGTCGAGCGGTTCCTGAGCCTTGATAAAACCGGCAAAACAATGCGCCGTAATAAAAAAGGCCGTAAAGAGTATTGTTTTTAGAAACTTTTGCATATGAATATATTTCATAAAATAAGCAAATTAAAAATCGATCTCAAATGAATCATCCTCTTTCTTTAAAATCTCCTGACGGGTTTCTTCCTGTTTTTCAATATCCCTGAGTCTCTCACGCGCAACTGTCAGCAGCTCGTCACCGTCATAATTATCAATAATGCTTTGCAATGTATGCTTAGCCTGAAAGACATCGCCTGTTTGGGAATAATTGTCGGCAAGCAGAATAAACATTTTTGCGAGCCAGTACTCATATGATGTAATATGATTAACATATTCAAATATCAGCTCCTCGCATTTATTGTAATTACCTTTTCTGAATTCGATAAGAGCCAGGTTATATTTGGCTTCTGCCGACATTTCATTACTGGCGATCCGGGCAGCGGCAGTAAAGCTTTCTTTAGCTTCGTCATGCCTGTTTAGCTCCATATAGGAATTACCTTTAACCACATAAGCTTCCTGTACGACATTGCCGGGAACTTTATCGGTTTGTATAACATTAGCGGCTGCATTTACAGCCTGCATATAGCGTTCTGTATGTTTGAGGCATCTCATTTGGCCGATCCTTGCCTCCATTATATTATTGCGGTATTCTGCTATTTGTTCAAGATTTTCAAAATGATCAAGTGCAGCTATATAATTTCCGAGTTTATAATTAATAGATGCGGCACGCAGGGTTGCATTTTCCGAAAAACGGTTCTTGGGTTTGCCGGCAACATATTCATAACCCCTTAAAGCTCTCTTGTATTCATTCATCCTGTAATAACATTCTGCGTTGTAGAAGTTGGCATTGATAGCAAAAATGCCATTTGGAAACCTGTCTAAATAGTTGTTGAAACTTCTTACGGCATTCTCACAATCACCTTGCATGTAACGGTTTTCGGCAGCAATATAGCTGAGCGAATCCTGCTGCGCCATAGTTATATCGGCAATACCCAGATTTTCAGTATATTTAACATAATCGTCCACGCGGTCCAAATTCACATATATCATACGCATGGTTTCAAGCGCTTCCTGCGATTGCTCCGTACCGGGGTAATTAGTTACTACGTTCTTGAGCAGTTCAAGTGCCTTCTCGTCTTCAAAATCGTTATAATATATAAGACCTTTTTTCAGCATGGCACTCTTCACATAACTGCTGTTGGGATGATCATCAATGACATTTGAATAGTATGTCAGGGCATGTTTACTATCATCCATCATCATATAGGTGTTGGCGAGCTCATACCTGGCGTCGGCCAGATAGTTTGATTCAGGATATTTTTGCAAAAAATTATGCAGCGTGTTTGCCTTTACCCTGAAATTGCCAATCGCCCCAAGTGCCACAGCTTTTTGAAATAAAGCATAATCAGTATCGAGAACATCCGTATACAGCGCACGGTCGTAATAATCAATGGCATTCCTGTAATTTTTTGTAATGAAATAACTGTCGCCTATTCGAAGATATGCATCATTAAGAAGCCTGACCTCTTCATCTTTTTTTGCTATGAATTTTCTGAATGCAGTTATAGCATCTTCATATTCTTTTTTCTTAAAATATGCATAACCGATATTATAATTTGCACGGTTGTACTTTTTCAGATCAAAAGCGCCGGGAGTTATGAGAAACCTTTTATGTTGTTCGATCGCTTTATCGTACTCTTCCATCCTGTAATAGGCTTCACCTGACCAATATATACACTGAGCCCGTATCGTGTTGTTATCGGGATACTTGAGCGACCTGTTAAAATAGTTTATTGAAGCGTCAAAATCACCATTATTAAACAACTCCACCCCACGATAATAAGCAATACGCTGGTATGCTTCCCTTAATCTCGGCGTATTTATTTCAATCTTTTCCATTGATGCCATTGCATCGCGGTAATTTCGTGTTGTCAAAAACAAGTCTACCAGGTATTCATAGGCTTCTTTTATTCTGGGCGACTCGGGATAATCGTCGATGTATTTTTGAAAAGATATTATTGCTTCGTTGAATGGGCTGTATGAGAGTTCATATGACAATTTTGCATAATTAAACAATGCATCTTGCTTTATTTGGGGTATGAAATCCATTCCATAAGCGGCCCTGAAAGCGTTTCGCGCGGCTCTTTTATCACCTGCTTTCAAATAACAATCAGCCAGCAGGTAATAACTATTTTGAGCCAGCGAATCCTCCCCTCTGATAATAAGTTCAAAATAACGCCGGGCCTCTTCACAATCACCTATGCTGTAATAAGAATATGCAAGCTGATAATAATCATCATGAGTAAGTCTTTCACGAGTCTGGCTGCGAAAATCCTCAAGATAAGGAATTGCTTCTGCATATTTTCTTTTTGAGTAATAAGCATCGCCTATCAACCTGGCAATTTCAGGAGCCCTTCGCGTTGATGCCTCTTCAAGCAGAGGAGGAGCATACTCAAGCAACTCATCGTACTTCCCCTGAAGATAGTATATGTGCGTTATGTAATATGGCACGATAGGACCGAAATTGGAATCATCCACCAATTTATTGAAAGACTTGAAAGCCGTTTCGTAATTTTGCTCCATATATGCAATATGGCCGTAATAATAGAGCGCAGGAGCATAATAAACGCTGTTGATGTTTCTGATATCGAAAAACAATCTTTTCGCATTTTCATAATCTTCAAGAACAAAAAATGAATAACCCCTTTTAAAAGTATATTCTTCTTTTTGTTGATCGTCAAGGTCAAAAATATCTGTTTTTGCATACCAAAAGAGGGCATCCTCATAGTTTCTGTGACGGTATTGAAGATTCCCCATCTGGAAACTTGCCATAGATTGTTTCGGATGGGTCGGATGCTGATTGATAAATGATCTGAGCAATAGTTCGGTATCTGGATGAAAGAGTTCGAGCCCACAGATTGCTTTATAATACTGCGCATTAATTCTGATCTCTGAATTAGGGTCATCAATTTGTTTGATAATATCGCGGAACAGACCCCTGGCCATGCCGAACTTTTCTTTATTATAAAGCTCAAGGGCTAATCTGTAATCTGCTTCCGGCTGATCGTAAATTGATGTTTTCTGGCTATAAACAGCACTTACACTAAGCAGAAACAATAATAATAGAACAACGTTTATTCTCATAACATATTTATGAAAGGTAATTTATTGCTAATTTACTAATAATAAAATGTTGAAGCGGTCAATAACTTATTAACAATGCAAGGTATTTTTCAACAATTGCTTTGATGTTTAAAAAAGAAGCAAGCCCGTAAGCCGGGTTCTGTTTTATCCTGTCATTTATCTGGGGCTGGGCTCACGCCCGGCCTCTATCGGTCTACCCTCCGGAATTGTGCGAGCCACACTCAAGCCCCGGTATATTTGACCTTTCAACTCATAAGGTTTGCCCCCTTCTGCGGTCGCCCGCAAAAGTCGTGAGCTCTTACCTCACGTTTTCACCCTTATTCCGGCACACAAGATGCCAGAACGGTTATTTTCTGTGGCACTGTCTCTCGGCTTGCCCAAAAACGACAAGCCGGCTTCCCGTTAGGAAGTATGATGCTCTGTGTTGCCCGGACTTTCCTCTGCATGCCTTTGAATGCAGCGACAGGTCGGCTTGCTACTTTTTATTACTTATGCCTGTAAAACCTTACTTCCGTGGCACCCATTCCATAACGGCTATATGGTGCATCGTAGTATTGTACTCCGTCAGTTTTTTGAAGATGCTTTAAAATTTCATTTTTCAATATGCCGTCACCTATACCATGTATAAATATTATCTTACGGTACTTTTTGCTTTCAGCCTCTTTCAAACACTTTTTGAAATAATCCATCTGAATACCCAACAGATCAACAGGCTCAAGATTAGTGAAATCATCCACAAGTTTATGTGTGTGCAGATCAACCTCGGCAACCTTGTCTTCCAAATTATGTTTATCTAAAAAAGAAGACGCTTTTTTATGCCTTATCTTTTCATTATTTCGTTCCGATGCAAGCTTTTGCCTCAGTAAATCCGGATTATCACCCGTTGCACGGTCTGACATATAAGGATTAACAACCATATCTTTTATAAGACCCAATTTTACCATTAACGCTTTACTTTCAAACAAACCGGTATGTCGGAATGCATCTTCCTTGTATATCTTAACCGGTTTAAAATCAATAAGTTTACTTAAGGGCCTGAGTATGTTTGTTTCTCCATCTTTAAAGAAAATCAGCTGTACCAGCGCATTAACCCAGAGTTCTATTTTTGACCTGTCAATAACATCTAGTTTTATTTTTGAATTTGCGGGCAGATAGCCGGAATCAAAGCCGTAAAAATCGCCCGAAGCATTGTTGAACAAGCTGAACAAAACCCGGTAATCAGTATGATTGACAAGATATAATATCAAATTCCCTGCCAAAGGTTTATCCTGATTTTCGGGGCTTATTGCAAAATATATTCCCTCGGCGGGTATGCTTTTTGCATCCTTCTGAAGAGGTATTACTTTTTTTTCTTTTTGATAACTGTTGTTTTCATATGAATGAAGGTAATGATCATCCTCCGTAATACGATGCCTGGCTTCAGGTGATGCCAGAATAAGGTTGGAAACAACAACAGGAACCTCAAATCCGTCTTCTATTTCAACATGTACGATGTTTTCGTCGATTATCCGGGTCACTATACCTCCACCTTTATCATCCAAAAAATTTACCTTGTCGCCTATTTTAAATTTCATAACTACAATTATTCTTTTATAATAAGTATCAGATTTTATGGTTTAGCCATTCATTATCAGTCACTAATCTATAAGTATCAGAGCTTCCATATCCTTTGGTTTCAATATATACCTGCAGCCCCGGCCATATGGCAGATGCCTGTTACACTCGTTACCCGTCAATAAATTCAATTATTCGCCCTCTATCCTGTAACACATTAATCATAGAATCTCAAAAAATCATCTTATGATGATATTTTAAAAAGATTAATAGCATTCTTTGAAGTCGTTTTAGCAACAAAATTCACGTCTGAATTTTTAATTTCGGCAATTCTCTCAGCTATATAGACCAGGTAGCTGCTTTCATTGCGTTTACCTCTTTTCGGAACCGGTGCAAGGTAAGGTGCATCGGTTTCAAGCAAAATATGTTGCAGGTCAATTTCTTCAACCACTTTAGCCGCCATACTGTTTTTATATGTAACCACCCCTCCTATCCCGATCATAAAACCAAGCTCAATGGCCCTGTATGCCTGTTCGACATTACCCGGGAAACAATGAAAAACACCACGCAACCGCTCACAATTATTATTTTCTAGAATTTTGAATATTTCATCCAGACTGTTTCTTGAATGGATCACCAGTGGTAAATCATATCGGTCAGCCAGCTCTATGTGTTTTTCAAAAACGATGCTTTGTTCTTTGGAAAACGTTTTATCATGGTACAGGTCTATTCCGGTTTCACCCACAGCACAATAACCTGACTTGCTTAGCTGTTCTTCTGCAATCTCAATTTGTTTGCGGTATTGTTGCCTGACTGATGTGGGGTGTATTGCCATCATCGGGATACAATTACGGGAAAATTCGGCACAAAACTGCAGCATTGGTTTTATGGTATTTTCATCAATGTTGGGCAACAATATATGACTTATTCCGGCCTCAACAGCCCGCTTGACAACAAGCGACCGCTCGCTGTCAAATTGCTTCAGATACAGATGTGCGTGAGTATCTATTAATTGCACTGTTTTTAATTGATGTTTTGTGGTGTATTATAAGAAAAAAAATAAATTCTTTCTTCGACAAAAATATTGTATATTTTGAATACTTATACAATCCGACTTCAAAAAGAAAATATAAAAGCAATTCATAAAGCACTATTTTTTTGTAAAGGGAAAATCGTCATTTTCCTGTTTTGTGAACCTCCGAAAAAGATATTTCATTGATTACACCTTAAAAGTAAACAAATAAGCGTCAGAAAGCATATCTTCAGAAAGCCGGGCCCTGGCTTTCGAAAACTACGGGGTTTTTTTGGTTATAAAAATATGCCTTCCGACGCGTCGCCTGTGTTACTTATTAAAAAATGGTTATTGCAAGATCTTTGCCGGGTTGAAAATCCGGTTTTGATTAATTTTGTTATAGTTTCAAGAAATCTCTCGATGGATTTAAGCGGACGACTGAGAGCTCAAAAAAGGCACTGATGGGCTATATTATCTTCAATGAATGAATAACGGGCATTATTGCATTAATGAGAACAAACCATTACAGTTTTATCTCATCATTTTGTTTGTTAAAAAACCTGTATTCAAGAAAATGATATGAAACCGACGGCTTTATTCTGATCCATTTCTTATATCTCAAAATCCATTTTAATTTTATTGACAGCAGCCCCCTGGTAAGATAGGCATATACGTAAGGATGAACTTTTAGTGTAAGGTTTTTTTCATTTTGCTCATGGATAAGATATCTGAGGTTATTTTCAATTTCATCTATCAAAATGATACTTGGTTTAATTTCGCCTGAACCGGCGCATGCAGGGCATTTCTCGAGTATTTCCACGTTGGTTTCGCTACGGACTCTTTGCCGTGTAATTTGGATAAGGCCAAATTTGCTGGGCGGTAAAATGTTATGTTTAGCCCTGTCCTTTTTCATTTCTTCTTTCATTTTTTCGAAGAGCTTACGTCTGTTTTGAGGGTTGGTCATATCTATAAAATCTACCACAATAATACCCCCCATATCACGCAATCTGAGTTGCCTGGCAATCTCTTTGGCTGCTTCAAGGTTAACTTCAAGGGCGTTGGTTTCCTGATTATTTTCCGACCTAATCCTATGGCCACTGTTTACATCAATCACATGCAATGCTTCCGTATGTTCAATGATTAAGTAAGCACCGCTTTTTACGGAAACTATTTTCCCAAATGAGCCTTTAATTTGTTTATCTATACCAAAATGCTCAAATATCGGTGTCTTGCTCTTATAAAGTTTAACTATATCGGTTTTACCCGGTATTATTGTTTTTACATAATCCTTCACTTCTTCAAAGAGCACAGGATCATCAACATGTACATTATTAAAGGATTCGTTAAACACGTCTCTGATGATTGCTGATGTGCGGTTCATTTCGCCAAGTATCATTTTTGGCGGTTTCGAACCCTTGAGTTTTTCAACGATACGGTACCATTTCGCATTGAGTTCCTGCAGGTCAACATCCAGATCAGCAACCATTTTTCCCTCGGCAACGGTACGGATTATTATTCCAAAGTTTTTTGGTTTAATGCTTTGTACCAGCCTTCTGAGCCTTGTCTTTTCATCAGGATTTTTAATCTTTTGCGATACGGAAATACGGTTGGAAAAAGGAACTAAAACCAGGTAACGCCCGGCTAAAGAAAGTTCGCTGGTTATGCGCGGCCCTTTTGTGGAAATCGGCTCTTTGGCAATTTGAACTAAAACGGGTTGATTTACAGATAATACATCGGTTATTTTTCCGGTTTTTTCAATATCCTTTTCGGTTATAAAATTTTCCATCGGCAAAGCTTTCGTTTTGCCAGCCATTGCCAACTTGGTGTATTTGTTGAGAGAATTAACCTGGCTGCCCAGGTCAAGGTAATGCAAAAAAGCATCCTTCTCGTAACCAACATCCACAAATGCAGCATTCAACCCTGAAATGATCTTCCTTACACTTCCAAGGTAAATATCACCAACGGAATAATTGTTGTTTTTTTTATCTTTATGAAGTTCAACAAGCTGTTTATCTTCAAGAAGCGCTATAACAACCTCCGCCGAATCGGAACTTACTATCAATTCTTTATTCACAACATAAAAAGTTTTATGCTAAGCGGATAATTTAGCTTGACTGGTAAAATATGGAAGGATAATGTAATAAAAAAAAGTAATGTCATTTACTAACTCAAAAAATCATATAACACTACTCATAATTTTTGCTGGTGTTATCTGATTCTTCATACTTATTTTGATCTGCGTACCACAAAAAGATTATTTTTTCTTGTGCCTGTTCTTTCTAAGGCGTTTTTTCCTTTTGTGTGTTGCCATTTTATGTCTTTTTCTTTTTTTTCCGCTCGGCATAATATTTATTTTTTTATTTTAAAGTTTATTACTTATCCTCCCCAATTAAATCTATTTTAATTTCTTGACAGTTTCTTTAACTTCGTTCACAAAATCCTTGGCCGGTTTAAAAGCAGGAATACAATGTTCCGGAATAATGATAGTGGTGTTTTTGGAAATGTTTCTGCCGGTCTTTTCAGCCCTTTCTTTTATGATAAAACTTCCAAAACCCCGTAAATATACGTTCTCTCCTTTAACGAGTGATTTTTTTACCGTGCTCATAAAAGCTTCAACAGTTTTTAGCACATCAACTTTTTCTAGACCTGTTTTATTTGCGATTTCTGCAACAACTTCTGCTTTCGTCATGATTTAATACTTTTTAAGTTTTTAAGATTATATTTTAAATTTAACAACTTTAATTTCAGACTGCTGGCAAAGATAATTCTTTTTATTAATTATGAAATAATAAATCAATAAATTTTATGCCAACAAATTATAAAACTACAGTAAGTATAAGTTTTTAAAATTATCAACAGACCAAAACAAATAAAACACAAATATATCATATAGGTAATTTTATTTTGGTAAAAAATAAAATTTAACAATAAAAGTGAAAAAATATTTAAATTTTCTTGACATTCATTAAATAATGATTTATTTTTACACCTACTATTTTTATATGTAAAATATAACCCTTTCAATTATTAATTATTAATCATTAAACAAGCAAAATTATGGCAGGCATTAACAAGGTTATTCTAATTGGTAATTTGGGTTCAGACCCTGAAGTACGAACATTGGAAAGTGGCGTTAAAGTAGCTAATTTCAATATAGCCACAAACGAGACTTTCAAGAACAAGAATGGCGCAAAGCAGGAAAGGACCGAATGGCACAGGATTGTTTTGTGGCGTAATTTAGCAGAAATTGCCGAAACATATCTTAAAAAAGGTGACAGGATTTACATTGAAGGCCGTATAAGAACAAGGCAATGGGAAGATAAAGACGGGGTGAAAAAATACACAACCGAGGTTTACGGTGATAATATGGTGATGCTTGGCACTAAGGCACATGACGCTTCACAAGACCAATCTTCTCCTCCGGACGAAAACATTCCGAAAAACGACCAGGAGCCACCTGAAGGTGAAGACGACCTTCCTTTTTAGTTTTTATGTAATTTAAAAAATTAACATCTTAATTGAAACAAGGGTATTGTCGTATAGACAATATCCTTGTTATTTCCTTAAAAATAAAAACCTGATAATTTAAGAAATTTCAGCGGTTTTTTGTTATTTTTGCCAAACAAAGATTATTAACAATTGTTGTAATAAATGATCTTAAAAAAACCAAAATGAAAAAAACAATTATCTTGTTAACAGCCGTGTTTTTCATTGCTTCAAACAATCTGTTTGCCGATGATGACCGGATAAAAATGCGTCTACAAGACAGACTTATTTTCGACATATTCATTGATATTTGGCAAAACAGTCCGGAAGAAATGGATTTGAAGTTTTTTAATCGTGGTATTAACGTAGCTCTTTTGCAGGATTTCCCGATAGGATACAGCAACTTTGCTATTGCAGCAGGATTAAGCTTTTCAGGTCATAACATGTACAGCGATCATTGGTACAGGTATTCACATGAAGACGACAACTTTGATTTTGAAAAGATCTATGACGATCTGGATTACAGGAACAATAAGATAAACATCAATTATATTGACATACCTTTGGAGTTCAGATACCGTACAAGACCTTCGAGGGAAATACCCCACCCTTTCCGTATAACTATTGGTGCAAAATTCGGATATATGATACAGGCAAAAACGAAATATTCAGGTGATTGGTATTCATCTGCCGATAATGGAGAAATGCGGGAAGTGAAATTCAAAGAAATTAATGTAGGCAATATTGAGAGCTGGAGATATGGCATTATGTGCCGTATTGGATATGGTTTTGTGAATTTAACAGCTTATTATCCGTTAAGCGAAATTTTCGAGGGAAATACCGTTGAAGACATGATACCGGTCAGCCTGGGAATTTCTTTTACTATAAATTAATAAGCGCTGAAAATAAAATAGAGACTCAACATAGTCAAAATACCGACAATATAACCTGCAAAAACCTGTCCGACACTGTGTAAATTGAGCTTTAACCGGCTGCTTCCAACCAAACCCGACATCAATATAACAAAAATGATTATAAAAGGAACATCTATTCTTAACAGAAATGTTGTTGCCAGTAAAAGCCCCGTTAATCCGCCCATAGAAACCATATGAAGGCTTATTTTCCATTTCATGGTAATAAACAAGCTTATTATTAACAGTAAAGTGGCTCCCAAAAAATAAAAATGCAATAGCGAAGGTAAGTTTGACTGCTTCAACATATAATAGGTGAAAAAATAAAAAAACACCCCTATTATCAAGGGCAAATACCTTTCACTCCGTTTGATTAGTGCCATATTATCTACAAACCCCGTTCTTTTCATGAAATAGATAGCCAGCATCGGCAAAACTGCAGTATTTACAAATACTATAAGCGTAACAATGGTTTTTACCCTCAAGGGCAAAACATATGCCATGAAAGTATCCATATTGAAAAGAGTCAAAACCCCCAGTGTAGGAATAAATAAAGGATTGAAAACCGTCGAAACGATTTTTGCCACACGAATTTCCATGAGAAAACAAATTACATAAATCAAACTAACCCTTTATACCGTAATATCTTTCTACAACTCTTGTATCCGTTATCTGTTTTTCAATTAATTTAATAGCCAGGATCTATCATCAAGCTACCATCAATATCATACCAGTTCTTTGCGAAGTCTTGCTACAGGTATATTGAGCTGTTCGCGGTATTTTGCCACCGTTCGCCTTGCAATGTTATAGCCTTTTTCGCGTAATATTTCGGCAAGTTCTTCGTCGGTTAGCGGTTTCTTTTTATTCTCAGCATCTATACAGTCACGCAATATTTTTTTGACTTCGCGTGTTGAAACTTCCTCTCCGTCTTCCTTTTGCATCGATTCCGAAAAGAATGTCTTCAGCAGGAAGGTGCCAAAAGGAGTTTGAACATATTTGCTGTTAGCAACCCTTGAAATAGTTGATATGTCAAGATTTACAATATCGGCAATATCTTTCAGTATCATTGGCTTAAGGAGGGTTTCATCGCCGGTAAGGAAATAATCGCGTTGATAGTCAAGTATTGCCTGCATTGTAACTATCAATGTGTTCTGCCGCTGTTTTATGGCATCAATAAACATTTTTGCACCGTCGAGCTTTTGTTTTACAAACAACATTGCCTCTTTCTGACGGGAATTGGTATTATCTTTTTTTTGCGCCATTGTTTCAAGCATGTCGGCGTACGTGCGGTTAATCTTCAAATCGGGAGCATTCCTGGAGTTGAGCGTCAGCTCAAGCTCACCATTATTTATGTTTACAATGAAATCGGGAACTATGTATTGAACATTTTTGCCCGCCTCGGTTATTGAATTCCCGGGCTTTGGATTCAGTTTTAATATTTCATCTATAGCTTCCTTGAGTTGGCTGTCGGAAAGACCATGCTTTTTTTTGATCTTTTCATAATGTTTTTTCGTGAAATCATTAAAATTCTTTTCAAGAAGTTTTTTTGCATTTTCCAAAGCAGGTGTGGTAATCGATTTGCGGTTTATCTGCAAAAGTAAACACTCCTGCAGATCCCTTGCGCCTATTCCGGGAGGATCAAATTCCTGTATCTGGCGTAAAAGGTTCAACACTTCCTTAAAATCGGTTTGTACATTATGAGTAAATGCCAGATCATCTATCAATGCACGGATATCACGCTGCAGATAACCTGAATCATCAATATTTCCTATTATATGAGAAGCAATAAGATACTCTTTGTCATTAAGCTTCCTTAATCCAAGCTGCGACAGCAAATAATCCTGAAAGCTCATTCCTGAAACATAAGGAATATCTTTTTTTTCATCATCAGCGGAAGTGTTTTGAGAACTGAGCTTATAAAAAGGTATATCATCATCATCTATGTAATCTGCTATATCAAATTCATTATCATGCGTATCTTCTTTATCGCTCATATCGCTATCGTCGTCTTTGTCAATATCTTCAAAATCAATCTCTTCATCTTCCGTTTCCCGTTCTTCCGACTCTTCAGAACCTTCTTCCAGGGCAGGATTTTCCTCTATCTCCTGTTTAATGCGTTGCTCAAGCATCACAGTTGGTATTTGCAACAGTTTCATAAGCTGGATCTGCTGCGGCGATAACTTCTGAAGTAGCTTCTGCTGTAATCTTTGTTTTAACATTATTCGTAAACATTAAAAATGATCATCAGGATCAATCCTTTTTAATCATTATTAAACTGCCAATTTATAAATTTTTCCAACATCTTTACTAAAAAAAACAAAATTATACATATAATAATTATGTTGAATCAGATAATTAACAAATTTTTATATCACGCCAAAAAATCATAAGACCACCAGAGATATATCGTCTGTTATTTGCCCTGTCTTAGCCTCCTGCAAACTCATTAACATTAAAACTCTGCATTCATTGGTGTTCTGGGAAAAGGAATAACATCTCTTATGTTGCTCATACCCGTGGCAAACAACATAAACCTTTCAAATCCCAGACCAAACCCGCTGTGAGGAGCTGTGCCAAACTTCCTCGTTTCAAGATACCACCATACATCATCCGGATCGATTTTCATTTCTTTTATTCGCTGCGACAATTTATTATAATCCTCTTCGCGCTGCGAACCGCCAATAATCTCACCTATTCTGGGAAATAATACATCCAGTGCCCTTACAGTTCTTCCATCATCATTTAGCTTCATGTAAAAAGCCTTTATTTGCTTGGGATAGTCAGTCAAAATCAACGGCTTATGAAAATGCTTTTCAACAAGGTAGCGTTCGTGCTCCGATTGCAGATCAACACCCCATTTTACCGGAAACTCAAATTTCTGACCCGAATTTTCAAGTATCTTAATTGCTTCGGTATATGTAAGACGCTTAAAATCATTTTCCAGGACAAAACTGAGTGTTTCGACGACTTTGCTGTCATACCTGCTCTGCAAAAATTCAAGATCGTCGATACATTTATCAATAAGGTACCTGATAAGATACTTTAAAAAATCTTCGGCCAAATCCATATTATCATCTATATCATAGAAAGCCACCTCGGGTTCGACCATCCAGAATTCCGACAGATGTCTTGGGGTGTTGGAATTTTCAGCCCTGAAAGTAGGTCCGAAAGTATATACATTTGAAAGTGCCATAGCGCCAAGTTCTGCCTCAAGTTGCCCCGAAACGGTGAGATTGGTTTCCTTGCCGAAAAAATCCATAGAAAAATCAACCGAACCATCCTCTTTTCGCGGTAAATTATCCAGGTCCAGCGTTGTTACCCTGAACATATCGCCGGCACCCTCGCAGTCGCTGCCTGTGATTATCGGTGTATGAATATAATAAAAGCCTTTATCGTTAAAATATTTATGTATGGCAAACGACAATGCATGCCTTATCCTAAATATTGCACCAAAAGTATTTGTACGCGGGCGAAGATGGGCTATCTCCCGCAAAAATTCCATGGAATGCACTTTCTTTTGAAGAGGATATTTCTCAGGATCAGCCTCCCCATACAGTTTAATATCGCTGGCATGTATTTCATATAACTGACCCTTACCCGGCGATTCAACCAACATGCCGTTTACTGAAATACAAGCACCAGTGGTGATCTTTTTCAATAACTCATCATTATTGAAAGAAACAACATCAACAACAATCTGTATGTTGTGAATGGTCGAACCATCATTCAGAGCTATGAATGCAATGTTTTTCTTGCCCCTGCGAGTACGTACCCAACCCTTTACGTTAACATCATTGCCAACGAAATGACTGTAATCTCCTTTTAACAGATCTGTAACCCTGGTCCGTTTTAATGATTTCATTAGTATAAAATGTATTTATGCTTCTGATTTTTAATAATATATATTTGTCAATTATTGCGTTTATTAGTTCTTGATCCATGCAACCCTCATACTTTATTATTACCACCGGCCATAAGACAGGTTACTCGCTTTGCTCGTCAGACCTCTTTGGTAAGTTCACCAGGCTCATTATCTTTTGTGAACTCCGGTGAATGAGAGTTTAATGAAAATATGACGTTTCAGAATGCAAAATTAAAAATATTTTGACATAAGATGTCATTGCTGCAACTAAAGTATCCCTGCTCGATGACAGATTCGTTATTTATGCCTGTTTAAAAAAAAAATAATTAAATTTGCCCTGTGTATTAATGGTTTAACGTTTCCCAAAAAGATACAATGCAAATAATATTTAACCGGTCATTCTCATTAAAACTTATCCTTTTGTTTTTGTTTTTGTTTTTTTCAAAAATGACAAACAGTACAACCCTTCAAGCCGGTTTTGGCGAAGTATGCATAACCCCTGAAGAAGCCAAACTGCACCGCCTGATCAACGAATATCGCAACAGCAGGGGTTTGAGCCCGATCCCTTTAAGCTTGAATCTGACTAAAGTGGCAAAAGCACATACTGCCGATCTTTATTACAATAATCCGCATAATGACGATTTGTGTAATATGCACAGCTGGTCGGCAAAAGGCGACTGGGAACCTTGTTGTTATACATACGATCATGCAAACGCCGAATGTATGTGGAACAAGCCACGTGAGATCAGTAATTATAAAGGCGACGGTTATGAGATAGTTTTTTACATGTCGCCCGTCAATGGTATATCCATGGCTAAAGAATCACTTGATAGCTGGAAACTAAGTCCGGCACATAACAACGTGATTATAAACGCAGGAATATTCCGTAATGCCGAATGGAAGGCTGTCGGAATAGGCATATATAAAGAATATGTCACGGTCTGGTTTGGAGAAAAAACAGACGATGAAGGCGAGCCTGAAAGATGTGAACAATAAAAAGCCATATTTTATCGCCAAACCCAAAATCGCAGGACCCAAACCGCAAATCTCCATACATTAATTTACGCTATTTTAAATATCGAACAAAGATTGTCTTCGGCAAGATCGCAATGTTATTCCCTTCGGTCATTTTGCCTCCCTTTGGTCGGCACGTTAAGCTAATGATTTATGATTTTTAAAGTTGAAAAAAACTGTCATACCAAAATTCTTAAATCGTAAACCGGTGTTACTTGTATGCCCCGTCTGATCCATAGCCTTCAAGCTAAGAAAATGAATTATATTTCAAATATTCCGTTACTTGAACCACATAGGCATATAGGACACACAGGTAGGACACACAGGATAATACATATGGTTTCCGTATGTATGTTTCTGTGTGAAAACCATGTGACCTATATGTGATTCGAAAAAGAATTACTTTTTGAGCTGTTGTGTTGAGGTTAGTAGTTTTGATCGAAGTTAAACATACATTGCAAATTGGCTACTCAAAGTCGGGAAATTCAATGATATCAGGCACAATATAAGCATATTCGTACTTGTGAGATAATTTTTCCAGAAACTTCCTGGCATCAAGGCGGGTACGGAAATTTCCAACCCTGATCTTGAAATAGGGCTCTTCATAAATAAGGTATGAGCCCGTTTCGGGATATCTTTCGTCAAATTCAGCTTTTACCTTTTCAGTCCTGAGCCTGGAGCGGCTTCCCGAATCAGAATAAATTTGTACCCTGAATCCCGGAACCCCTTCCTTACTTTCATTAATTTGCCTGCGTTGCCGAATTAACCATTCAATCATTTCATCCTGAACAACCTCAGCTTTACCCTGAGGCTCCTGCGAATAAGACAACAAACCGGCAAAAATCAATGCTAATGACAGAAACAGGATATTTTTCATCATGTTATGCTGATAAATAAATTTAGTACAAAGATAATAATGAAATTTCAAAGAAAAACATTAATATGCCCTTGCAAATATCACTCTTTGGTTTGAAGGTTTACCTGAATATATGCATTTTCCCTTTTCACTATTTTTATTTTCAAACGGGATGCATCTGATGGTGGCTTTGGTTTCTTCTTTTATTTTTTCCTCCGTTTCGGCAGTACCATCCCAGTGAGCGAGTATAAACCCGCCCCGGCTATCAAGAACACTCTTAAAATCTTCCCACTTATCAACTTTTGTGGTATTATCTTCCCTGAAAGCCAATGCTTTCCTGAACAGGTTATCCTGAATTGCTTCAAGCAAATGTTCTATCTTGTTGGCTATATCGGCTTGCTGATATGATGTTTTTTCAAGGGTATCCCGTCTGGCAACTTCAACGGTTTTGTTTTGGAGGTCACGCATACCGATAGCAATCCTGACCGGCACCCCTTTAAACTCATATTCATTAAATTTCCAGCCGGGCTTATGCGTATCACGGTCATCAACCTTTACTGAAATGTTTTTTGCATCAAGCATATTTTTTATTTCATATGCTTTTTCACAAACCTGTTGATACTCTTCATTGCTTTTGTATATCGGCACTATAACTACTTGTATGGGTGCCAGCTTTGGTGGCAGCACCAATCCATTGTCATCCGAATGGGCCATAATAAGTGCTCCGATCAGTCTGGTTGACACACCCCACGATGTTGCCCATACATATTCCATACTGCCTTCCTGATTGCTGAATTTGACATCAAAGGCTTTTGCAAAGTTCTGCCCCAGAAAATGAGATGTTCCCGCCTGTAAAGCCTTACCGTCCTGCATCAAAGCTTCTATGCAATATGTATCGACAGCACCGGCAAAACGTTCGTTTTCTGATTTCAACCCTTTGATAACAGGAATAGCCATATGCTTTTCGGCAAACTCGGTATAAACATCAAGCATCCTTATGGTTTCCTCCACAGCTTCCTCTCTTGATGCATGCGCAGTATGCCCTTCCTGCCATAAAAACTCCGTTGTACGTAAAAACAATCGGGTACGCATCTCCCACCTTACAACATTAGCCCACTGATTAACCAGAATGGGAAGATCACGGTAAGATTGAACCCATTTACGATAAGTATCCCAAATGATGGTCTCCGATGTCGGCCGTATGATCAACTCCTCCTCAAGACGAGCATCCTCATCAACGATGATACCCTTGCCCGAAGGATCATTCTTAAGCCTGTAATGTGTCACTACCGCACACCCCTTGGCAAAACCCTCTACATGATCAGCTTCTTTGTTCAAAAACGATTTTGGTATGAAAATTGGAAAGTATGCATTGGAATGCCCGGTATCCTTAAACATTTTGTCAAGAGCTGATTGCATTTTTTCCCATATGGCATAACCATACGGCTTTATCACCATACATCCTCTTACTGCCGAAGTCTCTGCCAAACCGGCTTTGAGGACTATGTCATTATACCACCTTGAATAATTCTCTTCTCGTGTTAAAAAGTCTTTCGCCATAAGGGTTATGGTATGATATTTGTTGCTTTTATAATAGAATGAACGGGCAAATTTAAAAAAATATGATCAAAGTTAATGCAGTTTTGTTTATTAAAATAGAGAAATCCTGAATAAAACAGAAATAAGTATAATAATACTCAAATAAAAACCGTATAAATTATAAAATATTATAAAGGAGGGCCCAGTTATGAAAACTTTAGCAAAAATAATATTGGCAATATTTGCTGGTCTTGTGCTTACGGCATGCGCATCAACCCGCGATACAACAAGCACATACGACGATATTTATTACACACCAAGGGTCTCTGATAAACATGCTGATGCAACTATTCGTCAGGAAGCCAGGGCTGTTGAATTACCGGCAGACAAATCATATGGCGATTATGAAAACCAGCAATATAAAGATGAGGAGCATGAAGAGCCAGAAAAAGAGCCTTATGAGGAAGAAGTGGAAAAAGGCTATGAAATTGCAGAAGGTGTATACATTGAACAGCATTACTATGGTCCTTATTTTGATTATATGTATGCATCACCTTTCTACAGGTTCGATATGAGGTACTACTGGCATCCGTGGCATTATATGGGTGGATTTTATTACTATCCATCGTGGAGATGGAGGTGGCATTATGGTTACCACTGGGGAATGGGTTATTGGTGGCATCGCCCCTATTATTCATATTATAACCCGTATTCACCATGGTATTATCACGGATGGCATTACTACCATTACTATCCATCATATACCGATTACCAATACGGTCCTCGTGGCAGTGTTGGCAGCACCGTAGCCGGCAGACATTATGCTGCTGAAACAAGCATTTCGGGAAGGCAAGCTTCATACGAAGAACGGATTAAAAGCCTCAGAAGCGGTGAAGAAGTTGCCACAGCAGGTATTTCGGGCAGGCAAACCACATACGAAGAACGTATAAAAAGCCTCAGGAGAAGTGAAGAAGCTATGGCTGAAGGTGTATCTCGCAATGGTCATGATGCTTCCGGCAAGATCGCCGAAACACCCAGGCCAGGCGAAAGCCGCGATCAATCCCCTGAAAGCAGAGATATACAAGATCAGCAAAAAGGTGAAATAAGAGAGCCTTCACATCAGGATAAAGGTAGAACACCCGAATATTCTGCTCCTGAAAGATCCACTCCTGAAGAAAGCAAACCCCGCTATGCGCGACCTGATGAAAGGACTCCATCGGGAGAGAGGCAACCGCAAGCAAGTCCTGATTACAGGATGCCGAGAACCTATACCTCACCGGGTTATCAGCAGCCGCGGTCTACACAGGAGTACTCCCGTCCGCAAGGCAGCAGGACACCCTCAACAAGGGCTGATGAGCAGCAACATGACAGCCGGAGAGAGCAGGCTGCTCCCCGACCTGCCGAAAGACGCCCTCAAAGTGTAACGCCACGTTCACAACAAAGGAGTACGCCCAGCGCACGACCACAAACGCGCCCGCAAACCAGAAGTACGCCAAGCAGATCTGTCAGCCCGAGCAGAAGCAGCAGCAGAAGCTCCGGAGTTTCACCTTCCAGGAGCTCAAGCCCAAGCCGAAGCTCAGGAACCTCCAGATCGTCAGGCGGCAGCTCCAGAAGCAGCGGTGGCAGCAGTAGCAGAAACAGATAATAACGATGAAGATGTTAAAACAAAATCCCTTAACCAAATATAATAAACGGGATCTTGTGCATGAAAAGAACAAATTACCTGTAAATGCATTTACAGAATCAATATTAATCAGTGACGGGCAGGGTGAAAGGTGTTGTTATTTCACCCAGCCCCCGCACTGAATTACACAATAAAATAAATTTAATGAAAATGAAAAAAATCTGCCTGATTATTCTTGCTTTGGCAATTTCTGCAATAACAACTGACGCGTTTTCGCAAAACATAATGGATGCCTTAAGGTATTCATATATAACACCGGGTGGCTCAGCCCGGTTTATGAGTATGGGAAGTTCATTCGGAGCACTGGGTGGAGATTTTTCATCGCTGAGCATTAATCCCGCCGGTATTGGAGTTTACCGCAGTTCGGAAATATCCTTCTCACCATCACTCTATCACAATAACCTAAGCTCAACATACTACGATACCCGTAATGAAGATTACAGGTACAATTTTAACGTTCATAATTTGGGAGGAGTGTTTACTTTATCAATACCCGGAGATAATGATATACCCGGATGGAGAAATATAAATTTCGGAATCGGGATAAAC
>PWJZ01000026.1 GCA_003559855.1 Bacteroidales bacterium
AGATACATTGAGAAAAAGAAAAAAATAACTGTAAAAATGTCAGCTTTTATCTGTTCTTTGAATTAAAACTTATTGGGGGGTCAGTTTGCCGGAATGGGGGTCAGTATCACCGGAATATCCATTTGGATATTCGAAACAGGTCTACTCATGGATATGATAGTGTTTCAGCAGATATAATATGGGGGATTGTAATTTGCGACTTGTCAAAATTCGGGCAATTGGTAACTGTGTAAACATTATAGCAACCAAACTCCGGCGGGGCTTATTAAAACCAACATTTATATTTCTAAATAAATAAGCTTATCTTTGCTTAATATACCTTTAATGAGCATAAGTAATGAGTTTAACAACAGAGAACATTTTGCTTATAGGTTCAATATTGTTGTTCATTTCAATTCTGGCAGGCAAGACATCTTATAGATTTGGGGTTCCTGCGCTTGTATTGTTTTTGGCTATTGGTATGCTGGCCGGCTACGAAGGAATTGGCAGAATATATTTTGATGATCCAAAAACTGCCCAATTAATAGGCATAATAGCATTAAATTTTATTTTGTTTTCAGGTGGTCTTGATACCAACTGGCAAACCGTAAGACCGATACTCTGGCATGGCTTTACACTTTCGACGGCAGGCGTTGTTATAACTGCTGTATCAGTTGGATATTTTATATATTTAATTACCGACTTCACTATTTATGAAGGGCTTTTACTGGGCGCTATAGTTTCATCTACCGATGCTGCAGCTGTTTTTTCCATTCTTCGTTCTAAAAATCTGGCATTGAAAGGAAAGCTAAGACCAACCCTTGAGCTTGAAGCTGGAAGCAATGACCCGATGGCTTATTTCCTTACAATTGCCTTTACGGGTTTGGTTTTAAATCAGGATGCAAAAATCATAAGCATTATTCCTTTACTCTTGAAACAAATTATCATTGGTGGCCTGTTTGGTTATCTGACAGGTAAATTGGGGAAAATTATCATAAATAATATTAAACTTGCCTATGAAGGTTTATACCCGGTGCTTGCCATAGCCCTGATGTTTTTCAGCTTTTCGGCTACTGACTTTATCGGCGGCAACGGTTTTTTATCTGTATATATAACGGCACTTTATCTTGGCAATCAGCACCTTATTCATAAAAGAACCATAATACAAACATTTGATGGCTTTGCATGGTTAATGCAAATTGTTTTGTTCCTTACACTGGGGCTCCTGGTCTTTCCAAGTCAAATTGTTCCGGTCATTGGTATTGGGTTGATCATTTCAGTTTTTTTAATGATTGTAGCAAGACCTGTCAGTGTATTTTTATGTCTTTCGTTTTTTAAAATGAATAATCGTTATAGATGGCTTATTTCATGGGTCGGTTTACGTGTAGCCGTACCTATAGTATTTGCAACCTATCCGCTTTTGGCAGGTGTTGAAAAATCGCAGATGATCTTTAATATTGTCTTTTTTATATCATTAACCTCAGTGCTGATACAAGGTACAACATTGCCGACTGTGGCAAAATGGCTTCATGTTGCATTGCCGGCAAGAGTGAGACCAAAATCACCTGTGGAAGTTTTGTTGAATGGAGATGAAAAATCGGAATTTGCTCAGATAACTATCCCGGACAACTCACCGGTGGTTGGTAAAAGGATAGTTGATATGAAATTCCCTAAAAAAGCTATTATAGCCATGATTAACAGGGATAATAAATTCATAACTCCGGAAGGCTCTACGGTAATTCAAGAAAATGATGTTTTGATGGTTTTCAGTGAAGATAATGATAGCCTTGAACAAGTGAAGAAATTAGTATTTAAATCTATTTAGATATATAGAAATAGTATGTCCAACGACGAAGTACTTCATTGTGGTAATTGTAAACATTTTGAAAACGTATATTGTAAATTAAGAAATGAAACAATAAAAAGTCCGCAACAGACAACTTGCAGAAATTCTAACAGTGCTAAATCAAAGCCCGACGGAGTAATATTTGCAATTGTAAGAGAAGTAAAAAAGGGGATTATAGCATATAGAAAAATTCCTTATTACAATGGATTAAGGGTTGATGCAATTAAGGATGGCCCGGATGAAACCAATGTTTTTTGGGAAAGTTATGATGGACATAAACTGATCTTTAAAGATGTTGATGAATATTTGATCTTTTATGAAAAAGAATTAATAAAGAAAAGGGGCTTTATAATCGGTGCTGTTATAGGTGACATCATCGGATCTGTTTATGAATGGAATAATATAAAAACTGTTGATTTTCCGTTATTCAATGAGCAAAGTGATTTTACTGACGACAGTGTACTTACATTTGCAACATAGAGGCTGTTTTGAGGCAGGCTGATTATGCTGAAACATACCAGCTTTACGGAAGGAAATTTTCGGATAGGGGATATGGCGGTAAATTCAGGTCATGGATATATGAGGAAAACCCTATGCCATATAATAGCTGGGGGAACGGTTCTGCTATGCGGGTAAGTCCGGTTGGTTGGGCTTTTGATAGCATTGATGAAGTATTATATGAGGCTAAAAGAAGTGCCGAGGTTACTCATGATCATCCTGAAGGTATTAAGGGGGCCTTGGCGGTTGCTTCTGCCGTGCTGCTTGCAAGGCAAAACAGAAGCAAGGAGGATATAAAGCAATATATAATTGAAAAGTTCAATTATGATCTGGATAGAAAACTGGATGAAATAAGACCGCAGTATCAGTTTGATGTCAGTTGCCAGGGCTCGGTTCCGGAAGCCATAATTGCTTTTCTTGAAAGCCGTGATTTTGAGGATGCTGTCAGGTTAGCCGTATCCATTGGCGGAGACAGCGACACTATAGCTTGTATTGCAGGTGCAATAGCAGAAGCATTTTATAAAGAAATCCCTGAATATATCGTCGAGAATTCTCTCAGGTTACTCCCAACAGAGATAATTGTACTTATAGAAAAATTTTCTGCAAAATTCGGAAACAGAAGCCCGATATAATTTCCAGCCGCTCCACAAACTCATGCTCCAGCAAAGAAGCCTCATGAAGATAAGTGCTTTGAGAAATAGCATAACTGCAGATCAATAATGAAAATACAATGCCAGGATTGCACGCATCATATACATCAAGGTTTTTTCAAAAGTATGAAAAAGTTTGGTGATTATTGTAAATTAGCGAGACAATTATTCAAAACGAGTTTTGAATATCAGTAGCTAATTTGAGTAATTTTGATCCCAACCACTTTTTCTTAATACTTCTTCGTCAACATCACCGTCGGTTTCCTCAGAAGTTTGTACCTGCCGTTGGCTGGCCGGTTTGCCATATAAACACCAAGGAGGATGGCAGCGATCCATATGAAATATGATATCAGGAAAGGCTCACCATCAATCACGCCCCAGACAATGGAAACGATAGGCATCAGATAAGTAACGCTTGAAGCAAAAAGGGCGGAGCTTCGCTTTATAAGCCAGAAGTTAGCCATAATGGCAATGGCTGTCCCAAACACACCCAGCAATGCAACATAGCCAAGACTCTCCCAGCTGCCAGAAACGTGCCCCATGCGATAGAGAAAGTCAGTGCCGGTAAGCAAAAAAACAAGTGATGGTATGCCTATGAATATAAACGCCAAGGAAGCTATAGTCATAGGATCATAATCCGTAAGATAGGTTTTGATAAAATTCATCTGGATAGCATAACACATAGTGGCAAAAATTACAAAAACCGCATATTGAAAGTTGACACTAAAGCTGCCTTCTCCTGCAAAAGAAAGCAAACCCACTGCTCCTATCAAGCCTACAAAAACCCCAAGCACATTCATAAACCTGGTTCTTCTCATAAAAAACAACACCCCCAACACTAAAGTAAAAAGCGGGGTCAAAGAATTCAAAATGCCGGCCATGTAACTGTCGAGGCCGGTCTGTGCTTTGGCAAATAAAAATGCCGGTAAGCCGTTGCCCAAAAGACCGGCAATAATAAATAACCAGAAATTTCTGATGTTCAACCTCCTAAGACGCAACACTGCCAAAGGAAGTAATGCAATAAAAGATATGGATACACGTAAAGCACCAACCTGCATATTGTCAAATGCTATCAGCCCTTTTTTTATCAAAATAAAAGAACTGCCCCAAACTATCATCAATCCGAATAATACCAACCACTCCTTTACTCCGGGCTTTATATCCTCCTTCATAGGTTAATGTTTTTGTATCGGGTAAATGGTTTATCACGTTAAAGAAAGCAGTATGACCTGCAACTTGCATCCCCGATTATTATTAAACCGGCAAAAAATTTAAAACAGCTTATTTAACGTGGTGAACGAGTAAAAACATTTAATAACCACCTCCCTCTTATGACTCGCTTTGGTCAATTACAGATCGTGCTTTTCATTAAACTTGACTTATTATCATTTTTCATTGAAACAACAACTCGTCATACATTGATTGAAATTATTTATTAAAGGTTCAAACCTCATATCCGCCGCAAAGATATAATTTGAAAATGTAAATTTAGTGAAATAGAAAAAAATATAACCAGAGCCATTTAAAACAATCTGACCGAAATGTTGTTTTAGAATATTGATTGATTCAAATTTTTAAATAGCTTTGCTTTTGAAAAAACAACTTTAAATAAACATCATATTAATAAAACTTGCTATTATGAATAGATTACTTTTAATTGTTTTGGTATTAGTGCTTTCGTGTTCTCAGGAAGCAGATAAAACGTTTATTTCCGGCACAATTGAAAATCCTTTAACGGAAAGTTTTGAAATTATTTACCCCAAAGATTTTATTTCGGGCGAACAGGAAACACATAAGATCAAATTAGATGAAAATGACGGTTTCAATCTTGACCTGAATATTACAAAGCCGATACTTGCCTATTTGGTTATTGAAAACGAAGACCTGATGATGATATTCCTTGAACCGGGAAGTGATCTCCAAATCTTCGCTCATGGTTATGACGTTAAAGGTACAATATCGTTTTCAGGCAAAAATGCTGATAACAATACCTTTATGTTAGAATACTTTCAAAACCTGGAAGATAAATACAAACAACAACAGGTCTTTGAAAAGATCAGAAAATTAGATCCTGAAGAGTTTTTTGAATTTGCCGGCAATATGTTAAACACAAAACTGCAAATGTTTGAAAAGCATTCCGGAGGTAAAGATCTTAGCGACAAATTCAAGAATTACTTCAAAACCAATATAAAATTTGACTACTATGACAAACTTGTCAATTATCCACCATACCATAAGATGCTCAATCAATTGGAAGAAGAGCCTGAATTACCGGAATTTTATCATGATTATATTGAAGATGCTTTGTATTTATTATCTGACGACAATATGTTATCGGCTAACTATCGCATGTTTCTCAGTTCGTATGTAGAATATTATAAGAAACAGAACCCTGAGGCGGTTTCTGAAGAAAGATCGGCTTTGGAACAATATTATTATCTGGCTGAAGAGTTGTTTGAAGGTAAAACCCTGGAGTATATTAAGGCTTATTATATTTTTCGGAAATTTCACTTTGGTGAATTTGAGAAGGCTAAGGAGCTTTACGAATTATACCTTGAAGAAAAGCCAGACGGGGAATTTACAAATATACTTGTTTCTTCTTATGAGATAACAAAAAGCTTATTGCCGGGTAACCCTGCACCGGAATTTGATTTAACCGATATAAACGGTAATAAGTTATCCCTTGAGGACTTTCGCGGGAAAGTTGTTTATCTTGACTTTTGGGCAACCTGGTGTGGACCGTGTATGCGTGAAATACCATATGCAAAAGAATTGAAAAAACGTTTTAAGGATGAGAATGACCTTGTTTTTCTTTATATATCCGTTGATCATGACGAAGAGGCCTGGAGAGAAGGTGTTGCGGAAAATGAAATTGAGGGGATACATCTGAATGTTAAAGGCAGGGATCATGAAGTTGTAAGAAATTATAATGTCTGGGGCATACCTTCTTATTTTATAATCGACAGGAACGGTGTGATATTTGATAATAACGCCAGACGACCCAGTCATGAGGATATTGACAAAGACCTGCAGGCAGCACTGGCACAGGAAAAGATATCTTAACAATAATATTTTCAAAATACCTGCAATATCTGGATTACCGGTATCAGAATAATTTTTATCAAGGTTTTACCAATCTGTAATATGATGAAGAATAATTTTGTCAGAACAATAGCTTTAGTTGTTATTTTTTTGATCACAAGCTGCAGCCCGTCGATTGTATTAACGGTTAAGCGTCCTGCCGAAGTTAACCTCAGCGGGTACAAAACCATTGCTATCGGTGATTTTGTGGGAGAAAGAGGAACCAGGACACTTTATTCCATAAATATAGAGGAGGCGTTAAAATACCGGTTGTTTAAAACCGATGCCTTTGAAATTGTTGAAAGGCGAAATATTAATAAGTTGCTTGAGGAGCATAACCTTAGTCTTTCAGGATTGGTTGATGAAACTTCTACGCTCGAGATAGGTAAATTTCTGGGTTCGGCGGTTCTTATTTTCGGACGGATCTCACAAAATGAATACCGGGAGGAAACCTCAATAAGTGATGAGCAGGAAGATTTCGACGGTAATAAATATCATATCTATTACCGTAGTGGCAGATATTCTTTGGGTGTAAATATCAGGCTTGTTGATGTAAATACGGGAATGATATTATTTACCAAGACTTTTGAGGCTGCTCGCAGGGCAAGAACTTCGGCAAAAGACGAAGCTGCTTCCCCGATTGACAGAGATAAATTGTTCAGGGATTGTGTTAACGATATCAGCTTAAAGTTCGCCCGAATGATAGCTCCTTACGATGAAAGGGTAAGGGTTGCTTTTGAAAAAGACAGGGATTTGCCGGAACTTGATCTGGCAATTACTCAAATCAGGGTGGGCGACTGGGAGGATGCAATAAACACATTAAGGTCAGCCACATTAAAAACCGGTATTGATGATAATACGCGTGCAAAAGCATTATATAATTATGGTTTAGTGGTAATGTATGACGGTCAGTTTGAGGTGGCCATAGATGCTTTCCGCAGTGCTATGCAACAGGTGCCGCGCAACAGGAGATACCAGGATGCCATAATCATGGCAAGAAAAGAAAAGGAAAAAGCCGATGAGCTTCAAAAACAAATGGGAATCGAAAATTGATCGTCGGTTTTTCAAATAAAGCTGCTAAAACAGGTCATCGTCAATTCTTTTTATGAGCCTGTCAACAGCATTTTGCACAGCCTTTTCTTTTGCTTTTTCAAAGCTTAGGTCAGCGCCGGAAACATTGCTTACCGAAAAGCTCATCAATTCAACGCCCCTATCGCTGATAAAATGGATCGTTGCATTACAAAAGGCGGTATGAATGTTTTGAACTACCGTGCCGCGCCGGGGATTGGCATCAAGCTTCAGAATATAATTACATTTATTCTTTCGTGAAACAAACTCAAAACCTTTTTCAGATAATGAGCTTCTGATAATGCCATCGCTGACATTTCTTATCATCTCGTTATACCTGCCCCTGTCTGTATACTCCATACAAAAGGCAATTGCTTCGATGTCGATTGTAAGTCGTGCTTCGGGCAAACTGATGCTGCCAATCATATCCACAACAGCCGGTTCTTCTACCAGATTACCTGCTATTGCTTTAATATCCGGTTTCACTGCAATGGTTTGCGACCTCATAGGCGAGGAGATCCTGGATAAGGAAAGATCAGCTGAACCATCAGCATCAGTAACGATATTTTCGACAAGCTGACCGCTGCCACGTATAAAAGATGCTGACAATGGCATGCTTGACACAGGTTTTGACGGAATATCCGGATTATAATCCGATACTACCTTTACTTTCACCTCTTCCGACAAACCCTGTAAAAACCCGCCTGTTGCCCTTGAAGGTAAAAATTCAATGTTTAAAGTTCTTGCAATATCCTGCGTAGTTTTCCAGATATGATTTTCCAGCAACACATTTTGGCCGTTTATATTTGTTTCCAAACCAAAGCCTATAAAGGCACCTATATTGCTATATGCCTGTAAGTGATATCTGAGCGCCTGGCCATAATTGTTTTTTGATATTTCACTTTCTGCACTTCTTAACAGGTCTCTGGCAAGGTTGGTTGCTACCCTGATCTTTTCTTTTATCTGGCGGCGGTACAGGTCTCTGCAAAGGCGGTAATAAACCCAGTAATGACGGTCGCCCTCCCAGGTATCAACCAGTTCAAAGCCCTCAAGATCCTGCCTGGCAAAACTTGATATCCTTTCTTCAAAAGTATGACTGAAAAGTTGGTCTTGTTCTCTTATTCGGCTTTCCGTCTCACTTATTATATGAACGGTTATTGAAGAAGCTATTTCTGCCAGCGCTGCGTCACGAGCCTGTGGTATATGTTGAGCCGAACCGGGTATGATAGGTGTCGAGGCTATGCCGATAAAATATTGCCTGTCGATAGGATAGTGCTGAACCCAATAAGGAGGCTGCGTATCTTGTTCAGGTGCAGGCACTTCCCTGGCACCTCCGCAGGAATACAATAAAGAGATGAAAATTGCCGGAAATAACGAAAATATAAGCTTTACATTTTTCATTTAATTAAAATTTGCTAACGGCTAACGGGTAAAGGGTCAAATTAATAAATACCCGTCACTCGTTTATAGTTCAATTAACTTATTAATTATTATATTATTCTTTTTGATTATACCTTAATCATTTCCAAATCCTTAAAAAACTCAGGGTATGATTTTGCCACAGCTTCTGCACCATTGATTTCCACAACTCCTTTTGCCTGAAGCGCGGCAACACCGCAAGCCATTACAATGCGATGGTCGTCATGCGATTCTACAATGCCTCCGTGAAGCTTGCCGCCTTTAATAATCATATCTTCACCTGCAATTTTAATATTAATATTGAGTTTGGCAAACTCCTGACAAAGTGCTTCAGCCCTGTCACTTTCCTTTGTTCTCAGGCGGCTGACACCTTTGATCCTTGTTTCGCCTTTACAATATGATGCCAAAGCAACCAGTGGGGGAAACAAGTCGGGGCAATTCGTGGCATCAAAGTTAAAACATTTGAGCTTATTTTTTGCAACTTCAACAGAATTCTCATTCGTTGATATTGTCGCTCCTGCCATATCCAGAGCATGCAGTACGGCTTTGTCGGCCTGTTTTGATGAGAGTGAAATGTTATCAACACGGACCTTGCCCGCTATGGCTCCTGCCACAAGTAAAAATGCAGCCCCGCTCCAGTCTCCCTCAACTATGTAATTTGCGGGCATATACTCTGTCCCGGATTTAATGCTGAAAATTTTGTAATCAATATTTTCAACCTCAACCCCAAAGGTTTTCATCACATCTATTGTAAGGTCAATATATGGTTTACTTTTCAGGTTACTTACCCGGAGAGTTATATCGGACTTTGCTTTCGGTGCTGCGATAAGCATTCCTGTTAAAACCTGTGAGCTCAGGGAGCCGTCAACTTTAGCGACACCACCTTTGGCCGGGCCTGTTACTGTGATTGGAATATATCCGTTATTGGTTTTACATTTTGCACCTATTGCCATTACCGATCTTTCCACTATGTACATCGGTCTTTTTGTTAAAGTGCCCCTGCCGGTTAGTATTACAGGTTTATCAAGCGTAGCAGCTATTGATGAAAACATGCGTATTCCAAGGCCCGATTCGCCGCAATCAAGAGGCTGGTATGGTGCGCTTATACCACCATCAATAACCAGCCTGCCTGGTAATTGATGTATCTGTGTACCTAAAGCTTTGCATACACGTATTGTTGCCTTTACATCATCAGATGTGCCGGGATAAAGAACCTCAGAATGCCCGCGAGCAAGTGATGCAACAGCTATAACCCTCTGAGCAACACTTTTAGAAGGCGGGGCTTCTGCTATCCCGTTGACTACCGAAGGCTTTAGCAATCTCTTCATTAATAATGTTTCTTATATGCACGTTATCTAAGCCCTGCGACGAAATTAACAAATCAATATTTTCCCCTGAAATCTGGCCGGGTCTATTTAATGGATAACTCACAATGTTTATATTATCTCTTTTAATAGTTTTATTCAAATCTTTTTCCATAACTTCAATAGACGGATTAATCTGTAAGAATAGGTTTAAGGCTTCTGCGGCCTGGTATATCAACCATTTTTCTCCGGGAATAATATGTACACCCTTAATTTGCGAAATCTCCGAGACTTTTGATTTCTTATATGATGCATCTAAAAGATGGTTAAACGTTATTGTTTTTAAAAATGGTGGTGCTGCTTCGGGTAATAATGCAGAAACAACAACATTGAATTTTATTCCGGTGTTAAAATTATCCCAGTCAGCTAATTCACATCCAAACTTATCAGCTATTGTTTGGGCTTTTTCGAAGGTCCTGTTGCAGATATAAACCCGTGCACCATAATTTATAAGTCCGTACACGGCGGCTTTGGCAGCGCCACCACCACCTAAAACAAGACATTTGGAGTTTGCTAAATAAACGCCTGCTTCAAGCAGCGATTCGGTAACTCCTGAATGATCTGTGTTGTATCCGTTCAGTTTACCATTTTTATTTACTACTGTGTTTACAGCGCCTATGCGTTGAGCATCAACAGAAATATTATCCAGAAAGTGCATAATATCTTCTTTATATGGTGAAGTGATGCTTGCTCCTGTAATGGGAACAGCTTTCATGAGCCGGGTGATATCTTTGGCCGTTTGAGGTCGAACACGAATGTAACGGGCGTTAATGCTTAAATCTGCAAATGCCGGGTTGAAAATTTGAGGGCTCTTGCTGTGCAATACCGGATTTCCAAAAACAGCAAATAACTCTTTCATGTTAAAGGCAAATATTTGTTTAAAAACTCTTCAATCGCATAATAATCCGCCTGCCCCGGTGCGGTTTCTTTACCGGGTATTGCAGCATATGTAAAAGGAGCTCCCATGGTTGGTGCGGCATACCTGGTTATAACACCCAAATCTCCCATCGAAAATACAATAAGGTCTTTATGCTTTTTATTCAAAGACATCATTCTGGAACAATCCTGACTACTATTGGCAGTACAGGCTACCTTTACTATATCAGCCCCGCAATGAAACATTTTTTCTATATACTCATCCAGCTTTTCTGTTTGGGGTGTTTCCACAAAATTATGATATGAAATTATCAACTTTTTTTTCAACCCTTTTGCTCTTTTTACAATTTTTTCCCTCCATATTACCGGAATATCAACATCCAAATCCACATAAGCACAGCCGGATTCCATAGCCGGCAAAAGAACTGAGTACATCTTCTCATATTCACTCTTTTCAGTTCTGTAAGTTGCAATGAGATTATCATGTTTGGAGAAAATTTTTTCCAGCTGACTCTCCGAAAGGTCTAAAAGATCAATCCTTATCTCAGCCAGATCAACTTTTTTAAGATGATACATAACCTCATCATAACCAACGTGTCCTATACTTAAGCAAATATCCGGTCTGCTCATAATCAGGTTATTTTTGAATCTTTTGTACGCAATGAAGCTTGCACTTACAAATATAAATAAAACCCCGCTTTAAAAGAGTTTATTTTACTAACATATAACTGAGGTGTTTAATAATTTTGTTTTCCCGTTATTACATAATTCGAAAATCGTTGAGCATCATTCGTTGATCAGTTACAAAAAAAGGGATGGCATTCCTTTGTAATAATATCAGCCTTAGAAACAATTTACAGCAAATTGGTAATGAAATAAAACATGGTATTTCAAAATCAAAGGGATGCCATCCCTCTGTAAGCTTTGAGTCGTACCCCGACTGAACCCATTGCATGGCATGTTAATTTGCTTCGTTTACCGGGAGTAGAAAAAAGTCGGGGCACGACTTGAAAGAAATCACCATCTATATTTTTTTCAATTCTTTTATAGAAAGTTTTTCGATTACAACATCCCCGATTCCGTTCATAAGAACAAAATCGATATGATCGCCTGTTTTCTTTTTATCTTTTGATATGGCATCGAAAATAAGGTCGGTACCGGTATCTTCATTCCATGATACAGGCAGATCCAGATTTTTAAGCAAGTTTATAATTCGTTGAAATTCAGATTCATTTAATAATCCTTTTTCAACCGATACAGATGCTGCATATGTTATTCCGATGCTTACTGCTTTTCCATGTGAGATGCCTGTGGCTTTTTCGACGGCATGTCCAAAAGTATGACCAAGATTGAGCTTGCGGCGTATATTTTTTTCACGTTCGTCTGCCATTACAATATCGGCTTTGATCTTTACCGATTTACTGACAAGATATTCCAAAACGTCAGTATTGACGGATTTCATACCATTCACATTTTCTTCGATGTAGCTAAACATTTCGCTATCCGCTATTAATGAATGTTTTACTATTTCGGCAAAGCCATTGATGAATTCATCTTTTGGCAAGGTTTTAAGCATGCTTA
>PWJZ01000103.1 GCA_003559855.1 Bacteroidales bacterium
AAAAAGGTGCTAACTTTAGTTCCTCCTGAAAACCCGCGTCTTTTAGCCGCGGTCATGTCCTGGCGGGGCTTTGCCCGAAAGGCATGTGCGCTAAAAAATTCGCGGTGCGAAGCAAAAATCGAGGTTAAAGCCACCTCCTTTGGTGGTGGATAGTCCGATTTTAGCGAATTTTTTACTAGAGTTATTTGAGTATAAGATAGTGAAAATTGCAGAAGATATGAGCAATGAAGATTTAAGGCGACTAAAGAAGCTTATCCAAAATGCGAAAAGGGATAAGCGTAGTGATGCAGAGGTTTTTAGAACATTCAAAAAAGCCGGTATAATTGATACAAAAGGTAACTTGAAAGAACCCTGCAAAAACCTGCAGATACCGGTTAAATAAATTTAATAACAGCCGGTGTATTCAATCTGTTCCAACTTCCTATTGGGGTTTCATGGATGTGAATAAGAAGAACTTAAAAAGCTATTAAGCAATCCAAATTCATATAAAACCAATAAGGAAAGTTATGACTGGCTTGTCTATGGAATGTATTTTTGGGAGGGAAACCCATTGATATACGTACCTTATAATAATATATTAACAGATTGTAAAAAAGACTACAGCCTATGAGTGGGATTGCTTCCAGAGGTTATGGCGCTGATAAAAGGGATAACAAAACTATTTGTTATCTTTGCTAATAGGCGAAAAAATTGTGAAACTGACTATGGCTGCCGGGCTCAATATTTACAGGGATCTTAAAAAAGAATATTTCTGGGATGTCAATATTGAAAAGCTTGATATTGATTCTGCCCGGCGTTTGATAATTGAACGCGTGTTTTCATTGGGCTCAATCAAGGAAATGATGCTGGTTATTGATTACTATGGAGAGGATGAAGTGAAAAAAGTGTTGACCGGCTTAAATTACATGGACCGAAAAACATTCAATTTTGTTTCAAAGTTTTTCGATATACCCAAAAATTCATTTAAATGTTATTCCCGAATGCATTTACACCCGAAATCCTGGGATTAATAAAATCACTTCAGCAAAAAGAATATTTGAAAGATTTTCATTTGGCTGGTGGTACAGCTCTTGCACTTTACTGGGGTCATCGAAAAAGTATTGATATTGATTTATTTTGCGATACCAGTTTTGATGCTGCATACCTGCTGGAGGAAATTCAGCAGGAATTCACTTTTGAGCTGTTTCTAACAGCCTCAAATACTCTAAAGGGGAGCATTAATAATATCAAGGTTGATTTCATTGCTCATCGTTATCCTTATGTCGAAAGCCCCGTGGTAATGAATGGCATAAACTTGTTGCATGAACATGATATCCTGGCCATGAAACTTAATGCTATTTCAATTAGCGGACAAAGATCAAAAGACTTTATAGATATCTGGTATGCTTTTAAGAAATATGAGATCTCTGATATGATCGGCTTTTACATGGCTAAATATAATCAGCCACAGGCATCGCATGTTCTGAAAAGCCTTATATTTTTTGATGATGTGGATTTGGCGGACTGTCCTGAATTAATCAAGGACCCCGGATTGAAATGGGAAGAGGTCAGGAAAGATATTGAAAAAAATGTTCTGCATTATATCAATACTTTCAATAAGTAGTTTTTCACACACCCCGCGAATCAGATGCCCGAGATATTTTGTTAATTAATAATCTAATTATGAAAAAATCCATTTCCTTGATTGTTTTAAATACCCTGACTCTGTTTTTTGCTTTAATCATGAATAGCCTGTCAGGCAGTGCTGTTTTTGACGGTAAAACCGTAGGAGCTGTAAGTGAAAAATATAACACGCTTATTGCACCTGCCGGTTATGCTTTTTCTATCTGGGGACTGATTTATCTTTTACTCATAATGTTTATCGGCTATCAGTGGTATGGTTATTACAAGTTAAAACAAGATACTGAAATCAGACAAACAGGTATTTGGCTTGCCCTGGCAAATATCGCCAATGGCTTATGGATAATAGCCTGGTTAAATGAAGCATTGGGAATGTCAGTTCTCATAATTTTCATTTTGCTGTTTTCATTAATTGTTTTAACGGTGCGTCTCCGTCTTGAAATATGGGACGCCCCAAAACAAACAATATTCTTTATCTGGTGGCCCGTGGTGATATATTTAGGCTGGATAATTGTGGCTTCTGTTTCGAATGTTGCTGCTTACCTTGTAAGCATTGGCTGGCAGGGTGGTTTTTTAAGTGAAAATATGTGGACCATAATTATGATTGGTATCGCTTCTATTATTTACCTGTGGCTTGTGTTTTCACGAAACCTGAGGGAAGCTGCCCTGGTGGGTGTCTGGGCTCTTGTAGCAATTTCGGCACGCCACTGGAACGAATATTCCGGTATAGCCATTGCCGCAATTATAGGTGCAGGCATATTGCTTATTGTTGTATCATGGCACGGGTACAAAAACAGAAAGTACTCTCCGTTTGCCAGTCGGAACAGGTAAATAATCACTATCGGGGATATTCCAGCGAGAATTGGATAAGATTACAGGATAAACTGCAATACTCCAGATATTTTGTCAGCTTATGAATAAGATAGAAAGGGAGATTTATATGTCCCTTATAAGAATCATTTAAATATAAACAATTCAATTTACTGTTTTGTCATTACCCGTGCGAGCAATGAACAGGGAAATGATAATTAGCATTACGGCCATTATGGCAGCAATCAACAAACTTTGTTGTACAGTATATCCAACAATCAAATTGCCGATTATCATGGGTATGAACGTACCCCCAAGCAAACCGATTGAAAAGATAATACCAAAGATACTTCCATATAAACTCGGGTCAAACTTGCTAAACGTAACACCAACAATGGTTGGAAAAATGGGGCCAAAAACTAAACCGGCAATTATAATCGCCACAATGCCAACAGCCGGGCTCCAGGCAAAAACCATCAGTAAAATGGACAACAGGGATATTACTGACGCCAAAATTATCAGTTTTGATCCCATGGCTGTTAAATTCTTTACGGTGGAACTAATAAACCTGCCAACCATCATTGCAACACCGAACATGCCCAGCACCAAGCTTGTTCTTGCTGTTGTACCCAAAGTGGTGCTTTCACCATATAATTCTTCCATCAGCATTCTGATCCAGGTTCCAAGGGTTACTTCAAGAGAAATATAACAA
>PWJZ01000030.1 GCA_003559855.1 Bacteroidales bacterium
AGCGGTTTTAATTTTTTCTATGATCAGGATATTTTAAATATGTTCAATATGGGAGGTACGACGAATATTCTTGATAACCAGGTCACTTTTGCAGGCCTGTCTAAATTTGATGTTAATACTAACAGTGTTATTGCCGGTGGCCTTGGCTTACGATATAATGTGTGGGAAGATTTATATCTTACACCTCTTGTCAATGCTGCCCTTTATGATTTTGAATTCAGTGAAATAGGTTTAATATCGATGGATAATTTTGTTTTTGGCGCAGGGATTGACATAGGGTATGATACTGTAGTGGGACCAATAGAAATAACTGTCTCTTATAGCCCACAAAAAGGGAATGTACTTGCTTACCTGAACCTGGGGTGGAGTTTTTGAGGCTCCTAAAAAAACAAAAACACCCTAAATATCCAAAATATCCATACTGGAACTTGTTTTGTGGTTTCGCTTAAAACTTAAAGTTTCTGGCTATCAAGCACCTTAAACAGACAAGATCTTACCTGTTCCACAAATATGATGGTACGCTGCACACTTAAAAGATCAGGTTATAGTCAAATTAATTTTGATTTTATAGATATAGTGGTTTTAAAAAGTTGGAAATGCATACTGATATAAAGGTTACAACACACTATATATATTTTTAACAAATTACATATTGTGTTTTAAAGATACTGCGCACCGTAACATTTATTGCAAAAGTGCTACATATTGTGCATTACAGGTCCACAGTACTGTTACATTTATTAAAACCTAAAATTATAAAATGACTCATGTTAACTTAAAAAAAATACAAATTTCAAAACACAAATAACAACCGAACAAAGTGAGCTCGCGAACACAAATAAAACAATAAATATGTGAGCAAATAATATCCAATTTTTTTAAATACTAAATTCAAAACAGTCAGTTCAATTTTTTTTCATTCTATAGTTGATAAATTTTTTATACATGTTCGAGATATTGGATTTTTGAATATTGGAATTTATTTGAATTTTGATAATTGTTTTTTGTTATTTACTAAATTTCAATTTAGAAATTTAAGTTATAATAAAACACAAAATAAAAATTATATGATAATCAAATTTAAAGCTTTACGATCGTTATTCCTTCTTTTGGGATTATTTTTATTTGTAACTGTCACAACCGGTCAAAATATTCCTGTTCCAAAAAACATAATCTTCTTCATCAGCGACGGCATGGGCTATAATCATGTAGATGCAACGAGTTATTACCAGTATGGTGATTCAGGCGCCCAGGTTTACGAATCGCCCGAATGGGTTAAATTGGCTATGGCCACTTATCCTGCAGTTGTTGCTATTGATAATGGCGATACTGTTTTTGCTGCCGGTTATAATCCGCGCATGGCCAAGACAGATCACACATACGTAAAAAGTGACTACACCGGTTCGGCTGCAGCGGCAACGGCTATGTCAACCGGCAAAAAGGTTCACGCCAGGTCAATAGGTTTGGGTTTAAAAGGCGACACACTGCATCATATAAGCCAGTCGGCCAAAGCCCTTGGAAAATCAACGGGTGTCGTTGCCAGTGTTCCGTTCACTCACGCCACCCCGGCAGCATTTGCAGCACACCAGGAAGACCGCGCCAACTATGGAAAAATAGCAAAGTATATGCTGTTTGATACAAAGCTTGATGTAATCATGGGAACGGGTCATCCGGAATTTGATAATAACGGCAAACCTTCAAAGCCTGATTACCATTATGTCGGTTGCAGCAAGATATGGCAAAAAATAACCGCCAATAAGGGCAAAACGGTTTTTGAAGTCAATGACCGGGCATACCGGGTAAAAGATGCTACAGGCGACGGAAATCCCGATCCCTGGCATTTTATTCAGACACGCGAAGAGTTTATAAAACTCTCGCAAGGGGAAACACCACCTCGTATTTTTGGAGTGCCACAGATATATTCAACGCTTCAACAAGCCCGTGACAGAAAGCCCGGCAGTAAAAACCCATATGACACCCCACTGATAGAGTCTGTCCCTACACTTGAAGAAATGACAAGAGCTTCATTAAACTTGTTAAGCCGGAACCCCAACGGCTTTTTCGTGATGATTGAAGGAGGGGCTGTTGACTGGGCTGCTCACGACAACGAATCAGACTGCCTCATAGAAGAGCAGATAGATTTTAACAGGTCGGTAGAAGCAGCCGTAGAATGGATAGAAAATAACAGCAGCTGGGATGAAACACTGATAATAGTTACCAGCGACCATGAATGCGGATACCTGACAGGACCCGGTGACCCCGATCCGCTATATCCTCCGGTAGTTAATAACGGCAAAGGTAATTTGCCCGGAATGCAATGGAATCACGACCATCATACCAATAAGCTTGTACCTTTCTATGCCAAAGGACCGGGCGCTGAAATATTTAAACTGTTTGCCGGAGAATATGACCCGGTCAGAGGACCATTTATCCAGAACACTACTATACCTGCTGTGATTTTTATGATGTGGGATAATGGTAGTTTTTAAACATAAATTATAAGGCGCTTGTTTAGGGCTAAACTATTACCACTGACTTGGCAGGGTTCAAATGAGCTTTGAACTTTGAGTTTTGAACTTTTCCCTGTAATGCTTTCTCCCGCCATGAAGAACGTAATGTATTACAAACTATCAGCTACCGGAATCATCCCTCCCTGAACAACAAGATGAAGAAGAGCGTTCTTTACTATTGCCTATAAAGAAAAACGGAAATAAAATATCGCTAATACAGCAAGGTATTATGACCGATATAAAAACTATCAAAAATGCTCCCGTAAAATAGCTCAATTCAATTGAAGCACTAAATGTTAAAAGATAAAACAGGCTGGCAAAAACAGACAGGAAAACATGAATGAAGTGCGGCATTTTAGTGGCTAAGGTTTTCATACCTATAACACTACCCGCCAAAGCTGCCCCAAAAACAATAATTGGCAATTCAATTAAAGGTAAATGAAAGTGCATATGCAAACCTAAAAACACACCACCCATCCAGGGAAAAATTATATCACTCAAACTTCCTATGATAATTGCACCAAATACCCCGATAATCAATGAAAGGATAACGTTTTTTTTGTATTTGTAATAAATCCCGGCTGTAACAGCTGACGATACAATTATATGCAG
>PWJZ01000015.1 GCA_003559855.1 Bacteroidales bacterium
CAAGTAATCCTTCCTCACTATCAATCGTACCAAAGTGGAATTGAAATAAAGAATTGTTGACACGACTTATTTCTATTTATTCTATCAATCGTACCAAAGTGGAATTGAAATATCAGGCAAATCTCCAACAATAAATACCCTATTATCTATCAATCGTACCAAAGTGGAATTGAAATCACATCGCCTCTTTCTCTTCTTGGTTTTTCTATTCTCTATCAATCGTACCAAAGTGGAATTGAAATAAATGTGATGTGTTTTACCGCACATCGGACGGGCCTATCAATCGTACCAAAGTGGAATTGAAATGTAGAAAGGACATTCTGCCCGGGGTCAACATAAGCTATCAATCGTACCAAAGTGGAATTGAAATCCAGGAATATCTAAAAAAGTTATTGGCAAATATGACTATCAATCGTACCAAAGTGGAATTGAAATCAATAATATCTTTTGCTTTTTTGAACAATCCGTCCTGACTATCAATCGTACCAAAGTGGAATTGAAATACGGGCCTCAGCGGTCAATCCTTTTACCGGGAACGGTAACTATCAATCGTACCAAAGTGGAATTGAAATTTATGATAGTGCGTGCCGTCATCGGTGCGTTCTATTCTATCAATCGTACCAAAGTGGAATTGAAATACGTTAATTGCTTTTTGACCGATTGTAAGTTCCAGGCTATCAATCGTACCAAAGTGGAATTGAAATTCAAATCGATAATTGTTTCTTTTGCAATACTTAAACTATCAATCGTACCAAAGTGGAATTGAAATCTGCATATGCTTCTGCTTGTTCTTCAATCTCAAATACTCTATCAATCGTACCAAAGTGGAATTGAAATTAGCTAAGGCAGCACCGGCATAATTCTGAGCCGATAAGCTATCAATCGTACCAAAGTGGAATTGAAATTTGAAGAACCTGTTAATGAAATATAATCTGTTGCTTTTTCCTATCAATCGTACCAAAGTGGAATTGAAATTCGAAACCTCTTGCAACAGTATAGGCGGTATGTTCTATCAATCGTACCAAAGTGGAATTGAAATTTTCGATTAATTTACATAAAAAACTTTTTTATGAATCTATCAATCGTACCAAAGTGGAATTGAAATAAGTTGATAACATAAGGTAATATTATAGGACACACGTAACTATCAATCGTACCAAAGTGGAATTGAAATCTGCTCAGCGTACAGCTGGTTATGATGGAGCAGGTCTATCAATCGTACCAAAGTGGAATTGAAATATGCTAATGAAGTAATATCAGAGATATGGTATTGTCTATCAATCGTACCAAAGTGGAATTGAAATTAATATATTAAAATTTTAGTTTTTAAGGCTATTTTCTATCAATCGTACCAAAGTGGAATTGAAATGGTGGAATGAGTATGGGATTCTATGCCAGCCTGCGTTCTATCAATCGTACCAAAGTGGAATTGAAATCCTCTCCCGTTGCCCTACTATACCTTTCACTAAAAACTATCAATCGTACCAAAGTGGAATTGAAATGGATGTAACCCCCTAATTGTAGTATCAAAAGAACGTAATCTATCAATCGTACCAAAGTGGAATTGAAATTAATTTTACATTTTATAACACAGCATAGCAACCATTCTATCAATCGTACCAAAGTGGAATTGAAATTGAGTGCCAGTCGTCATTTGTAATCCAACGTGTAAGCTATCAATCGTACCAAAGTGGAATTGAAATACATGTATAGTTTTGAAGTTTACCCATATTCTGAAAACCCTATCAATCGTACCAAAGTGGAATTGAAATTTCCATATCGGCTGCTGCTGCTATCGGGTCAGACACTATCAATCGTACCAAAGTGGAATTGAAATCAGCTAAGATGGCGTTCAATGCCGCTTTTCTGGCTTCCTATCAATCGTACCAAAGTGGAATTGAAATGCTATTCAATCTTACAGGCTTTATACCCGGGCCGCTCTATCAATCGTACCAAAGTGGAATTGAAATGAAGGTGCCTGAAAAAAACAGGGTATTGGTTCTGTGCTATCAATCGTACCAAAGTGGAATTGAAATTTAATTATATTAATAATTGCGGCATTTTTCGATGCCGGGCAGCCATTTCGTATGCATATGCTATTTCTAACAGTACCGGTTCGCTCCATGCTTTTCCAAAGAATGATATTCCTACAGGCAGGTTGTCTACGTATCCCATGGGCAGGGTAATGTTGGGGTAGCCTGCATATGCTGCCGGCGATGAGCTGCCAAGCTGGAAGCTGTCGCCATTTACCAGGTCGGTTTTCCATGCGGGGCTACCTGTTGGTGCAACGATAGCATCGAGGTTGTGCTTATCCATAATGCGGTCGACACCTTTTTCCCTGCTGCCTTTGTGCATCATGGCAAGGGCTTTCCTGTATTCCGGCGAACTCAGGTCGCCTTTCTCCTGAGCCATTTCAAGGTAACGCTGGTTGTGATATCGCAGGCTGATGGAGTCGGAACGGTTGAATTCAATAAGCTCTTCAAGGCTTTTGACAGGAGCATCTTCACCCAGCGAAGCAAAGTATCTGTTCAGTCCGTCCTTGTATTCATACAACATTACCCGGAAGGCATGCTGCCCGGTACCGGGCTTAAGGATATCATTGACCTTCACAATTTCGGCACCCTTGCTTTTAAGAATATCGATTGCCCGGTACATAAGCGTATCTACCTTAAAGTTCCTTCCAACCGGTGCTGTGAAGAAGCCTATTTTTTTTCCCTGCAGTCCGTTTTTATTTAAAAACCGGGTATAATCCGTATGGTATTTTCCTTTGCTTTTCAAAGTTTTTTCATCATCGGGGTCAACACCTGTCAATGCACCCAGGGCAACAGCTGCATCTCTGACGCTTCGTGCCATAGGCCCGGCGATATCCATAGAATAAGCTATCGGTATCACTCCTGACCGGCCGACCAATCCGACTGTAGGTTTAATACCTACGATGCCGGTTGCATGTGAAGGGCACACTATTGAGCCGTTGGTTTCGGTTCCTATGGCAGTCATTGTGAGGTTGGCGGATACCACTTTGCCGCAATATCTAATGCATCAGGATTAACTGTGATGATTGAGCTAAGAGAAGGCCCGTTCCTGTCAATGGCTTCAATCCTGCCAAGATATGCGCTGACCACTTCGGTAATGGTAAAATCACCATCCAGGTATCCCTGCTGAAGAGTGGCAATATCTATTTCCATGTAAGGAAAAATAAGAGGATCAGAATATTTGTCTTCTTTAATCAGGGTTTCACAGGACAACTGCAAAACAAGGGCGCCAATGATAAAGATATGAGCAAATCTATCTGAAATAAAATTTTTGATAATTATTTTCATCATCATGGTTTTTAAAATTGTTTAAAAATGTTAATTGTCAAATCAGAAACAGGTGATCATTTGTCACGTAACAAGCCGGTAACGATTGCCGGGTAACTGTTGATGAATTACGAGTTATGAATTTCAAGTGTTATACAAACCAAACCTATGAACTTCTCAACAGGTAAACCATTAATACTTGTAAAAATTACTTGTTTTCTTTGAAAAGCTTATCATAATAGGCATATATCAGCGGAGACCCGCCTGTATGGACAAAAACAACCGTTTTATCTTTTGGTATTTTTCCCGATTTAACATAAGAGATAAGCCCTGTCATTGCTTTCGATGTATATACGGGGCATAAGAACAAACCTTCCAGTCTTGCAAATAGCCTGATTGTCTCCAGGCATTCTTTTGTCGGAATTCCATAACCCTGCCCGATAAATCTGTCATCAATAATAATTTCATCGTTCGGAACATGTTCTGAATTAAGATGTTTCAAAGTTTTGTCTGCCAGGCCGGTTACTATTTCCATGGCTTGTTGTGATTTATGCAGCACGCTAAAGCCAATGATTTTCGTATTCAGATTATTTTTCAAAATACCTGCAACAAGCCCTGCTTGCGTTCCGCCACTACCTGTAGCAGTAATGATATAGTCTGGGTTACTTTCACCAGCTTGCTTCATTTGGGTAATGATCTCATCGGCACAATCAACGTAGCCTAATGATCCAAGCAAATTTGAGCCGCCGAAAGGTATCACATAAGGTTTTCCTCCCTGCTTTTTTACTTTTTCGGCAATTTTGTTCATTGCTTGTAAATAATCATCACCCGGTTTGGCAGGAACTATTTCGGCACCCATGATATTCATAAGGAGGGCGTTTCCGTTGTTATTGAAAGCATCGTTCTGCTTTGGTATCAATTCTTTACAAACGACAATCGATTTAAGTCCCAACCGGCAGGCAGAGCTGACAAGCAGTCTTGCTGCATTAGATTGATAATGCCCGGCAATTATCAAAGTATCGCAATTTGAAGCTATTGCATCACCGATTATCCTTTCATATTTCCTTAATTTGTTGCCTCCCTCGCCTCTGCCGCCCTCATCGTCTCTCTTCATATATATTTTTGTTCCCCCAAGGTATTCCGATAACCGTGGTAAAAATTCAAGCGGGGTTGCTTTATTGATCAAGCCGGTCAATTTTTCGCCAGATGCCATATCTGTATGATTTCTGAAATAAGAATTATTACTATGATAAGTTTTTTATGAACCTGTTAAAAAAAGATTATAGCTGTTGGTTATATTTGACAATTATTAGCTTTTTTATTATAACAACAGTACCATTTTAAAAACAATGGTCGGTTTGGCTTTACATATAGCTAAAACAATATCAAAAACTTTTCATGTATCGGCATAAAATGTCAATTATGCACCAAGAGTAGCTATCATAACAGCTTTAATTGTATGTAGCCTGTTTTCAGCCTGGTCGAATACTATTGAATGCTCTGATTCGAATACGTCGTCGGTTACTTCCATACCATTTAGTCCGAATTTTTGGTATATCTCTTCACCTATGGTGGTTTCGCGGTTATGGAAAGCGGGCAGGCAATGCAGAAACTTTACTTTCGGATTACCGGTTTTTTTTATAACATCCATGTTGACCTGGTATGGTTTCAGCAGGGCAATGCGTTCCTTCCATACTTCGTCAAGTTCACCCATCGACACCCATACATCGGTATATAGGAAATCGGTGTTTTTCACTGCTTTGTCAACATTGTCGGTAACGGTGATCTTTGCCCCGGTTTCCCCGGCTATTTCACGGCATTTAGCAACAAGTTTTTCGTCTGGTTGTATTGTTTCCGGGGCCGCAGCCCTGAAGTCCATGCCCATTTTTGCAGCACCTGCCATCAGTGAATTTCCTACATTGTTGCGTGCATCACCCAAATAACAGAAAGAGATGTTATTCAGTGGCTTATCGCAATGCTCTATCATGGTCATAAAATCAGCAAGGATTTGTGTAGGATGAAATTCGTCTGTAAGTCCGTTCCAAACCGGAACATTAGAATATTCTGCGAGTTCTTCAACGGTTTTTTGTGCAAACCCCCGGTACTCAATACCATCATACATGCGTCCCAGGACACGGGCGGTATCTTTCATGGATTCCTTATGTCCGATCTGGCTGCCGGAAGGCCCTAAATATGTCACCAATGCACCCTGGTCAAAAGCAGCTACTTCAAAAGCACAGCGCGTGCGTGTGGAGGATTTCTCAAAAATCAAAGCAATGTTCTTCCCTTTAAGCCTTTGCTGCTCGGTACCGGCATATTTTGCCTTTTTCAAATCTGCCGAAAGCTCAAGTAAAAACATGATCTCACGTGGAGTGAAATCCAATAGCTTCAAAAAACTCCTGTTTCTCAAATTAAATCCCATATTTTTATTCTCCTTTTATTTATGAATACCTTAAATTCTAAAATGAATTATAAATGAATTAATAAATGATTTAATAAAATCCCAAATCCCAAGCTCCAAATTCCAAATAAATTCCAAACTTCAAATCCCAAATTCAAAACAATAAGTGTGCTTTTCGATTTTTTAGTTAAAGTATTTTAGTTTACATGTTTGGTTATTGAATTATTGAATATTGGAATTTATTTGTTATTTGATAATTGTTATTTGTTATTTAACTATAGTTATTTGCTATTTTCTATTTGCTATTATAACTAATTACCGATTGAATCCCGATCCTTCGGGATTACCGACCACCTCTCACTCTCCACTCACAATCACTCTCATCACGGTGGCAAATAAAACCTTGTAATTCCCACGGGATAATCTTGGTTGACTGCTTCTGCAATATATTTGTAATCATCAGGGTTTTCAACAAAATCAAGTTCGTTGATGTCCAATATCAAAATTCGTAATTTTGGTTGCTGGTTCAGATATTGGAAATAACTATCCTGTATCTTTTGCAGGTATTCGTCCTGAATATTTTGCTCGAAGTTCCGCCCCCGTTTTTTTATGTTTGCCTGGAGTTTTTCAACTTTTACGTAAAGGTGTACCAGCAGGTCGGGTTTCGGCACATTTGCTTCCATAATATTGAACAATGTTCTGAAGAGTTGATATTCGTCATCGCCCAATGTTTTTCTTGCAAATATCAGTGATTTATTCAGGAAATAGTCGGAGATAGTAAGTGATTGGAATAGGTCTAAGCCCGGCAGTTCTTTTATCAGCTGCTGGTATCTTTCAGCCAGGAATGACAATTCGAGCGGGAATGCGTATTTGGCGGTGTCCTGGTAAAATTTTTCAAGAAACGGGTTACCCTTGAATTGTTCAAGTATAAGCTTTCCGTTGAATTGTTCTGCCAGCATTTTAGCCAGTGTTGTTTTGCCGGCTGCGATGTTTCCTTCGATAGAGATGTAGTTGTAGTCCATGGGTCTGTTAGCTTCGTTGATTATGAATTTGACAGGGAAATACAGCATTATCGTCGTCACAAGCTTCTAGAAGCTGGCGGATTGTTTTACCAAAAACCGGATGCTTTAATCCCGGGTTGATGTCCGACATCGGAACCAGCACGAACTTACGTAAATGCATCCGAGGGTGTGGTATGTCAAGGTCTTTTTCATTAATAATCCGATCATTGTAAAAGAGAATATCTATATCAATGATCCTGGATTCCGTTACATTTTTTTTTCTTTTTCTGCCTATTTTAGATTCTATAAAAAGCACTGCAGAGAGAAGTTCTTCAGGCATTAACCCGGTTTCAACAAGGATTGCCTGGTTATAAAACATATTTTTACTTTCAAAGCCCCAGGGTTCGCTGCAATAAACAGGTGAACTGTCCCTGATTATTCCAATGTGTTTTCCTATCAGTTCTTTAGCTTTTTCAAAATTGGCGGCAACGTTACCTATATTTCCACCCAGCAATAAATAGACAGAGTTCATTCCTGTAAAACGTGTTTAAAGTATTGATTTATAATAATATATATTATTTAATGTTTGCGCTGTCAGTTTTTGATCCATATAACCCTCATGCCTTATTAATCCCTTTGCTTAACATAAACAGGCTGTTAGATCGTTTCATCACATTGCTCGTGAGATGGTTTCATTAAGTTCATTAACTTTTTTCTGTTTCAGCTAATAAGGAGTTTCATCATAAAAAAAATCCCTATGGCAAAAGTCATAAAAATTTTGTTATTTTAAAAAAAAATCGATTGAGATATAGTTGTTTATATTATTTTCGTAACGGATAATTCAAAATAATTCTAAACATTTAAATTTTAAATACCATGAAACAATTTTTTAAATTCATGTTTGCTTCGATGTTGGGTTTTTTCCTTACGTCTGTAATAATTTTTTTCATTTTAGCCGGCATTTTTGCTTCCATGGCTAGTTTTGCAAGAAAGGATATAGTTAAAGTTGACAAGAATTCCGTATTGCATTTGAAGTTTGACAAGGATATCATTGACAGGGGTGGCCGGGGCCCTTTTGAGGATTTTGATTTTATTTCCGGACGTCTTACTGCTTCAATAGGTTTGAATGAAGTTCTTGAGAACATTCGTAAGGCCAAGGAGGATGACAATATATCGGGTATTTTTCTTGATCTGGATATTTTACAGGCCGGGTTTGCTACAACTGAAGAAATAAGGAAAGCATTGCTGGATTTTAAGGAATCGGATAAGTTTATTATAAGCTATGGCGAGGTATTTTCACAAAACGCTTATTATTTGGGGTCTGTAGCAGATTATTTGTATCTTAATCCTGAGGGTACCATTGATTTCAGGGGGATAAATGCCCAGCTTTTATTTTTTAAGCACATGCTCGACAGATTGGGTATTGATGCACAGATTATCAGGCATGGAGAGTACAAGAGTGCCGGCGAGCCTTTTTTCCTTGACGAAATGAGTCCTGAAAACCGCGAGCAGACGCTTGCTTTTATAAGTTCTATATGGAATAATGTGGTTAAAGGTATATCTGAGACAAGGACATTGTCGGTTAATCATCTCAACTATGTTGCCGATAATTTTCTTACCCGCACTGCCGGTAAAGCTTTTGAAAACGGGATGATTGACGGGGTAAAGTATTATGATGAGGTTTTGGATGAAATGCGTGTCAGGCTTGGGCTTGATGAGGGCGATGATATAAATTTCATAACATATTCGCGCTATAGGAATGCACCCAGACCTGAGTCTATGCCTTCTGTTGCATCCCGCGATAAAATTGCCGTTGTTTATGGTATGGGGACGATTATTTCAGGAGATGCCGGCGAACGGTTTATAGCATCAGACCGGATTGCAGCCGCTATTCGCAAAGCACGTTTGGATGAATCGGTAAAAGCCATTGTTTTCAGGATAAACTCAGGCGGAGGCAGTGCTCTTGCTTCAGATGTCATTTTGAGGGAAGTAAGGCTTGCTGCGAAGGAAAAGCCTGTCGTAGCCACTATGGGCGACGTAGCTGCATCAGGAGGATATTATATTGCATGTGCTGCAGACCATATAATAGCTAGCCCGAATACCATTACAGGATCGATAGGAGTCTTTGGGCTTATACCAAACATGCAGGAATTTTTTAATGAAAAGCTGGGAATTACTTTCGACAATGTCAAAACAAATGAGTTGTCAGACTTTGGTTCCTTTAATCGCCCCCTGACCGCAACTGAAGAGCAGATTATCAGGGAATTGATCGATGAGATTTATCAAAGTTTCATCAATCATGTTGCCGAAGGAAGGGGATTGCCCGTTGAAACTATCGATAAGATAGGACGCGGACGGGTATGGAGTGGTGTTGATGCCAAAAGGATCGGACTGATCGATGATTTCGGAGGCTTGCAATTGGCAGTGGAAAAAGCCGCCGAACTGGCTGAGATAGAAAAATACAGAATTGTCGAATACCCTAAAAGAAAAGATTTCTTTACCCAGTTAATGGAAGAATTCGGAGGTGTCCAGGACAGATGGATACAAAAAAGACTTGGTGATAAATACAAATACATAGAACTGATAAATGAAGCCGAACATATAACCGGCATTCAGGCACGGTTACCGTATGAAATAATTTTACACTAAAGATAGCTTTGAGATATTATAGCCGGAAGGGAAATACAGCTTCCGGCTTTTTTATATGATGAGAAGGCAATCAGAAAAAAAATTAACTTAAAGATTTCATGGATTTTTAAAAAAAAAATATTATTTTTAGGGTTAGTTTGCAAACCATAAAAATCCAAAAAGCCATGATGTCGTATTCACGTCGTAATTTTTTAAAAAATGCAGCAAGTTTGTCTTTATTGCTGTCGTCTCCGTTTGTTTTTGCCAACACTCTTTTTTCAAAGAACAAATCAAATAACATGAAAAATATTTCCAAAGAGTATTCGTATGAGCCTCCATATTTAAGTCTTCACAGAAGCGGTGAGTTGAAGAAGCGTGCTGATGTATTGTGGGACATGATGCGCAGTTGCGATATATGTCCGAGAGAATGTAATACAAACCGGTTGCGTGGCAACAGGGGTGATTGCAAAGCCAGTTCAGATCTTGAAATATCTTCGTTTCATGCTCATTTTGGTGAAGAGGAGGCGCTGGTTGGTAACAGAGGATCGGGTACAATATTTTTCACTAACTGTTCGCTGCTTTGTGTTTTTTGTATCAATTATGATGTAAGTCATCTGGGTCGTGGCAGGGTTTATACTACACAGGATCTGGCTAACATGATGCTGGTTTTGCAACGTAACGGTTGTCATAATATCAACCTTGTTACCCCGTCGCACTATGTACCTCATATATTGCGTGGCATTGACAGGGCGGCTGAGCAGGGATTGAAGCTGCCCATAGTTTATAACACATGCGGATGGGAGAAAACCGACATATTGCAATTGCTTGACGGCATAGTTGACATATACCTGGCTGATTTTAAGTATGGTGATGATGAAGCGGCAGGCAAATATTCGTCAGGTGCTTATAGTTATCCTGAAATAACACAAAAAGCTTTCCTGGAGATGCATCGCCAGGTAGGTGTAGCAAAGCCTGATCAAAATACCGGCCTGGTGAACAGGGGGTTGATGGTAAGGCATCTCGTAATGCCAGAGAATGTTTGCCGGACCGACCTCATTATGCAATGGATAGCCGATAATCTGCCTAAAGATACTTATATAAATATTATGTCGCAGTACACGCCTATGTATAAGGCTTTTGATTATGAGGAAATATCAAGGCGAATTACCCTGAGCGAGTATCGCAGAGCTGTAAATTATGCGCGCAGTGCCGGATTGACCAATCTGCAAATCCAGGGAAGGATCTGATGTTTTAATCTTTTTCTATATTCAGGCAGTTGCAATATTTTCCGCAGGATGCTTTTACCATTTTTATGCTTCAAACGGTAACTTATTTATATCTTTATACAGGCTGTAATTATTTCTGATTCTCTTAGTCCAATTCAACAAATTCAACAAAAACTCTTTTTAAAATGTCATTAATTCTTGCATTTGGGTCAGTGCGTATTTTGAATTCTTTTTCTGATGCTTCTTCATTACTCCTATTCAGCAATAACATTGGCAATAGTAAAAGTTTTACCGGAGCCTGTAACTCCAATGAGTGTTTGATTTGGCATACCCGTTTCAATGCCTTTGACCTATTGATCAATAGCTTCAGGCTGATCACCTGTAGGTTTAAGATCGGATATAAGCTTAAAAGACATTGCTTGGTTTTTGTAGTTACATAAGAGCTTACAGCATATACTGAACCCTCACAACCTTTTTTAGCGTCTAAACGACTATACGACTCAACAACTCAACCCTTCATCTATTTACCATCGCCACATCTTTTCCGGTTAGACAATCTATAAAAGCAACCATCATTCACCATACATATCTGACCGAAAGCCCGGCACCCATAAATATACCCATATGACCAATAAAGTTTACTCTTGGCATTACATCCAGAGCAATGCTAATAGGGATGTTTTCTATTTTATAATCCAAACCAATAATTCCATCAACTCCAAGGGAGATGTTTGTTCCATTGTCGGGGAACCAGCCATGGGGATGTTTGTCGCCATAAATACCAACATGTGCACCAGCCCCATAATACCATTGAAGTCCTGGCACATCAAACGCAGTAGCATGCCATTGATACAAAGCTGTAGTAAGCAATCCCCCGCGATGAAAAGCAACAATGCCTTCCAGCGCATTTGTCTCAGATACAAAATGCTTTATGTTTATTCCGCTTGAAAATCCTCCTCTTACACCTATACCTGTATTATATTCTTGCGAATTGATGTGTATGCAAGTAATTGAAAAAACAATGATTAAAGAAAGTAATTTTTTCATATCGTTAAACCTTTTTTAATTAAACATTAAACTGAGTATACATTAATATATTATCAATAACAATTAACTTTTTGTTAATTTATTATCAGCTAAATTGTTCACCCGAAGCTTCTTCAGGCCATGGAATTTTTATCATCAGGATTACCATAATATCCGTCAAGCTGATTCGTTTGCGTTACAGCATTACCGGTTCCTACTTTTAAAGCTTCCTTTAATCCCTTTTTAACTCCCTGCTATGTTAACGGAGAAAATAAACCACTGACTTCATCACAAGATTGAAAGTTTATACTTAACATTATCAGCACTATCAAAACTAAAAGCCTGATTTTAAGTATTCTGATAAATTGAATGGTTTTTTTAATATATTAGTAATTCAGGTTACGGGAAATTTATCTTATTTTTTGCAAATTGAGTTGTTGTCTGTTAAAAAAGTACAACAATTTATTAAATTATTTTTTCATCTCATATAATCAAATGTTTTCTTAATCCAGAAAAACCGGGCGTTTTTACTTCTTTGTTTTAAACAGAAGTTCTTTTTCTTTTTTTGTAAGACTATCATATCCATATTTGGATATTTTATCCAGTATTTCATCAATTTTTTTCTGTTTTTCGACCTTTTGTTTGTTATATTCTTCGTCGGTAAGAGGTTTTTCGGCATGATATCTGACACGCATTCTGGGTTTGGGTTTAAAGACCGATCTTATTTTTACCGTCAGATTATTAAAAACGATACCGGGGTCATACCTTTTTTTAAGCAGCATCACGTAAAGGAATCCGTACATGGCGCCGCCCAGGTGGGCGATATGACCACCCGAGTTGCCTTTGTCAATACTAATCAGGTCTACTATCACAAAAAATATGGCAATGTATTTCAGCCTGATCCTTCCAAGTAATATTAGTGGCAGTTGAAAGTTAGGCATATAAGTGGCGATGGCTATAAAAACAGCCATAACAGAAGCAGAGGCTCCTATAGCAACTGAAAAGGCCACATATTCGCGAAATACAGGAAATAAGTTATAGGAGAGAATGAAAAAAAGTCCTCCCGTAAGACCGCCTATCAAATATGTGCTTAGCAAACGTTTTTCACCTATGTATTGGCAAAATAACCTCCCGCCGACGTAAAAAACTATCATGTTGAACAAAATATGGAAAAAGCCCAAATGGGTGAACATGTATGTGATAACAGTCCAGGGCCGTCTTATAATTATTTCGGGATTCGATGATATGCCAAGCCAGTCGGTAATTATTGGCGAATCAGGGCTGTAAGCCATAAGAAAAAAAACAAGGTTGATAAGGTTGGCGATGATAAATATGGCTAGGTTTATCAGGATCAGTTGTACCAATATATTGCCATGTAAAAAATAGTTCCTTATTTCGTAAAGTATTGAGTGACGCATAAATTAAACTAATTTTAAAAATCTTTATCTTATGAAAATGCAATAAATTAAATCCAAAAGATGATGTGCCTTTAATGACAAATCTCAAATAACAATTATCAGATAAATTTCAATATATCAATAATCCAGGCGGGTTTGTAAATTTTTTATTGGATAATTGAATATTATTTGATATTTGAGATTTCTTATTTGATTTTTTTTTGGTGTTGCCAATATTAAATAATTAATCTATTTTTAAAAGCACTAAGCATTAACCACCTTATATATTAACCCATTAATATAGTTTTCCTTTACTTTTCCAGTATCTGATCATCAGGTATCCGAAGAGCATACCTCCCAGGTGTGCAAAATGAGCTATGTTGCCACGTCCTCCTGTTATCCCAAAATACAATTCCAAAGCACCGTATGCTATTACAAAATATTTTGCTTTTATAGGTATTGCAAAGAAAAGGTAAATATAATTGTTGGGAAACATCATTCCGAAAGCCAGCAAAATGCCAAATACGGCTCCTGAAGCTCCTACTACCACCGGAGCGTTTAGCAGGTCAACGCGGTATTCTTTCATGAAGTTCACTCCCTGTACCAAAGCTTCAGAGGGGCTAACGGCTATGAGCCTGTTATATTCGTTAACAAAAGGAATGAATGTGTTCCTGTGCCATGATTCCCCAAGAATTTTAAAATATTCGGAATTGAGAAAAGCCTTTAATTCATTATTAGAAGGGTCGGCAAGAAATACATTAATAGCCTGAAGCGTCGGAATCAATTGGATATACAATACAGCATAATGAATTATTGCAGCGCCAATTCCGGTAACAAAATAATATATTACGAACCGTTTTGCTCCCCAGACATTTTCCAGCAGATTGCCAAACATCCACAATGCAAACATGTTGAAGAGCAGGTGATGCCAACTGCCGTGCATAAACATATAAGTAACAAACTGGTAAGGCTCAAAGTTTTGGGCAATAAATAAATGCAGACCCAATATGCGGTACAAATCAGTATTGAATGTGGTGTAAAATGTGATTGTTGCAAGGAAAAACAATCCGTTTATGATCAGCAGGTTTTTTACAACCGGCGGTAATATATTATAACCCCGAGGACCATGTGTTCTCATTCGGTTGAATTTTTGATTGTTATTAAAACTTCTAAGCTATGCAAAAATATGATTTTTTATTTAAACCTGTCGCTCAACTCCTGGTAGGTTAAAATAAATAAAGCAGGTTTACTGGCGGGTGAAACCCCCGGCATCGAACAGGCAAAAAGCTCACCCACAAGCGTATTCATTTCTTTTTCGGTCAGCACCCTTCCATGTTTTATTGCTTCGCTTTTTGCAAGTGACCTGGCTATGTTTTTATAAATGTCAAGTTTTGGTTCTGAAAGATTTTTCTTATAATTTTCAAGGAGCTCCTCGATTATTTGGACAATATTTTCCGATTCCTTTATTTCGGCAGGTATTGAGTTAATGACAAATGTGTTGCCGCCAAATTCGCTTATGTCGAAACCAAGTGCATTGATATGGGGGATGATCTCCCTCATTATATTTGCATCAGATTCAATAAATTCGGCTTTTAGAGGATATAGCAATTGCTGGACTGTGGTTTTTTTGTTTTCATATTTTTTCAGAAATTTTTCATAAAGTATACGTTCGTGCGCTCTTTGCTGGTCAATGAACATCAAACCCGATTTTACCGGTGTAATGATGTAGCGGTCATTGAGCTGCCAGAATCTCTTTTCTTTTTGAGCCAGTGACGTATTAATATCACGGCTGCATTCATCGTAAAAATTTTTATTAAATATATTGTGATCTTTCCCCTGACCTTCATCATCTGTTTTTTCGGCTTCTTTCATATCGTTGCAGAGCTTTTCCCATTGTTGCGGATTTTTCCTTTCCGACATGAGCCTGCTTGCTGATTTATCGGTCTTAAAGGGGTTGTAATCAGGGTCAACCTTAATTGTCGGCATGGAAACCGGGCGGTCTTTGTCAAAGATAACATCATCGAAAGCGGTTTCTCTTTCAAAATCGAGTGAAGGCGAAATGTTAAATCTTCCCAAAGCTCTTTTTACTGAAGAAAGTAATATTTTATAGATAAATGCTTCATTTTGAAATTTTATCTCTGTTTTTGTAGGATGTACATTTATATCGATGTTTGAAGGGTCGGTTTCAAGGAAAAGAAAAAAGGACGGATGCATTCCATCAGGTATCAGTTCGCTGAATGCATTTTCGACAGAATGATTCAGGTATGGTGCTTTAACATACCTTTTATTAACGAAAAAAAATTGTTCGCTGCGACGTTTCCGTGCAAATTCCGGTTTTAACACAAAGCCTGAAACAGATATTATATCGGTATTTTCCTCAACCGGTATCAAACGTTGATTGTATGTGGTTCCAAACAGCCCTGAAATTCGCTGTTTGAGGTTTGACGGGTCAACTTGAAGGGTGAGTTTATTATTATAATAATATTTAAAGCCGGTTTTGGGGGTGGCCATGGCAACCCTTGCAAACTCATTAAATATGTGTGATTTTTCAATATTTTCTGATTTCAGGAAGTTGCGCCTGGCAGGCGTGTTGTAAAAAAGGTTTTTTACGGCAACAGTTGTTCCTGCCGGGCATTGACAAGGATGTTGACTTTCAGCGACCGAACCTTCAACTATAACTTCGGTACCTAATTCAGCGTTTTTTAGGCGGGATTTTAGTTCAACACGTGATATCGAAGCTATAGATGCAAGTGCTTCACCCCTGAAACCCATCGTTTTTATTCTGAACAGATCCGAAGCATTATCTATTTTTGATGTTGAGTGGCGTTCAAAACACATCCTTGCATCAGTTTCCGACATGCCATAGCCATTGTCGGTAATCTGTATCAGGGTTTTTCCCCCGTCTTTTATGATTAAAGTGATTTGAGTTGCTCCGGCATCTATTGAGTTTTCCAACAACTCTTTAACAACAGAAGCAGGACGCTGTATTACCTCCCCAGCAGCTATCTGGTTGGCAACAGAATCAGGCAAAAGCTTTATTATATTTGACATTGAACAGTTGTTGCGTAAATTTTTTTGAAAAGAAACAAGATTACTGAAAAACAATTGCAAGACCGGCAGGTCTTGGGTTGCCTGTTTTGATACATTAAATGAAAAATATTAAATAGATAAGCAAAAACAAAACTACCAGTATTATAGCAAGCCTGCCACGGGCTGCTTTGCGTGCCCTAACATGCGACGACCGTTTCCAGCGTAATTGCATACGATCGCGTAAAGCTTTTTCATAGTCCTGCTTGCCCTCTTTGGCTTCAGAATATGCCGTTTTTGAAAGCTTCTCCAAAGCCTCCTTGCGGGCATCATAATAAACAGGCTTGTAATTGTATTGCTTGTTTTTCGGTGTCTTGAAAAATGTTAAAGCCATTGTTGCTTCTTTTACCGTTCCGGTTCTTTACTTTTTTACAAAGTTATCTTATTATTATGAGAATTTCAAAATTTTTTCTTTCCATATAACATATTTTACCAAAAAACATTGTTTTGTCAGGCTGTATGCATGCCTGAACCTTGCAAAACAACCGTATGTATTGTTAATAACCGGCAGGTGATATTTTTATAATGATATTTGCCCTGAATACAGGTAATAACAATAATAATGAGCTTTGTTTTAATCTGACCCAGGGAAAATTAAAAATATGTAAAATAAGTTTTTGCAGATTTGGCTGTTTGAAGGCAGGTAGATGACTTAATTTTGCTGGCAACCATATATCGGACAGGCCTGTTTTACTTCATTCAAAGGAGTATTTCAGGTTATTTGCTTCAATAATCTGTACAGCGTAATCAAAAACCTTTTTTGGTCTTTTCAGGCCACTTTCATATTCAACTTTATACCAGGTATGCACATCGATATCTTTGGCAGCCTCACTTCCTGCCCATATAACCATTTGGCTTTTTGCTTTTTGTGTTATGCTCCAGTATGCTGCAACTTGTACCTGTTCATTGTAACGGTGTGCTTTATACATTGCACGTGTGCCTTCACCAACCAGTATTTCTTTTGTTTTAAAACCATAGTCGGTCCGTTTTACTTCAAACCCCTCATTGATAAAAGCTTGTTCTGCTGTATCAATATCAGCCTTTATCAATATGTGTTGTATACCATCGGGTATGTCCCTTCTGTACTGAACAGTAACATACTCTTCATAAGTAGTGCATGAAATCAACATAAGAAAAGCAGTAATAAATAATAGCCATAGTTTCATTGTCAAAAAGTTTTAAAGTAATGATCTTAATTTTAAAACACAAATTTATAAAACAAATGTATGAAATCTTGCTTTTAAAAATAAAAAAATGTTGCTGTTTTTCTGTAAAAAAAAAATGTTTGTGTTTTAAGATGTTTTAAAAATATTATTAAATTTGCCTTAGCTAATTTATTTATTTTATTAGCTTTGGTTTTTTGGTTAATTGGGATTTAATTAAGCCGTCAGCCTGAAAGGGCTGGCGGCTTTTTATTACTATCCTGCAGTCACGAAAACAACCAATAAAATATTAAATATATCCTTTACGATAGCTGATAACCGGTTGTTACTGTTGCAGTATCAGGTCACTTTCCGATACAAAACTTACTGAAGATATTATTGAGTATATCTTCGGTTGTAACTTCGCCGGTGATTGTTCCGAGGTGGTAGAGTGCGGTTCGCAGGTCTGTGGATATGAGGTCGCTGCTTAGCTTATTATCAATGCCTTTCCTGACTGTGTTAATATGGTTGAGTGTTTCTTGCAGGGCTTGGTGGTGCCTTGTACTGCTGACGATAATATCTTCGTGTGCCGGTAATTCTTTCCTGAAAGTTTCCAGCAGCCTGTCGGTAATAAGATTTATATTTTCCTTTCTTTTGGCTGATACGAATATGGTTTCCATGTCAACAAGGTTGCGGAAACTCTTCGGTATCTCCAACAGCAAGTCAATTTTGTTGGCTATCAGTATCATTTTTTTGGTTTTATCTTCGATGACATCCCTGAACTCTTCAATGGTTTCATTGATCTCATCAATTGTGGTTTCGCTGATATCGAACAAATATAAGACTATTGAAGCCTGTTCTATTTTCTGATACGTTTTTTCCACACCAATGCTTTCCACTTTTTCGCCGGGTTCTCTCAGCCCTGCAGTATCTATGAACCTGAATGCTATACCGTCGATAATGATTGTGTCTTCTATTGCGTCGCGTGTTGTTCCGGGGGTTTCGCTGACTATGGCTTTTTCTTCATTAAATATGGCGTTAAGCAGTGTTGATTTTCCTACATTGGGTTTTCCGATAATAGCTACGGGTATCCCTTTTTTCATGACGTTGCCGACAGCAAAAGATTCGATAAGTTCCTTCAGTTCTTTTTTTATTTTGTCGAGCAATTTCAGAAGCTTTGGTCGGCTTGCAAATTCAACATCTTCTTCGCTGAAATCCAGTTCAAGTTCTATCAGTGATGCAAAATCCACCAGTTTGCGTCTCAGCTCTTCAATTCGCCATGAAAAGTGTCCGCGCATCTGTTTATAGGCTAGCCGGTGTGAATTTTCGGAAACTGATGCTACCAGGTCGGCAACTGCTTCGGCTTGAGAAAGGTCCATTTTTCCGTTGAGAAAAGCACGCAGAGTAAACTCGCCGGGTTGTGCTACACGTGCACCTTTTTCAGTCAATAGCTGCATTATCCGCTGCTGGATATATTGAGAGCCATGGCAGGATATCTCCACCACATCTTCGCCTGTATAGGAATTAGGAGTTTTGAAAACAGTCAGCAAAACTTCATCTATGGGCTTTTTGTCGTAAAAGATCTGACCGCGGTGCACCATTCTTGCAGGCATAGAGCTTAACGACATTCCTTTTTTTAACGGACGAAAGATCCTGTTAGTAATGGCTATTGCATCAACCCCGGAAACTCTTATCAATGCAACAGCACCTGTGCCGGGCGGAGTAGCAGGAGCACATATAGTATCATAACTGGTGTAATCATCTGAAACCATATAGATCCCTTTTTAATATTGGTAATGTTATTGCATAATGAAAAATATGGCAGATTGCAATAACTCAATTTTTGTACAATATTAACGCAAAATTAAATAATTAACTTGTCAGTATGCCGAAAAGCTGTATTTTTGACCATATTTTTTTTGATTATGTTTCAGGTTGTTATTAAACAAAGGTTTTAGCAGGCGAGGCCGAATAATTTCAGGGTTATTTTTATTTGATTAACACTAATTCATTACACGACAATGAGTATATTGGTTGACAAGAATTCGAGGGTTTTGGTACAAGGTTTTACAGGTTCAGAAGGCACTTTTCATGCCGGTCAGATGATAGAATATGGTACCCGGGTTGTAGCGGGAGTTACGCCCGGCAATGGTGGCATAAAACATCTTGACCGGCCGGTTTTCAATACGGTTGAGCAAGCTGTAAGAAACACCGGTGCAAACGTATCACTGATATTTGTACCTCCGCAATTTGCTTCTGATGCAATAATGGAAGCTGCTGATGCAGGTACTGAAGTTATTGTTTGCATTACTGAGGGTATTCCTGTAAGGGATATGGTAATGGTGAAAGAGTATTTGAAAGACAAGCCGGGCAGGTTGATAGGTCCTAACTGCCCGGGTATAATTACACCGGGTGAATGTAAAGTAGGTATTATGCCAGGTTTTATACACACTCCGGGTAGTGTTGGCGTGGTTTCACGTTCAGGAACCCTAACCTATGAAGCTGTTGACCAGGTTACCAAAGAAGGTTTGGGCCAGTCAACCTGTATAGGTATCGGAGGTGATCCCGTATTGGGCACAACCATATGTGAAGCTGTGAAAATGTTTATGGACGATCCTGATACAGAGGGTATCATAATGATTGGCGAGATAGGAGGCAACATGGAAGCCGAAGCGGCTGAATGGATCAGGGAAAACGGCACAAAGCCGGTAATCAGCTTCATTGCAGGCGCTACCGCACCAAAGGGTCGTACTATGGGTCATGCAGGAGCAATAATTGGAGGTAAGGGTGATACAGCTGAAGCAAAAAAGAAAATCCTTGACGAGTCTGGCGTTACCATCGTGGAATCACCCGCCGATATAGGAAAAACTATAAAGAAGGTACTTAAACCAATTATTTCCAAATAGTCAAATGTTGGTTTGATCACCACGGATAACCTGTTGTAACTTGCCTGTTGTCCGTTATCCGTTATCCGTTATTTCTTGACAGTCAAGGATAAATATGCACGATCTTTTTGTTTTCAAAATAGGGGTCATCAACAAAATCGGAAATGCTGTATATGTTATAATTATAGTTTAGCTTTGAAAGCTCTTCCGAAAATTCGCCGCCCTTCAGATATATTATGCCGTTGGGAATTGAATTGAATCCTTCCGGCTTGATTTTACCTCCGACCCAGCTCATGAAAACGGGAAGTTTTGTAACCGCCCTTGATATTATAAAATCAAAATCATCGTCTATTTTTTCCGCTCTTTTATTATCTATCTGTACATTTCTCAGGTTTAACGATTTTGCTATATCTTCAACTACCCTTGTTTTTTTTCTGACCGAATCAACAAGCAGAAAGTTGCTGCCCGGAAAACATATTGCAAGCGGAATGCCGGGAAATCCGCCCCCGGTACCTACATCAAGAATCGTTGTGTTGTTTCTGAATTTGATTATAAAAGTGGTTGTGAGGGAGTGTAATACGTGGTGGTCATAAAAATTTTTAAAATCTTTTTTGGAAATTACGTTAATCTTTTTGTTCCAATTTGCGTATAAGGAATATAGTTTAGACAGATTATCAAATTGTTCGTTGCTGAGCCATGGAAAATATTTTTTTATTGAATCCATAGTGTTGTTTTTCGATGTATATGAAGATTTGATAACAGGTTATTTTTTTTTGCACGAAACAATAATACGAAAGTATTAATTTTCATTATAAATAAAAATGTTTTTATATGGTTTTCAGAAGGCATATATGTTTTTTATTCTTTTTGATCATTACAGGTCATCCTTTATTTTGCCAGCCCTACGAATCGGTATCGTCATACATTGAAAGTTATGGTGATATTGCCAGGCGTCATATGGAGGAATATGGTATACCGGCTTCCATAAAGCTTGCTCAGGCGATACTTGAGTCGGGTTTTGGCAACAGCGAATTAGCCGTTAATGCCAATAATCATTTCGGGATAAAATGTCATGGCTGGGGTTATGCAACATATTACAAAGACGATGATAAAAGAAATGAATGTTTCAGGAGCTATTTGAGCCCGGTTCATTCTTTTGAGGATCATAGCGAATTTTTAAGCACCCGGCCGCGGTATTCTTTTTTGTTTGATCTTGACCCGCTTAATTACAAGGGTTGGGCGAGAGGGCTGAGGGAAGCAGGTTATGCCACAAATCCTGACTATTCGCAACTTCTGATACGGATCATTGAAGAACATAAATTATATTATTTTGATCAGAAGGTTATCAATGGTGATTTGGTTGCGGCCGGGTTGCCACGGTCAAAAAAAGATCACAGACATGAAGCGGTGGACCTTTATAGAGAAAGGGAAATAAGGATCAATAACCGTATCAAGTATGTATATGCCCATAAAGGTGATACACCCGAGTCTGTTGCCGAAGAAATGCAAATGTGGGCATGGCAGTTATACAGGTACAACGAACTGGATGAAAACAGTAGTTTTGAAAAGGGAGATATTGTATATCTGCAACCCAAAAGAAGACGCGGGGAGGGGAATTATCATATTGTTAAACAAGGTGAAACAATGTACGATATTTCACAGCTTCATGGTATCAGGTTGGAGCATTTGTACAGGAGAAATAATATGGAACCCGGTACTAATATTGTGCCGGGGCAGAAAATTGTTTTGCGCGGCCGTGTCAGTGATTGAATTATTTCAGTTTTCATAACATAAAAAGAGCATAGCGTCAGATATTTGAACAATGGTATGGTTTGTGTTGTTTTATAATTAAACAATATTGCCATTTTAGCTTTAATAAAAAGAATCTGAAAAGGAAGATCAAATAAATTCAGGATATTGTGAAAAGTTGACAGTATAATTCAATTCGGGTTTATGAGCCTGTTAACTAATTTGACAATTTTGGCAATAAATTAAAATGAGATAAGTTTTTTAATCAGGAAGAACAAGTTAATGCAAAATATGAGAAAACAAAATTTAAAGCCTTTGCCTGGGCGGATATTGATAAGCGAACCTGCTTTACGTGATTTTTATTTCAGCCGCAGTGTAGTTTTACTTGCTGAACACAGCAATGAAGAAGGTTCGATGGGGATCATTCTGAATAAACCTATAAATCTGAAGCTCAATGATGTGGGTAAGGAGTTTCCTAATGTTGATTATCCGTTGTATCTTGGTGGTCCGGTACATCCCGACAGGTTGTTTTATCTTCATACATTGGGAGAAAAAATACCGGGTGCCATGAAGATAATGGACGGTTTATATTGGGGTGGTGAAATACAAAAGCTTATTGAGCTTGTTGAGCTTAACATCGTTTCACAGGAGCAGGTTCGGTTCTTTATAGGCTATTCAGGTTGGCAGCCCGGTCAGTTGAAGGATGAGATGAAAGAAAAGTCCTGGGTAGTTGAAAAAAGCTCACTTGATATAATAATGGCTCCAAAACCTGAAAAACTTTGGAGTAATATGCTTAAGAAGCTTGGCAACGATTATGCCATATGGGCTAATTTTCCTACAGACCCCATCTTAAATTAACGGGTTATCTTGCCATTCTTTCCAGGTCTTCGATAAGTAATGCATCATACGTTGTAGCATCAACATCATGATCATTTGAATATAGCACCTTACCATCGGTTGTAACGATGAATTTCCAGCATTTACCGACTCTCAGGGTGCCTTTTGGTCCTATTTTATGCAGGAAAGCCACATCTTTTCTTTTCTCGGTGATTGCTTGCCGGATATCTTCCTTTGTAACTATTTTAACGGGGTAAGGATAATATTCCTGAATTTTTTCGACAGTATTGATCTGGGGTGCGAGTTCTTTTTCCAGCAGCCATAATTCCATTTCCTGAACGCGGCTGTCCCTGACATTAAGAAACCTGGTCAGCCGCATATGTTGCTGCCTGCCTGCTTCCTCGGCATAATTCTGCATAAACTGTACAAAGGTGCCCATCTTATACAGATAGGTTTCTTCATCGGCATCCTTGAAAGCCAAAGGTGCCGAACCAAGATCGGGCATACGGTTAAAATCGCGGTCAGGGTCGCCAAGAACAAAATTTATGAACTTGTAAACATGAGGAACATTGCGTTGCTTGATCTCTGCCAGCACCATAAAGGAATATTTGTCGCTGGTACGTTTCCTTTGAAATTCATCGAAAGTGATAAATTCATAGGGCGTAATAGTCCAGAACCTGTCCAGCTCTTCCTTTAAACGGTCATTGAAATCCGTAAAGGGATTGGCGTCTATAACAATCAAAGTAGTGCTTTCCTCAAAGGCACGGTAATGCCGGCGCCTGGCAGGCCTTACCTGCGATATGGCTTCAATTAATATGAACGCAAGTATGATCGTAATAATTATTCTTTTCATCTCTTTATGATTTTTTTATAGTTAGTATTCAGTATTTTAAAATTGTTGGTATGTTACGTTCTTTTTATCGGGTAACGGATAAAGGGTTTTATTGGTGCGAATATAATTAAAATCTTTACAAAAAATCTACGTAAAAAAGCGGGATTTGAATAAAAAAAACAGATCAGAACAATTACTTGATTTTAGTCAATTTTTCAAACCGTTAGAGACCCAAAGCATGAATTTACCATAAAAAGCCCAAAAATATTGCTTCCCGCAGATTTTGATGATATACCCTGTTTGATATAGCTGTCAAGCTAAAGAATAATGTATATTTAACTACGATAAAAACAACTAACTTCAGCGGCTCAAAAAGTAATGTTTTTCTCTAACCATACAGACGCATAGGGCGCATAGTTTTCAGATAGAAATATGAATACATAAACCTTGTGTATTATCCTATGTGCCCACGTAACTATGTGGTTCAATTACCAGAATATTTTATATATAATTCATTTTCTTAGCCCGACGACTATGCCTCGTTGTATAATACTTAATTATAATAATTAATGCAGATGTATCAAAAATAATTAATCTAATGGGTGAATCGGCGAGAAAAATACTTTTTAGAGCGGGTTAAAAATTATTATGCGAAAAGCAGTGATGCAATATTTTCAACATTGGCATTTTCACCACCGACAACATAATCGGCTTTCATATAACAGGGCTCTCTTTTTTTGAGGGTTTTGGCAATAAACTGGTAAAGCTCGTTTTTGTTTTTCGATGCAATTAAAGGTCTTGTTTGCTTTATATGTTCAAGTCTTTCTGCCAATTTACCGGTACTAAGTTTTAAATAAACCGAAACACCTGTTTTTTTTATTATTTCCATATTATCGGCAAAACAAGGAGTTCCGCCGCCTGTTGCAATAACTGCATTATCCTTTTCTGACAATTTTAATAACATCTCTCTTTCATATGTGCGAAAGCATGATTCGCCGTCTTCCTTAAATATAGCAGCAATACTTTTACCGGCAACTTTCTCAATCTCGGCATCCATGTCAAAAAAATCAAACCCGAGATTGCCGGCAAGCTGTTGACCGACAAATGTTTTGCCACTTCCCATAAAGCCTGTTAAAAAGATTCTCATTTTGAATAATTTTATAATTTTTCGTTAACTCCGGTAAGTCAAAAATAAATAATAATTGGATGTTCGCTCAAAGATTATAAGAACAAAAGGTTTTAGCTTATAGTAATTTGCATTTTTTTTAATACCTTTACTATTCTTTGCGACAGATCAAAGCGACTTCATAGATTGGGTTAAATTTTGCACTGAATTTTAAAAGAAATTTATGGTATCAGAAGAAGTTTCAAAATTAGTAGATAGTTTAATACAAAAATATGACGGACATCTTATTTCTGTTCTGGAAAACATACAGTTGTTTTGTAATTATTTACCTTCGGATTATTTGCGTGAAGTTAGCAAGCAATTAGAATTACCTTTGAGAGATGTGTATGGGGCGGCAACTTTTTATAAAACATTTTATTTAAATCCAAGGGGAAAGCATATCTGTACCGTATGTCTTGGAACTGCTTGTCATGTAAGAGGCGGTAACTTTATTATTGAGGAGTTTGAGCGGCAACTTCATATAAAACGCGGTAAAACAACGGAAGACAATAATTTCACACTTGAAACAGTGAATTGTATGGGTGCTTGTGCAGTCGGGCCGATTGTAATTGTTGACGGCACCTATTATTCTTATTTTAAGACATTAGAGGCAAGAAAAATTATAAGAACGATCTTAAAAGAAAGCGAAAAAGTTGATATTACTAAAGATAAACGCATTTTTCCCGTAAAGGTGAATTGTCCGAAGTGTTATCATTCACTTATGGATAATGAATATTTGATAGACGGGCATCCTTCCGTAAAGGTTACAATTTCATTTTTGGATAAACACGGATGGTATAGGCTATCATGCCTTTATGGCGTTTATAATGTTGAATCGGAATATGAGAGGCCACATGGTGTTGTGGCAAATTATTTCTGTCCTCATTGTCATGCGGAAATGCTTGGAACGTTTTTATGTCCTTTATGCACCACTCAAATGGTTTCTTTGGTTCTGACAGGAGGCGGAAGCGTTCATGTGTGTCCGATGCGAGGTTGCAAGGGTCATTTGCTTGATGTTTGAATTATGGAAATATAAATAAGCCATGAATGGATGAATAAATAAGCCACGAATGGATGAATAAATAAGCCACGAATGGATGAATAAATAAGCCACGAATGCACGAATAAAATAATGAATAATAATTGTACTCAATTCGTGCATTCGTGGCTAATAAAAAACAATTCATGCATTCGTGGCTAAAAAATATCAATAAATAACTAAAAAAATGGAAAAAATAATATTCAAAGAAGAGAGTTATCAAATTATTGGTAAATGTATGGAGGTTCATAATAATTTAGGTCCGGGTTTTCTTGAGATAGTTTATAAAGATGCTTTAGAGTATGAATTTAGTAGAGCAGAAATTCCATACGAAAGAGAAAAAAAATATGAAGTGAATTACAAAGGAATTATTCTCCCTCATCATTTCTTTGCAGATTTTGTTGTTTTTGATAAAATTATACTTGAAGTAAAAGGTTTAACTGCTTTAAGTAAAGAATTTACAGCACTTTGTATAAATTATTTGAAAGTTTCGAATAATAAATTAGCATTATTAGTAAATTTTGGAGAGTTAAAATTAAATTATAAAAGAATTTTGTTTTAAAATAAGCCACGAATGGATGAATAAATAAGCCACGAATGCACGAATAAATAAGCCACGAATGGATGAATAAATAAGCCACGAATGCACGAATAAAATAATGAATAATAATTGTACTCAATTCGTGCATTCGTGGCAAACAAAAAACAATTCGTGCATTCGTGGCAAACAAAAAACAATTCGTGCATTCGTGGCAAACAAAAAACAATTCGTGCATTCGTGGCAAACAAAATACAATTCGTGCATTCGTGGCAAACAAAATACAATTCGTGCATTCGTGGCAAACAAAAAACAATTCGTGCATTCGTGGCTAACAAAAAACAATTCATGCATTCGTGGCTAATAAAAATATATAATGTGAAGTAAAAAGAAATGAAAAAATATAATTCGGTTAGGGAGTTTTACAATTTCATGTTAAGTGTTTCACAAGAGCAGAAACCCGATATTCCCTGTATAGTAATTAGTGCAGGGACCTGCGGACAGGCAAACGGTGCTAGTGATATTGCCAGAATAATAAAAAGGCATGTATTAGAACATAATTTGCATGGGCGTTTGTCTTTAAGAATTACAGGTTGTTTGGGAAATTGCCAAATGGAGCCGTTCATTCTTATAGAACCCGAAGATATTATTTACCCCAATCTTAAAGCAGATGATGTTCCACAATTGGTTGATGCTGTCATCAACGGCAGAGTTGCAGAAGATAAGCTCTATTATGATCCTTATTCCATGAAAAGATGTCATGCGATTAAAGATATACCTTTTTTCAGATATCAGCAGAGTGTTATTTTAGAAAAAAATCAAAAAGTTGACCCTGTAAGAATCACAGATTACTTTAAAACTGGCGGATATTCGGCATTTGTTAAAGCGCTATTCGATTCGGATGCTGATCGAATAATAGTTGATGAGGTAACAAAATCAGAGCTTCGGGGTCGTGGGGGCGCAGGTTTCCCGACAGGACTTAAATGGAAATTAACAAAAGAACAGGGAGGGGGGTCAGCGGAAAAATTTCTGATATGCAATGCCGATGAAGGTGACCCCGGTGCATATATGGACCGCAGCATTCTCGAAGGAAATCCGCACAGTATTCTTGAAGGTATGCTTTTGGGTGCAATGGCCATGAAAGCAACGAGGGGAATCGTCTATGCCAGGTCGGAATACCCTCTTGCCATAAAGCATTTAACTATTGCTCTTCGCCAGGCAAAAGAATACGGCTTGCTTGGGAAAAATATTTTAGGTACAGGACTTGATTTTGATATTTCAATTATAAAAGGAGCGGGTTCCTTTGTCTGCGGTGAAGAAACTGCACTTATCCGTTCTGTTGAAGGTAAAATGGGCCAACCACGTCAACGGCCGCCTTTCCCCGTAAAAAAAGGAGTCTGGGGGTATCCAACCTGTATAAATAATGTGGAAACTTTTGCAAATATTCCTGTCATTATCAATGAAACCGCAGAAAATTATATAAAAACCGGGATTGAAAAAAACAGAGGTACGAAAATATTTTCTTTGGTAGGTAAAATAAGAAACACCGGTTTGGTTGAGGTTCCTTTAGGCACAAAAATCAGAAAAGTTGTTTATGATATTGGCGGCGGTCATCCTGAGAACAAAAAAATAAAAGCAATTCAGACCGGAGGACCATCGGGAGGTTGTATTCCTGAAAAGTTATTTGATCTATCCATTGATTATGAAAGTCTGTCGCAAGCCGGTTCTATTATGGGAAGCGGAGGAATGATCGTGATGGATGAAGAAACATGCATGGTTGATGTGGCAAAATATTTTGCTGATTTTTTGCGTGATGAATCCTGCGGGAAATGTTCTGTTTGCAGGGAAGGAACTCAAAGAATGCATGAGATACTGACAAACATCACTGAAGGTAAAGGAAAAATTGAGGATCTGCAATTGCTTGAAGAATTAGGAAATGCTGTAAAAGATGCTTCTATGTGCGGACTAGGACAAACCGCCGCAAATCCGTTACTTTCTACATTGAGGTATTTTAAAGATGAATTCATTGACCATATAATTAAGAAAAAATGCACAGCAGGTACATGCCAGGAAATAATCTCATCTTCGTGTCAATACAATTGTCCCATAGATACCGAAGCACCTGTGTATATTTCTTATATTGCAAAAAAGAAATATAAAGAAGCACTTGAAATAATTAAAAAAGACAATCCTTTTGCATCAGTAGTTGCCCGTGTTTGTCATCATCCCTGTGAAAGAAGATGTAAAGCAAATGAATCAGGTGATGCAATTTCCATAAGAAACCTGAAAAGATTTGTTACTGATTTTGGGTTAAAAAACAAACTTTTGCTACATGTGTTGCCTCCGAAACAAAAGATTGATATTAAAGTAGCAATCATAGGTTCCGGTCCGGCAGGTCTTAGTTGTGGTTTCACATTGGCAGAAAAGGGATATAATGTTACAATTTTTGAAAAACATTCTGTGATTGGCGGCATGCTTTCACTTGCTATTCCTGAATACAGATTACCTCAAAAAATTTTAAAAGCCGATCTTGACTATATTAAAAGCATAGGACTTGATATTCAGACAAATAAATCACTTGGCAAAGATTTTAATTTGGATCTGCTTTTCAAAAAAAACTATAAAGCTGTATTTATCGCAACAGGTGCTTATAAATCAATGAATTTGGGTATACAGGGAGAAAATAGTAATGGTGTTATACACGGCATAAAATTATTAACAGACATAAAACTTGGAAAAGAAGTGAATATCGGTAAAAGAGTTGCTGTTGTTGGTGGGGGAAATTCTGCAGTTGATGCAGCGAGAAGCATATTAAGATTAGGAAAATCAGATTCCGTAACAATCTTTTACAGACGAACAATCGCAGAAATGCCTGCATTTAAAGAAGAAATTGAAGCCGCATCAGACGAGGGAATTAAAATAGAATTTTTAACATCGCCCTGTAAAATTATTTCTGATAAGGGAAAAATTAAAGCATGCGAGTTTATCAGGATGGAACTTGGCGAACCGGATGAAAGCGGAAGAAGAAGACCTGTGCCTGTTAAACATTCGGAATTTATCGTAAATGTGGATACTTTAGTTGTCTCTGTTGGCGAACAACCTGATACTTCTTTTTTGCAAGAAGAGAAAATAGAGTTTACAAAATGGGGCACTATAAAAATAAATGATGAAACCTTTACTACAAACAGACATGGTGTTTTTGCCGGCGGTGATTTGGTTACCGGCCCAAATACGGTTATAGATGCTATATCTGCCGGTAAAATTGCAGCGGAATCCATCCAGCAATTTCTGACAGGGAAAGAAGTAAAACGCAAATATAAATTGACCAGACCTTCAGTTTATGTTAAACCAATTGAGTTGTCAGAAAAAGAACAAGAACAATTGTTTGAAGCAAAACGACCTAAAATTATACAACATTGCGCTAAAGACAGAAAGTATGATTTTTTTGTAATAGAAAAAACGTTGACAGAAAAACAAGCGGAAAAAGAAGCAAAAAGATGTTTGCGGTGTGATATAATGACTAAAGAAGGACGAGAGTTTGTTGAAAAGGATAAAATTGTATGACTATTTTTGATCTCGCAGTTGTGTGATTGATTATGATTGTCGAAAAATAGATAATTTTGTAATCAAGTAAATTGTAAAAGAGAATGCCAAATATCAAAATTGACGGGATAAATATTGAAGCACCAAAAAACTGGACAGTACTTGATGCTGCGAAGTTCTTAGGTCTTGAAATACCTTCGCTATGCTATGATCCGGGCCTTACAGCAGGCGGAAATTGTCGGCTTTGTATAGTTGAAATTAGAGAGTCAGGAAGGTCAAAAATTGTCAGTTCCTGCACATATCCTGTTCAGGAAGGACTTGAGGTATTTACTGCGTCCAAAAGAGTGGTGAATGCACGGAAAATAATCATAGAATTGTTGGTAGCGCAATGCCCCACATCAAAGACATTGCAGGATTTGGCTGCCAAAATGGGTGTGAAAAAAGTCAGGTTTATGCCAAAGTGGGATAAATGTATTTACTGCGGGTTATGCGTCAGAATGTGTGAAGAACAAATGACGGGAAAGGCAATTGGTTTTACAAACAGAGGCTATAACTTAAAAATTACTACACCATTTGATGTAACATCAGAAGATTGTCGTCGTTGTGGTGGTTGTATTTATATTTGTCCTGTTTGTATGGCAAGGTGTGAAGGAACGCAACCATCGGAAGTTCTTTGCGGACGCTGCGAAAATTCACTGCAGCCAACTTGCCTCGATATTTTTGATAATTATACCTGCTGGATGGGATTGAAGGGTGATTGCGGGACTTGTATTACTGAAAAGGATGGTAATAACAATGATTTGCGCGAAGTGAAGAAAAATAATTAAATAAACATTAACTTATAAATTGCAGGATAAAAGAATGAGTTTAACAAGAATTAATGCTACTGCGGCTACATTAACAAAAAATCGTACTGAAGATTCAATTGTTTCACTAAGCGGGATGTGCACAACTTGTGTTGATGGTTGTATCGGGATGTGTGAAATCGGTAAATCAGCATACAGAGGTAGCGAAACATTGTATCCGCAACCTTTCGGGATCATTACTACGGCATGTCAGAAAAATTTTCCTGTCGACTACTCTCATTTTACTGTCATGAGCGGTGTTGTTGGAGCAAAAGGTATTGAAGCAGACAGCGATAAAGCCATCTTTGCTAATGTTAACCTTGAAGTGAAAATAGGTCATGATAAAGGAATCAAATTTTGTTATCCGTGGATTATTCCGGGCATCGGCTCCACCAACATAGCCAAAAATAATTGGGAAGGAATTGCAGTAGGTTCCGCATTGTCAGGGACAGGTTTGACAATTGGGGAAAATGTAGTTGGAATGGACACGGATGCAATTATAAAAAACGGCAGGGTTATTGACACGGTGGATCTTAAAAACAGGATAAAACTATATAAAGACTACCAGACGGACGGTTATGGAACTGTTATAGTTCAGGCTAATGTTGAAGATACGCGTCTTGGCGTGCATGAATATGCAATTGAAAAACTTGGCGTTGAGATGGTTGAGATGAAATGGGGGCAGGGTGCAAAAAATATCGGAGGAGAGGTAAAAATAAAAGATTTGAAAAGAGCACAAGAACAATATAAACGAGGTTATATTGTTATACCCAATCCTACAAATCCGGAAGTAATAAGATCTTACGAAAAAGGTGTGTTTACTGAATTTGAAAGACATTCGCGTATGGGAATGGTAACCGAAGAAGGTTTTGCCCGCAGAGTAGAACAATTACGCAAGGCAGGAGCAAAGTACATTGCATTGAAAACCGGTGCATATTCTCCGGCAACACTTGCGCTTTCCCTTAAATTATGCTCCAGGTACAAGGTTGATTATTTAACAGTTGATGGTGCAGGTGGCGGAACGGGTATGAGCCCGTGGAGAATGATGAACGAGTGGGGGATCCCCCCCGTTGAATTGCATTCACTAACTTATCAGTATGCAAAAAGACTTGCCGGTAAAGGACATTATGTGCCCGCAATTGCTTTTGCAGGCGGGTTTATTCTTGAAGACCAGATTTTTAAAGGATTAGCACTTGGAGCCCCTTTTGTAAAACTTATAGGAATGGCACGCGGGCCAATAGCTGCCGCTATGGTCGGCAAAACAATCGGCAACTCGGTCAAAGCACATCAAATACCTGTTTACGTTGAACGTTTTGGAAGTACTATAGATGAGATATTTATTACTTCTGATTCTTTAAGAGAAAAATTAGGGAATGACGAATTCGATAAATTACCTGCCGGTGCTATCGGGCTTTATACATACTATGAACGTTTAGCAAAGGGCTTGCGACAACTTATGTGTGGCGCAAGAATATTTGGAACCGAACATTTCTCACGTCGATGTATTTCGTCATTAACTAAAGAATGTGCTGAAATAAGCAGGATACCTTATATCATGGAATATGAAAAAGAAGAAGCGGAAAAAATCCTGAACAGTGAGTAAGTGCTTAACTCATAACACTGACCAACATGTTGTTAGCAATATTTTAAGTCAATTCTAAATTACGAATATTTTTTAGTGATTAGGAAAATTTGCGTATTTTTGCAAAAAGTATTGTTATGTTAACAACAGAAAAAAGAATAAGAGAAATAATCAGAATGCGCCCACATCCCAAAAAAGATAAAGAAACAGAGGAGTGGCTAATTGAAATTCTAATACCTTTATTTAAAGAAAAAATAGAAGAAGAAAAGCAAAAAGAAGAAAAAAGGTTTTCTGCACTGGCAACAAAAGATGATTTGGCCCGCGTAATTGAAATAATGACTACACGCTTTGAAGTCTTTGATCAACGCTTTGAAGCAATTAATCAACGCTTTGAGATTCTGCAGAGGGAAATGGATAAACGCTTTGAAACAGTTGATAAAAGATTTGCTATGATTCAATGGGCCATTGGTGTTGGTTTTATAGGACTCACCATATTAATGTCTATTTATAAATTTATCAATTAAATTTTTATCACTTACGACAACCCTTGCCGATCTATTTCCTTCAAAATGATTAATATATGTTTTATAAACACATATAACAAATGAACAATACTTATATTAAAACCGATAGCAAGCCCAAATATAATATTGAGCATTCAACAGAAAGGTATGAGTTCAAGGAAATTGATCATGAACTGCTGATGCAGGAACGTATCATAAATGTTTTGCTTATTTGCAGCAACTATGATGCATTTATGCTTGAGGAAGACGGACGCATAAACGAAAAAATATTTCTTGAATACACTTCGAAAAACCTGAGGTATCCTCCGAAAATCACACAGGTAAGCTCTTCGGAAATGGCTTTTGAGCTGTTGAAAGAGAAAAAGTTTGATCTTGTAATAACTATGATTAATGTCGGGAAAATAGATGCTTTTGAAATGGCCAGGAAAATTAAAGAAAGATATCCTAAAACCCCGATTGTTGTACTCACGCATTTTTCAAGAGAAGTAACCCAGAAGCTGTCAAGGGAAGATCTGAGCTCTATTGATCATGTATTTTCATGGCTTGGAAACACAGGTTTATTATTGGCGATAATCAAGATCATTGAAGACAGGATGAATGCCGACTTTGACATACTTGAAATGGGTGTACAGGCGGTTCTGCTGGTGGAAGATTCGGTCAGGTATTATTCATCATATTTACCGACCATTTACCAGGTTATTTTTGATCAGACCAACGAATTAATGACAGAAGGTCTTAACGAGCACCGCAGGACACTCAGGATGCGTGCCAGGCCCAAAATATTACTAGCAAAAAATTATGAAGATGCTATTTATTATTATAACCGGTACAAACATAATCTGTTGGGTATCATATCTGACATCAGCTATTTGCGCGAGGGCAAAAAAGACAGTAAAGCCGGTATAAAACTTACCGGAAAAATACGGAAAGAGAATCTGCAACTTCCTGTTCTTCTTCAATCCTCACATGATTTGGATGAAAAATTCATCAGGGAAATGGAAGTGGATTTTCTGAATAAGTATTCCAAGAATCTTTTAATGGAACTCAAAAATTATATAAAGAATAATTATGGTTTTGGCGATTTTGTTTTTAAGGATCCGGTAAATAAGAGCGAAATATATCGTGCCGGCAGTTTGAATTCGTTGCAGGCTAAACTTGCTGACATACCCCTGGATTCCCTTGAATATCATATTTCAAACAACCATTTTTCCAGGTGGCTCAAAGCCCGGGCACTTTTTGCCCTGGCTGACATCTTTGCCAAAAAAAGCAAGGATGAATTCAGCAACATGGAAGAAATCAGAAGCTACCTTATAGATACAATTGTAAATTACAGGGAAAAAAAAGGCCATGGTATCATAGCAAGCCGCCTGGATGAATACGCCATATTTACCAGGCTTGGTGACGGGCAATTAGGAGGTAAAGCCCGCGGACTTGCCTTTATTGATTCAATGATCAACAAAAACAAAATACTATATAAATGGAAAAATGTATTAATAACTATTCCAAAAACAGTTGTACTTACTACCGATATTTTTGATGAGTTTATGGAAGATAATCAACTTTACGAGTTTGCAATTTCCGATATTTCTGACCAGAAAATACTTGAGAAGTTTGTCAAATCAAAGACACCTCGCAGGATGAAAAAATACATTGCCCAGATAATTGATTTTTTTGATAAACCTCTGGCAGTAAGATCTTCCAGCCTTCTTGAAGACAGCCATTATCAGCCTTTTGCAGGAGTATATGCTACTTATATGATCTCCAATAACCATAAGAGTAAGAATGTCAGAATCAAACAACTGGAACAAGCCGTTAAATGTGTGTATGCATCGGTGTTTTATAAGGAATCAAAAGCTTATATTGCTGCTACTTCAAATGTTATTGACGAAGAAAAGATGGCGGTGATAGTGCAGGAAGTTTCAGGAAATCAATACAACGATAAATTTTATCCGCCTTTATCAGGCGTTGCAAGATCTGTAAACTGCTATAATATAGAACCCGAAAAATATGAAGATGGCATTGCAAATATTGCTTTCGGCCTGGGTAAAACAATAATAGAGGGGGGTGTGTCATTACGATTTTGCCCTAAATACCCTCAGAAAACCCTTCAGCTGTCAAGCCTGGAACTTGCTTTAACAAACAGCCAAAAAGAGTTTTATGCTCTTTACCTTGATCCTGACAAGTTCCATCCCTCTGTGGATGAATCTGTCAACCTGTTTAAAGGACGAATCAAGGAAGCTGAAAAAGATAAAGCACTCAGGCATGCTGCATCAACTTACGACTACCAGGATAAAATAATACGTGAAGGTATTTACGATAACGGAAAAATAATTATCACTTTTGACAACATATTAAAGCATGACACTTTCCCTCTTTCTGAGATTCTTAGTTTTATTCTGGAAATGGGAAAAAATGAAATGAATAGCCAGGTAGAAATAGAGTTTGCAGTAAATCTTGACACACGGCATGAGAAACCACCGGTATTTTATTTTTTACAGATAAGACCTGTTGTTGAAACACAGGAAAAAACCCTGATCGATATCGATACTACCAATACCGAAGATGCTATAATTATCAGCCATCAGGCACTTGGTAATGGGATTATAAACGATATTTTTGATTTCATTTATGTAAAACCCGAATCATTCAAGCCGGCTGATACTAAAAATATAACCGGGGTAATGGATAAGTTAAACAGCCGGTTTTTAGAAGATGGTTTAAACTACGTTTTGGTTGGTCCCGGCAGATGGGGAACCAATGATCCATGGCTTGGGATCCCCGTAAAATGGTCGAACATTTCCGCTGCAAGGCTTATAGTTGAGGCAGGGTTGAAACACTTCAATATAGATCCGAGCCAGGGAACCCATTTCTTCCAAAACCTGACTTCTTTCAATGTGGGTTATTTTACTATAAACCCTTTCCTGAATGAAGGTTATTATGATTTGGAATACCTGGAAAGCCAAAAAGCCGAATACGAAGACAAATATGTTAAACATATTAAATTCAGCCGGCCAATTGTTATTAAGATAAATGGCAGCAAAAAAACCGGTATGGTTCTAAAGCCCGGAAGATAATTTGTCGTAAAGTTTTTTTATCAGAAAAATAAGCATATATTCGCCCTATAAATTGTTTTTGACAAATTATTTATTTTTTGCAACTATTCAGTTTACCCGTTACCCATATTAAAATTGTTAATAAATTTGAAAAGCTGAATAATTACTATTTTTTTACAAACTTTTAAACATTAAACATTATGAATATACAAAAAATATTATCAGATCTGGAAAAGAGAAATCCGGGGCAAGATGAGTTTTTACAGGCAGTAAAAGAGGTTTTGGAAACCATTGAAGATGTAGTTAAAGATAATCCAAAATATGAGGCTGCCAATATCATAGAACGGATCATTGAACCTGACAGAATAATAAAATTCAAGGTTCAGTGGGTAGACGACAAAGGCAAGGTTCATGTAAACAGAGCCTGCCGTGTTCAATTCAATAACGCAATTGGCCCTTATAAAGGAGGTTGCCGTTTTCACCCCAGCGTAACCGAAGGCGGTCTTAAGTTTTTGGGTTTTGAACAAATATTCAAAAACAGCCTTACAACACTGCCGATGGGTGGGGCAAAAGGTGGCAGCGATTTTGATCCAAAAGGAAAGTCGCAGGCTGAAATTATGAGATTTTGCCAGGCATTTATGGCAGAGCTTTATAAATATATCGGGCCGGATACTGACATACCTGCCGGTGATATCGGTGTGGGTGGTCGCGAGGTAGGATATATGTACGGGATGTACAAAAAGCTGATTGGCGAACATACCGGTGTGTTTACGGGAAAGGGAAGAAACTGGGGAGGCAGTTTGATACGTCCCGAAGCAACAGGTTTCGGAAATGTATTTTTTGCCGAGGAGATGCTTAAAACCCGTGGTGAAACCATTAAAGGGAAAATTGTAACCGTTTCAGGTTTTGGGAACGTTTCATGGGGTGCTATTACCAAAGCCACACAAATGGGCGCAAAAGTCGTTACAATCAGCGGGCCTGACGGGTATATTTATGATCCTGACGGTATTTCAGGTGAAAAAATAGATTACCTGCTTGAGCTTAGAGCTTCAAATCAGGATATTGCCAAACCCTATGCAGATGAGTTTCCCGGTGCCAAATTTTTTGAAGGCAAACGCCCCTGGGAAGTTAAATGCGATGTCGCCATGCCATGCGCTATCCAGAATGAACTTAATCTCGAAGATGCTAAAAATCTTGTAAATAACGGCGTCATGTGTGTTTCGGAAGGCGCTAACATGCCCTGTACTCCCGAAGCAATGGATTTGTTTATTAAAAGCAAAATATTGTATGGACCCGGAAAAGCCTCAAATGCAGGTGGCGTAGCTACCTCAGGTCTTGAACAAACCCAGAATGCAATGAAGCTAAACTGGCCCTCTGAAGAAGTCGAAGAAAAACTTCATAATATCATGAAAAATATTCATGAAGCCTGCCTGAAGTATGGTAAAGAAGAAGATGGCTTTGTGAATTATGTTAAAGGTGCCAATATAGCAGGATTTATTAAAGTAGCAGACGC
>PWJZ01000002.1 GCA_003559855.1 Bacteroidales bacterium
ATCCGGTTCCGTCATAACAGCTGTGAACTTCATCATAAGTGAAGTTAAGCAACGTATCTTTGATAAAATTCATGTGCTGAATATCGGATTCTCCGTGATGCCCCATGCCGGCGCCTTCATTTCTTGCAATACCCAGACCTGTACTTACCCACGTGTCGGTTTCGTCAATGTCTCTTTCATATTCTATCATGCGTTGCACTTGCGTTTCGACATGTGCAACGGTTTCAGCGGAAAAACGACCCACGAAGATGTCGTTGAAGGAGTTGGTGCCTTCCAAAAATCCGTACATATTGTCAGATTGTCCACCATAATAACCTATGGCTACGGGTATTTGAGCCTGTGCATCACCAATAAGCAACAGGTGAGTTAAATTTTCGTTTTGTTCATAGTAATCTTTTACATAATTTTTTATCTGTTGCCATGTGTTTCCTGCTTCCGACCTTGGTACTATCTCTGTCTTCCTGCCTATAGTTCTCTTCCAGTCGACAAAAGGCTTCATTGCGTCCATAAAATCGTCATAGCAGATTATCAGCAGGCTGCCTTCCTCGCCTTCAAGCATAGGATAGCTTCTTTCGGCGGCTTCCATGTTAAGGAAGAAACGTTCATAGATCCTTCCGAATTCAGGCTCTACAACAATCTCATCGTGTCGGCGTATCAGGGGATCTTCACCCATTCTTCCCGTGGAGGTAACCTCAACCTCTATGTCGGTATATACCATGAGGGTATTGGTCACGGGGTTGTAATGGAACGGGAAGATCGTAACGGTTTGACCTCGGAAATCCCTCATGATGAAGGGTTCTTCAAGCTGTGCGAGCTCTCCGGGCCAGAAAGCATCGGTTTCGTAAACTTCACCGTAGGTAAAGGGTACGTCATCAGGATTAATGCTTCTGTCGAAATGCCCCTTCGAAGGCGCTACCTCAATGCCGGTAAATTCCCTGTATTCATAGCCGGTAACGCTTACTTCCATTTCATCCATATCGGGAATTATGATGGTAGTGAACAGTTTTGCCAGGTCAGGTTTGCCTTTTTCCATTATTCGCACACCTTCCCCCACGGTTATCACCATCTGGGTTCCGCGCGGGGTTTCCAAAGGTGTTTCCTTGTAGCCATCAAGCGAGAATTGAATCTGTGTATGCTCTATGTCGCTCTGAACAAGCTTTACATCTGCAGGAGCATGCTCGTGGCCGTTAATACCTACCCAGTTGTACTGGGCACCGGCAGTGAAAAAAAACATCCCCGCCGTTAAAAAAACCAATAAATAAACAATTCGCTTCATAAGATCAGACTTTTTGATTAATAAATAATTAGTTGTCAGGTTTTAAAAGGGTTTTGAATATAAAAATCCCTATTGACAAACTTTTTAGCAAAAGTAATAATAATTTATTTTAGGCAGGTGATTTTTTTTGTATAGTTTGTCAATTTTGCCGTGATAAATAAAAAAGGAAGGATTTTTTTCCTTCCTTTTTTAAATTTTAGTTGTCAGTTGTAATCAAATAGAGTATAAACTTACCTCCTGAGATTTAAAAACCCTCCGTGGTTTTTTGTTGTTTAGCGGGTTATCTGAACACGTTTTGTTATAACGCTTACATCGGAGTGGATCTGTATAAAGTAAATACCTGCATGGATATTGCTTACATTGATTTCTGTGTTCAATGCATCCACAGCAACATGCTTGATCACTTGTCCGCTGATGTCTATCACGCTTATTTTTTTAATCATTTCGTTCGATTCGACATAAAATTTATCACGTGCAGGGTTTGGGAAAACTTTAATGTCGGCAGAAGCAATATCTGGCACTGATTCAACAAGTTCAAAATTGGCAGTTATGATAACATCTTCTGACGGCATTATATACACAAAGCTTATCTCATTGCTGATTTCTTCGCCATCCTCACCGGTCCAGTTTATAAAGTCGTAGTTATCATGGGCTGTTGCAGTAAGGGTAACTTCTTCATCCATATGGTATTCGCCTTCACCTTCAAGAGCACCTCCTTCTTGAGGATTGGCGATGAGAGTGAGTATGAATTTTTCCAGGTTCATTGCAACATCCACGTTAACATCTTCATCAACGATTTCCACTTCTCCTTCCACAGTAATGTATCCTGTTCTTTCCACCACGTAATCATATGTTCCCGGTTCTATGTTTTCAAAAATATATTCACCGGGCTCCTGCGACTGTCCATTCATGGTAACGGCTGCATCGGTTATTGCATTGCCGTCTTCATCAATAACATTGAATGTAACGGTATATAGTATCATTTCCATTGTAATTTCCACGGTAGTGTCATCTTCTATGGTAACTGTGCCATGTACGGTGGTATAGCCTTCTTTTTCTACTGTGTAGTCATAATCTCCTTCTCCGATGTTTTCCAGTACATATTCGCCAGGCTCATATGTATTGCCGTCGAAAGTGATTACGGCATTTTCAATGTCATTGCCGTCCTGATCGCTGATTTCAAATGTAACGGTATAAGTTACGTCATACATCGTAACCGGTATGGTAATATCTTCCTCAACGGTAACCTGGTCTTCCACTGTATTATAGCCTTCTTTTGCTACTGTGTAGTCATAAGTTCCCGATTCTGATACGTAAAATACATAGTCGCCCGGCTCATTTTCCTTTTCATCGAGAGTGACAATGGCATTTTCTATTTCATTACCGTCTTTATCTTCAATTTCAAAAGTAACCACATGTGCATCCTGCAAAGTCACATTCACGGTAACGTCATCATCCACGTACACTTCGTCTTCGACAGACAGGTATCCATATTTTTCAACTTTGTAATCGAAGGTAGCGTTAGCATTATCTATGTGTACTTTTATCAGATAATCGCCCGGATCGTATTTGATATTGTTAAACGTAACCATGGCATCGTTGATGGGGTTTCCGTCTTTGTCAACAACATCAAAGGTGACTTTATATGTAAATTCATCTAATAATTCAAGTGCTGCATAGACATCGAGTGCGCCTGCACCCAGCATTCCGTCATATTCCGGGTTTTCGGCATATAGTTCTTCGTTGGCGCTGTTCAAGATTATTTCTTTCAGTTGTTTGTTGTTAAGTGCACCGTATGCGTTGGAAATGACAAGCGCTGCTGCGCCTGAGGCAAACGGGCATGACATGGAAGTGCCTGAGGTGGTAAAATACTTATGAAAAAGGTTTAGCGACCAGATATCTGTTCCGGGAGCAGTAATGTCAACCCATTCGCCGTAGTTTGAGAAGCCTGATTTTTTACCCTGATTATCATGTGCGGCTACGGCGATTGTTCCCTTGTAGGCACCCGGATAATTGGGAATACTCGAGTCATTATTGCCTGCCGAAAAGAATGTAATTCCACCGTCCATGGCGTCGCCACCGCCTTCATCATTGAAATAGTCGATCCATTGTTCCATGTAGGAAGGCATAGAAGTACCTATGCTCCAGCTGTTTTGCGATATTGTAGCGTCGTTGTCGGCAGCATACATAAAAGCAAAAGCTGCTCCATAACCGCCGTTAATGATCGGAATGGTCATGATTCTGACCCCGTCCTCATCGCCACTGCCTCCTGCCAAACCGGCAACTCCGAGAGAGTTGTTTGTAATGGCGGATATTATACCGGCAACATGTGTGCCATGCTGGCCCCATGCAGTTTCTTCTCCATCAGGACCTATCTTGTACCACATGTTACCCTGTATGTCTTCATGTTCGAAAAAAACTCCGGAATCTTTTACAGCTACAACAACATTTGTGTCTCCTTTTTCAATATTCCATGCCTCTTCAGCATTGACATCCCATCCTTCCACACCCTGTTGACCGCCAATAGATTGACCGGTGTTTTTTAAACCCCATTGACCCGGAAAAATTGGATCATTGGGAATCCACCTTTCAGGATCAGTAGCAACGGCTTCTATTTCATCCAAAACCCTGCTTTCTGCAGGCTCTATCAGCTTTGGTATAAAAACGGGTTCGGCAATTTCTACTTCCTCAAGTTTTTCAAGTTCAATAACAGCCTCTATTATGTCTTCATTCTTATCCAGCTTGAAATCATACCATAAATGAAAACCCCATTTCCTGTGCCTTTCTTTGTAATTTAAAGATGCCGGGGATATCTCATATAACTCCTTTAATACAGGCTCATATTCATATACATTAAATTCTTTATTGAACTCATCCAACGTGTAAATACCTGTTATTACATGATTGGCATTGGAAGCTTTTAAAACAGTACCGTCAAGGCTTTCCTCCATAACCGGATTGAATTGAACCCTTATTAAGCCCGGATAATACGCATCTTCGGGTATATTTTCCAGATCAAGAGGTGTACCGTTGCCTGATCGGATATGATCATTATTGTTTTCAAAGTTATTTGAAAATCCCTGCGTATAAATACCGGTGACAAAAAAAACAAAAATTGCACAAATAAAAAGTTTTAAAATAAATGATATAAGTTTCTTCATAACAGCATAAAAAATTTTAGTTAAAAATTCTGATTAATTATATTTCCTGTGGTTTTAACCTGTCTTTGTTAAAATTTAAGTCATAAAAAGCTGAAAGCATTATAAACCCAAATATAAGTCGTTAAATTGACCCCTGATTATCTCGTGAATCCTTTCACTCTTATTGACTTAATTTGGGATCATAAAAAACCTTATTTTTATTTATAAACAACAAAGGTACTATTTTAATCTGAGTAGAAAAATTTTTTTAGAGGAAATTGACGGTAATAAAACAGGTTGTTTTGCAATTGAAATTTTATTCTTTAATAATTATGGAATATCGTTAAACTTTTGAATTCCAATAATACATAGTTGTTAAAATCCGCATATTAAATATTGTATCGGTTAACGAGTTTATAAAAATGTGCTTCACTCGTTACCCGCTCACCGCTATAAACACACTATTTTAAGCTTATTGCTGTTTTCATCAGCATCAAACAAGTAATTCAGTCCTGTATAACTATATAAAACTTGCAAAATTTCCGAATTGATCCTGACTTTATGATTTTTACTATTTTTACTTTTTCCGGGCGATCTTTGCGTTACTTTGTTTTGCGGGCTTTACGCGTGATTTTTTCACGTAAAGCCCGCAAAGTAATTTATTTACAACCCAAACCCTTACCGGATTTATTTAATATTCTGATATTAAGCATTTTATCCAACACCCAATATGTTTTATTTCAGAATTTTGGGTGTTTTGTTATTTCATGACATAAGCCGTTAACTTTAATTCATTATCTTTTGTGAACATTATTTAATGAGGTTTACAACTCACTGATTTTTCTGACTGCTTGATCAGTTGCTTCAAGAACAGGCCGGTTGGATATTTGATCGCCAATAGCTTTTTCCATCCAGTGTTTAGGTGTATATCTGCCAATTGAGAACATTCTTATTACTTCTTCAGCAAAGTCTTTATCTTCAATATATTGCTCCAGTTGAAATTCGATAAGATGACCGTAGGGGTATGCCGAGAGGTATAGCGGTGATTGTATCATATGTGAATAAATTGCAAGGATTGGTATGTTCCCGACACCGAATACGGGTTCATAGTACTCGTTCCATATATCTTTGGCAATGTTTATGGTAGCTTCTTTGAGCTCGTCGGCGGATGCATCGGGGTTATCATACATCCATTTCCATACTTCCATATCCACGAGCGATACTCCCATTATTTCATAGTTTCCCCAGAAGATATCGAGAACGTCATAATATTTTTTCATCGGGTCGTTCGGTTTTATTCCGAGCAGTTCGAGGTCTCTAATCTGAAACATGAAGGCTAGAGCTTCGGTGAATGCGGTATTAGGGATTCCGTTTATAAGGTAATCTTCTACCATGTATACGCTTATAGTTTGTTCTACGTTATGACCGAATTCGTGAATTGCGATATTATACCCTTTGTAGTCCATTCCATCGGCACCTATTCTGGTTCGCAGGTGCGAGGGTTTATTTCGCATTGATGCTCTCCATGCGTGCCCTGAGCCTCTTGCAGGGTCAACTTCTATTTTGGAGGCTATAAATTCAGCTTTGTCGTAGGGGAAGCCAAGTTTACGCAGGAACATAGGCAGGTCCTTATTAAAAGCATCGGCATCGGGATAACGTTTTTTTGTTATTCTGTCAAGTTCTTTCTCAGGTATTGCTGCACGGGCTTTAAAACCGTCATACCAGATATCGAACGGTCGCAGTTTCCTGCCAAGACGTTGCTCGATAAGGCTGGCAACTTTTTTAACCTGGGGCGAACCGATATATTCCCTGAATAATTCTTCAACTTCCTCCTGCGGAATCTCCATATTGCCGTCAAAACTTCTTTTTATGTATGTGTCAAGCTCGGTATGGAAGGGATCCATATCATGTAGCGCATTAAAGTTATTGAGCAGGTGTTGATAACGTACATTTTTTTCCGGCGTAAATTCAATTTTCTCACCATCTTTATAGACAATGTTCGAGTAAGGGTTCCATTGATATTTGTCGGTATTGACAACTTCTTCAGGTATGTCCTGATTTATTATCCTGAGCATAACCTTATAAAGGATTTCCTGTTTTTCGAGACCGTCTTCAAGTCCGTAGTTGGCTTTAATTTCATCGCGAATGTTCCAGTGTGCCAGCAGGTTCATACCTTCAGGGAAAAAAGTATTCATGTCATCGTCAATCAATTCGCCGGCGTAGATGTTGTATTGTGCAATATACATTCCGGCATCGCTGTTTACTCTTGAGTATTCCTGAACATAGTCGGCCGGCACCCTTGCGGTAAAATAGTCGCCAAGTCGTGCACGAGCCCATTGAATAGGGCACCATTCGCCACCAAGCTCATTTTTCTCTTCCAGTGTATAATGTGGAAAATTCAATACAATCAGAAATGCAAGCTTGTTGTTGAAGAGATCATCACGCAAATGTGCTGCAGGGTTGTATGACCCAAAAATCTGGTCTATGGGATGCAGCGGTCCTATATCAAGATGTAACGGAACCCTTAGTTCAAGAGCAATACGGTTCATATATCCGAACAAGTATTCAAAATTTCTTGATATGCGGCTGAATACCATATTAAGCTCATCTTCACAACCTATAAACCTTTGTTTGCAAAAATCAATGAAATCCTCGGCAGTACCATCGGATAATCGCCATAATGAAGCTGCCTGCGTTACCCCCCTTTCAATACGGCCGGCATGTTCATCACCATGCTTCTCTATAAGCTCTGCTATTACGTTTTGCTCTGTAATATCACTTATGGGACTGACCAGCTCAGGATCTTTTTCAGGTGTACACGTCATAAAAATAAATGTTGTGATGATTAAATAATAATACTTTTTCATGATTTGTTTGTTTTTAGATTTGATAAAATGTTATTAAAACCTCTGAAGGGAGGAAAAATATATCCTCCCATTCTCAATTAATCATGTTCATAATTCTTTCAAAAAACAAAACTATATATTTTTTCTCAAAATATTGCAATAGGATCCGGTTTTGATGTTCGGTTGTTTTTTAATGAACGGAATAAATGAAATTGTTGATAAAAATAAACTTTTATCTGGGTTATATAGAGAATGAGATAAATAAGTTTTTGGAAAAGTTTGCAATTTTTAATTAAAAGTAGGACAAAATCAAAATCAATTTTTTAAATTAGCATCAAAAATGACCTGTTGTTTTATTTTTTGCAGATAGGGGGCGGCTTTAGCGATAATTTTTTAAATTTAGTTTTTAAAATCAAACGAATGAAGGGAAAAAATAATATATCATTAAAGCTTGGCGATAAGGTTTATCCTACCGTTGAGCTTAATAACCAGATATGGATGGCAGAAAATCTCAGCCTTGAGCTTGATAATGGATGCTGGATCTATGAGGATAATTCTTTATACGGTGAGTGGTATGGAAGATTGTACACGTGGGATGCTGCCATGCGGGCTTGTCCTGACGGGTGGCATTTACCGTCGAACGACGAATGGGAGGCAATGATACGATCATTAGGCGATGAAAAAACAGCATATCACAAACTGCTCAAGAGTGGTGAAAATGCTTTTAATGCACGTTTTGCCGGCTACAGATCGCATGACGGCATATTTTTTAGCATAGAACGGGCAGCCGATTTCTGGACATCAACCGAAGCCGGAAGTGCAAACGCCTGGCTTAGGTATCTCCTCTATAAAAAAGAAAGAATATTTAAGCTTATCGACGACAAAAGATGCGGCTTTTCGGTGAGGTATGTGAAAGACTAAATATTTGCGCACAGTTAAATGAAACACCGGATAGCACTCCTGTTATCTTTTGTGAAGCCTCATTTTTATTATTTTTGCAACTGCAAAAGATAGTTTTGTGCAGCTGTTTGATTGATGGGTTATTTGTCTATTTTATGCCATTATAACACATTATTATTAATGAATTACACAAGCTGTCGTTTGTTTTTTTGTAATAAATCGTTCAATCTAAATCCAGGTAAAATGCAGTATTCATTACCAGCCAACAGCATGAAAAGCATCATTTTGATCCTGACCAATCTTTTGTTTGCCTTCGCTCTCGGTGGGCAGGATATAGCTTTAAACCATGCCGGGCATATCATTATTCCGGCAGAATCAATAAAAGAGGCTTCTTATTTCGAAGAAGATGGTAAGAAAGTGATCCGCCTTGGCGATATTGTTTTTCAGGGCAATGGAATTTATGAGATAAAAAACGGCTATCTCACGCTTGAAGCTTACGAGATAACCGTTCCGATTGCACTCAGGTTCTACGATGAGGCCGGGAAGAAACAGCATAAAATGCATGTCAACAGGGTTTATAATCCGGTATTTTCTCCCGACAAAAGCTATATGTTGTTTTTCGATGCACAACATCTGACCGCTGTCAACACAAAGGATTATTCTGTAAGGAAATTTCCCGGATCTGCTGTTTTCTCTATAGATAACCGGGGCAACCCCGTTTTTTATGATGAAGAGAACAAACAGGTCATTATAGGAAGATCCGGGGTGCCATTCGAAAAACAACCACATAAAATTCTTATACACCGCGATAATCCCATAATATTTACACGCCACAGCATATATGTAATTGATGGTGAGAGCCCGGTGGCAATCCATGACCTCGAAGGGACCTTTTTTAGAGCCCGGTTGCATGATAACAAGGTCTATTTTGTTACCAAACAGACAGAAAAAGACCGGTTTATTTTTACGTTGTTCCACATCGATGATCAGCAATCTGTATCAGTTTTAGATTCCACAGTGTATGAGAGAAAAATCCGCACTCTTAAACATGAAGCCATACCGTCTCCCCTGAAATATGGCGAGAACTATGAACATCCGATCGGTAACAGCTATGGTGCCATTCAGCAATACGGCGGAGGGCCCTATCTCCATGCCGGTGTGGACTTGCTGGGTGATCCTTATGAGGACGTTTTTGCCGTTGCCGATGGAGTGGTGAAAGCCGTTTTAACCACCGGCGGAGATTATCATTGGCGTATTGCCATCGCCAACGAAGATACCCCGGAAGAAACTGATGGATACCTGTATGCACACCTGGTTAAAGATAACATTCCCTTTGCCATTGGAGATTCGGTTTATGCCGGCGAAGTGGTCGGTGATCTCGTGCCATGGCCGGGGTGGGATTTTACCCATATCCATTTTGCCAGAATCACAGACGAGGGAGAGATATGGGATGGAGCATGGTGGACAACCAATAACCCGCATATAGATATATATGAGATTATTGATAATACACCGCCCGTTTTTCGAAATGCTATTGGTGATTACTTGTTCGCATTCAGGGACGAACATTACAACTATCTTGACCCCAACGAACTAAGTGGCGACATCAGGATAATTGCCCGAATACACGACCTGGCTAACACACATTGGGGAATAGATGTTTTTAAAATCCGGTTTGCCCTCTACGATATTGAGGACCCGGACAACCCCGTTGTTGAAAAAATATCATTTGCATACGACTTCAAACTCGATACATATATTACCGGTGAGTACCAAAATATGATACTGGAAACCATTTACTCAAGAGATGCCACATGCTTCTCCATTGCAAACTATAATGAAAGGGAATATTACCAGATCATCAGCAATACATCGGGCACAGAAGATATCAAGGAAGGGGATAAGGATATATTGTTTAACACCAAGAAGTTTCCCAACGGAACCTATATCCTCCGTGTGTGGGCCAAGGACGCATCCATGAACGAAAGTTATGCCGATATGACCATCGGAATATATAATGAAGGACATATACCCACCTATGAGGTAACCTTCGATGTGAAGGATGAAAATAATGAACCGATCACCGGTGCCACCATAACACTCGACGGCCAGACTAATGCACCCGGTGATTACGTTTTCACTGATATCGAGCCCGGCACATACGATTACACGGTTGAAAAAGAGGGTTATGAAACTGTTGAAGGAGAAGTAGAAGTTGTTAACGAAGATGTTACCGTGGATGTGATCATGCATAAAACTACCTATGAGGTTGTGTTCAACGTTGTTGATGAGGATAATGAGCCTTTAACAGATGCAGTTGTTACCCTTGATGGCATGGAAAATGCTCCGGGAGATTATGTTTTTACGGATGTTGACCCCGGCATCTACGACTACATGGTCGAAAAGGGTGGCTACGAAACCGCTGAAGGTGTGGTGGAAGTTGTAGATGAAAATGTTACCGTAGAAGTTACGATGCATAAAGTAACTTACGAAGTGGCTTTCAACGTTGATATCACACGTGCCATTGATCATGGTTTGCTTGAAGGTTTTGATCCGGGTATTCATAGCATTAAGATAACGGGCAGCATGCTTGACTGGGCTGTTCCCGGCAGTGACCCTGCCAGCCAGGTAATGGAGAAGCTAACCGGTGATCCGATGGTTTATGGTATTATACAACACCTTGAAGCCGGGACCTATGAATACAAATACTATTCAGATTTGCTGGGTGAAGGCTTTGAAGGCGGCGAATGGGAGGACGGCGACAACAGGGTTGTAGAAGTTGTTGACGAAATGCTTGTAGAAGACATATTTGGGCCGGACGATTTGCAGGTTATTAGCCCGGGCGATGTGAGCATATCCCTCTACCCGAACCCGGTGCGCAGCACCCTCTTTGTTAAGTCCGACACAGAGATTGTCAAAATAAGGATGGTCAACATGCTCGGTCATGTCGTGTACAGCACCAACGTGGGTGAGAGGCATCACGAAATAAGCGTTTCAGATCTGAAAACAGGCATTTACTTCCTGCAGTTAACTACACGCAAAGGCGTCATAACTTACAAGGTGCAGGTGACCGGATGATATCCGTTTGATTGAAATACAACCCTGAGAAAATATATTTTTCCCAGACTATAACACAGAATTAGATTAGTTTGAAACAGATCCATTTGTATATAAACTGCCAGTCGGCAATCGCAAAGGATCGGAATATTACTGATCATCAATCAACAAGTCGTAAATTGAAGATTGAAAAATCAAAACAAGTGTATTAAGTCTTAATTTTTAGAAATTCAGGTTTTGTTTAAAAGGATTTAACGAGTGGATTTCTAAAAGAATATATGTATTGTCAATCAATATTGTGTCTCAATGTCATTAAAAATGTTTGCTTCTCAGCGTGCAATCTGAATACGTTCAGTAACAATATCTTCGGTAGTGTGTATTTGTATAATGTAAACTCCCGCGTTCAGGTTTTTGACGTTAATAACGATACGGGATTCATTAACAGCTATTTCTTTTAACATTTGTCCACTAATATCAATTAAGCGGATTTTTTTTATTATTTCGCTTGCTTTGACGTAAAATTTGTTGTGTGCAGGGTTTGGAAATATTTTAATTTCAACGCTGGATATTTTTTTTACAGCGTCCACAAAATCAAATATGGCAGTAAGCTGAACATCATCAGCCGGCATAATAACGGTAGTTTTAGCAGAACCGGGATCATCGACATGTTCTGTATCACCGATCCATTCGACAAACTCCCACCCCTGATTTGCTACAGCAGAAATATCGACTTCTTCTCCCATATTATATTCGCCTTCACCTGTATGATTACCACCTTCTGTAGGGTTTGCCTCAAGGGAAAGCTGAAAATACAACATTTCGAAATTAGCGGTAAGCTCAACATCCTCAGCCGGCATAGTCACTGTAGTTGTGGCAGAACCGGGATCATCGACATGTTCTGTATCGCCTGTCCATTCGACAAACTCCCATCCCTGATTTGCCACAGCAGAAATATCCACTTCTTGACCTTCAGGGTATTCGC
>PWJZ01000032.1 GCA_003559855.1 Bacteroidales bacterium
ATGATTGTTCGATAAACTTTCTGAAAACATCAAGATCTTCGGGTGTGTCCTGGTCAAATCCTATAATAAACGAAGCGTAAACATGTATTCCGGTTTTATGGATTTTTTCGATAATAGCTTCATAGTTTTCAGGGTTATTTTGGTATTTGTGTGTTTCGGTGAGGCTGTCGGTTTTCAGTGATTCGAAACCTATTATGACATATTTGCATCCGCCCTGAGCCATGTCTTTCAGCAGCTCAGGATCATCGGCAACATCAACGCTGCTTTGGCATATCCATGTGATGTTGAGAGGTTGTAAGGCTTTTGAAAGCTCACGCGCATATTCTTTATTGATGGTAAAATTTTCATCTACAAACAAAATATTTTTTTTCGGAAGGCTCTTTATCTCCTGCACCACATCATAGATATTCCGTCTGCGCACTTTTCTGCCGAATAGTTGTGTTGTAAGGCAAAATTCACATTCAAACGGGCAGCCTCTTGAAGCCTGGACATTGAAAGTGAGCATTTTTTTTGTTTTCACCAGATCCCATCTCGGCAATGGTGAGGTTGAAAAGTCGACCGCCCTTTTTGAGTAATAAACCGGTTTTAATCTGTTATTTTCAAAATCTTCCAGGAGCTCTTTCCATGTGTGCTCTGCTTCACCCACAACTATTGCATCGGCATATTTTCTTCCTTCTTCGATACTAAAACTCGGATATGGGCCTCCCAGTATTACCTTGGCACCCATTTCGCGGTATTTCAGGGCAAGCTCATAGCCGCGCCCGGAGTTTGATGTTATTATCGAAATGCCAACTATATCAGGCTTTAATCTTTTAGGAACGGGTGATATGTCTTCGTCAACAATATCTATCTGGTAATCCGACGGGGTTAAAGCTGCCAAAAGTGGTAACGCAAGAGGAACACCACCGGTTCGCTTACCCATAAGCCTCGCTATCTCAAACTGGGTTGAATAGTGTTTTAAATACTGCTTCGGCTTTATCAATAAAACCTTGTATCGCTTCTTTTGCATTATGCAGATGTAATTGAAAGTTAATAACCGGTAATTTGTTTTTTATCATTACTCTTTAAATCTTCCAGAATCACTAATACGGTAGCCCTGACCCTTGTATGCGAAATGCTGATATGCACATGTTTTTCCGAATAATGCTTTTTAAAAGAGATTATTGGTTTACCGTTTTCTTTATTAAATATTTCAATATCATGATAGCTGATTTCATCATTTGAATGATCGATAAGGATTTTTTTAACAAGATACCGCGCTGCAAGGCTTTTTAGTTTTTCTTTACCATATTTTAATATCTCATCAGGGGTGAAAAAAGCTTCAATCCCTTGCGATTTGACTGTTTTGTCAAACTCATCCAAAAGGATTGTCTTGATATATTTTTGGTATGGCTGTTTCATTAAAACGTACTAAATGAAAATATCACTGGTTCAATTTCATGATCAATTGAATTCATAAATAGGATAATATTAAATAACTTTAAAGTCGTTTTTCTCTTCATATTATCCATTACCCGCCATTTGGCAACGTTCACCTGCTTCAATCCTCTTTTCAAACCGTCTGATCTCGTGTTTCTGAATTTTCCGTAACCTGCGTTGTGCTACAATTGTGAACATTAGCCTGTAAACAAAGTCAAAATGTCCGCGTTTCAGCCTATTGAATATTTTGCCATAGAAAAAGGTTCTTCTGATTATGGCTTTTATAGAATAGCCTTTTTCCCATGCTGTTTTAAGAATAAATATCAGATCTTCATTCGACAGATTCGGATGTTTGATATTGGTTACATTACTATTCCTGTCTTTCAGTTTGTTTTTTTCTTTGAGTTGTTCATAAAGCCGTGTACCCTCGAAAACCTGTACGGGTGAAAATACCGGAAAGATGTTGGTTTCAAAACAAAATTGCAGTGTATCCAGGCATGATTGTATTGTATCGTTTTCGAGGCCTATTGCAAACCACCCTGAAATTGCTGTTCCCTGTTTTTGTATAAAACTGATGTTGTTTTTAAGTTGGCGGCGGATATTGCTTTTACCTGTAATGCCAAGTTTTTTGTCAACGCCGGTATTTTTCTGATCGTCGGGGTTTATGGTTTCGATTCCTATTGATGCGAAGGCAAAACCGGCTTTTGCAGCTTCTGCGATAACTTGCCTGCCTTTCGGGTCTGCTGCCGCATCAAGGTTAGCCTGACCTGCCCAGAATCGTTTCTTTTTTAGCCTTTGTATTTTCTGATACAGCTCAAGGTAATAGTTATAACATACGGGTCTGCCAAATACAGTATCATCAACAAGGTAAAATTTTCTTTTCAAGGTATCAATTTCGGCTATTACATCGTTAATTTTTCTAAGTCTTATTTTTTTACCAAACAGTTTGCTTACCGAACAGAAGCTGCAGTCAACCGGGCATCCTCTTGCAGCATATATAACATCAAAAAAGTATTTGGCTTTGATAATATCCCGTCTGATCAGAGGTATATTGGTAAGGTCGGAAAAATCCTTGATGTGATGGCAGCTGTAGCCTTGAGGGTCAAAGTCTGCCGGTGAGCTGACATAAAACCTTTTCAAATCGTTTTTTTCCATGTCATCAAGTAAAATTTGCCATAGCTTTTCTCCTTCGCCAACTACAACGGCATCGGCGTGTTCCATAGCTTCAAAGGGCAGGGTGGAAGCCTGAGGGCCGCCCAGAACCACCGGTGTGTTGTTTGCCCGGAAATGATCGGCAATGGCATATGCCCGGGTTTTTGCCGACACCCTGTAACTTATACCTGCTAAATCATAATTTTCGTCATACCTGAGTGAACTTTCACTCTCGCGCAACAAGTCAATAAAAGTATAATCATGCTCCGGAGACGCCGATGCAAGTATAGGAAAGATCAATGGCATGAACGGATCTAAATTCCGTAACGGATCAACATCGCTGCAAGCAAGTATCAGCAAAATTTTCATCTGTGTAAAATGTGCTTAAAGATCTGTTTTCTAATAAAGTTTATTAATTAACTCAAGTTGCTAGTTACTTATTTAAATATCAATTTTTTAAAATGATAAAATCTTTATAGTTGTTAACGTTTTGTTAATATGTTGTTAATAAAGGTTTTGCAAAAATATCA
>PWJZ01000025.1 GCA_003559855.1 Bacteroidales bacterium
ACATCTTCAAAGACGTAATCGCCGGGCGGGTTTGTGACATTGCCGAGTGTAACGACGGCATTAGGTACGGGGTCGCCGCCTTCTTCCACGATGTCGAATGTAACGGTATAATATTCTGCCGGGATATCTACATCCAGCCATATGTCGTCTTTATTCCAGTTATTGATGTTCCAGTTGTCTCCATCGAGAATAAAAGCGATTTGGAAGTGAGTACATCCCACTCCGTGGTCTTCGGCTGTCAGAATGTAGTTTTCAGTTGTTGCGCTCCACCCGGTTGGGTTGACCCATTGGTCTATTACGTGTTCATCACCTCCTGCTATTGAGACTACTTTTAGTGTGTATGGACCGCTGAAATGGCTGAGAAAATGTTTGAATTCAAATTCGAGTGTTGCAGCCACAGATGTATTTATTGGAGGGGTTTTGAGATAGTGTGTTGCTGTGGCACTTGGTGAGAAGGTTATTCTTATCTCCGGAGGTGCTCCGCCGGCACTGCTGGTATTTTGCACACTCCAGGCACCGGGAACGGGAGTTTCCAATTCCCATCCTTCGGGTATCTCACCTGTTGGCACGCCGGTAAAATCTTCTTCAAACGGCAAAGAGTAGGGGGGTCCGAGCGTAGCTTCATTTGATTCGCCGGTTCCGCCTTCTCCAACGGCATTGTATGAGGTTACCTCGTAATAGTATGTTCCGATACCGGGGATATCGTCATCGAGGAACTCTGTTTCGGGTATGTTGGTTGCAACCTGTTCGCCGTCGGGGAACCTGACGAGGGTGTATGTAATGTCTTCGCCTGTGAAGTATCCTCCGTGGAGTCCTTCTGTTGGTTCTTCCCATGTTATCATTGCGTCAACACCGACTGCTTCCAGCGTTATGTCGCCCGGAGCAGCAGGCACATCTTCGCCTATCCATACATCTTCGCTGGTGGGTATGCTTTCACCGGCAGTATTTTCTGCTATTATGGTGTAAGTGTAAAGACCGGTTTCGGGAATCTGGTCATCATGATATGTTTCTTCACCTCCAATTTCAGGATTTTCTATTGTTTCTATCAGATTTTCGTTACGGTATATATTAATGTAATCGAGTTCTGTAAGGGGATCACCAGAATGTGTTTCATCCGGGTTGTTCCAGCTGAGGTCGGCATTCAATTCTCCTTGTTCGCCTGGTATAACGGTTAAATCTGATACCGGTGCAGGTGCATCGGGGTCGGCAAGCATAGAGAGTGCTTTATAAACATCAAGTCTGCCGCTTCCGAGTAATCCCGTATAGGCAGGATTGTATTGATAGATATCGTCGTTGGCACTGTCTATCAGTATGTCCTTTAATTCCGTACTGGTCATTAAACCGTAGGCATGTGAAACAACAAGGGCTGCTGCACCGGCGACGTGTGGAGTAGCCATTGAGGTGCCTGATTTGAATGAGTATGTATTTCCTATCTCTGTTGATGCGACATTTGTACCGGGAGCAATAATATCAACCCAGGTTCCGTAGCTGGAGAAACCTGATTTATTGCCCTGATTGTCGTGAGCTGCTACAGCCATTGCTCCTTCATATGCTGCAGGAAAGATAAGACCTGTAGAGTTGTAATTACCTGCGGCAGCGATGGTTATTCCTCCATCTAAAGCTTCTCCACCGCCATTTGCATTAAAATAATCAATAGCATCTGCTACCGACGGCGGAAGCGACCCTCCCGGTCCGTAACTCCAGCTGTTTGAAGTTACAGCAGCTCCATTGTCGGCAGCATACAAAAATGCTGTCACCGTGCCGATGCCTCCGCTACCTAAAATATTTATTGTCATAAGTCTGACACCGTCGTCGTAGCCGCTTCCTCCGGCCAGACCCGCAACTCCTAAATTATTATTTGAAACAGCCGCTACGGTACCGCCACAATGAGTGCCATGACTGCCCGGATTGGTTGCGGTTCCTTGCGGTCCTATATCTTCCCACATATTCCCCTCCAAATCATCATGGTAAAACTCCATTCCGGTATCTATTATCGCAACTATTACATCGTCATTACCTTTTTCCAGATCCCATGCGGCTTCGGCATTACAGTCCATGCCCGGCATACCGACCTGCCCGCCGATTGTCTGACCGGTATTATTGAAATGCCATTGGTTGTTTGCATATAGAGGGTCGTTAGGAGTCCAATCCTGACCATGCATGTTGTTTTTAATAGGCTTGCTGTCAACAGGTTCTATTAGCTGCTCTATAAGAGAGGGTTCGGCAACTTTAACTTCTGCAACTCTTTTAAAGTCTATAACAGCTTCAATTATGTCAGCCCCTTCATCAAGCCTCAGCTCATACCATAGATGAAAACCCCATGTCCGGTGCTTTTCCTTGTATTGAAGCGATGCCTCCGATAAATCATACAATTCTTCCAGCATGGGCGTGTATTTATGTACCTTGTAAACCTTGTTAAGCTCATCAAGCGCAGAAATACCAGTTCTGACGTGATCGTTTTCAATATTTTCAAAATCAATTTTTTCCAGGGCTTCTTCAAAATCCCGGTCAAATTGTATGTGTATTATCCCCGGCCGGTAAGAATCTTCCGGGATATTATTTAAATCAAGAGGGGGTCTGTTACCAAATTCTACCCTGTAAACATCTGTTTTCTCCTGATTATTATTCTGCAATCCCTGTGCATAAACACCCTGAGCATTTATGCCGGTAAACAGAATAGTTGTGGCAATAATAATAATACAATTGCAAATGAATGTTGTAAGTTTGTTCATAGTAGTAATCAATAATTTAGTTAATAAAATATGCCTGATACAATTGTTGTATTTAAGTCAGCAGTCTTTACAGTAAAATAATCGCGTTGTTGATTTCTATAAAACAAAGTTAATGATTTTGTTTAAAAACAAAAAAATTTTTTAACAGCAGTAATGAATTATCTTTTCCGGAGATGAATAAAGTGGTTTAATGGGGTAGGCAGGAATTTTAATATTTTCAACAATTGGAGATGCATGGGGCAAATTCAGTGAGTTGCCCCATGCTTTTTGCTTATTTATCGTGCTACCTGTACACGTTTGGTAATAACATTTTCGTCAGTTTGTATCTGTATAAAGTAAACACCCGGGTTAAT
>PWJZ01000115.1 GCA_003559855.1 Bacteroidales bacterium
CATGCCGTATGCGACAATATATCGAAAAATGAATGGAAGTACCTGGGTCTTGGTGATAAATCAATAACTTCCGTAGCCGTCCATCCCTGCAATCCACAGGTTATTTTTGCAGGCAGCAAAGATGGTAAAACATTCAGGAGCATTGATTGCGGCGCAACATGGGATTTGATTTATGATGAAGGTGGTCGTGTGACAGAAATAATTGTTGATCCGCAAAATCCTTATATTATTTATGCAAACTCACGTGGAGTTATCCGTAGCAAAGATGGAGGGACTATCTGGCAGTTTGCCCACGAAGGGATTCCTTCCGGTTTAGCAAAAATTGTAATTTCCCTTGAAATTGACCATGTTAATACCCGTAGATTGTATGTCGGAACCGGTTGTCCATGGGGTCCAACTTACCTTTATTATACGGATAATCGTGGCGATTTCTGGCATCCTGTGCCGGGATTTTCGTTTGAAGATACTTTAATAAATGATAATCATCTTCTCCATAATGAGGTTTTCTCTTTTTCTATAAATCCTGCAGACAACTACATGTTATATGCAGGAACAGGCTCGGGAACCGGTAGAATTAATTATGTCTTACATTCTACTGACAGAGGCATGAATTGGGATAAGGTAATATCTTTTGAAGATTCTATCCCCCGATGGTTTAATTCTTCTGCAATTACTTTCAGCAGAGATTCTAAATATGTTTATGTTTTTATGCGTCTAAAGGGTTTGTTAAAGAGCGATGTTATTTCTAACGATTTTTATGAGATACAGATGCCGGATAGCATTATACAAACAACACAATTTGGCATGGCATTCAACGAAAACGATAATCTTATTCTTTGCACCGGATTAGGTATTTTTAAATATGACGGTAACATATTGATAGACTATAACAATAATCTTCCGCATAGGGATACCAGGGCATTATATCTGACAAATCAGAACAATGTTTATACAGGTCTTGAAGCAAAAACAAAAGGAGGCGTTTATGTGCGCCGTATTGATTAACGGAATAAAATCATTTTTTTACCAATTAATTTAAAAAATTATGAAAAAAACAGAGAAAACAACCGGAGCAAAACTAAAAAACCGTTTTTGGATTTACTTTGTATCAGTTACCGGGGTATTGTTGCTATTTTTTACAAGTTGCGGAAAAGAAGATTTACCTGTTGTAACTACAGCTTCTGTATCGGAGGTTGCGAACACTTCTGCCGTTTGTGGCGGCGAAGTTACCGATGATGGCGGTAAGACGGTGATAGCCCGCGGTGTAGTCTGGAGCATTTCAGAAAACTCCGATTTGAATAACAACGATGGTTTTACAAATGACGGCGAAGGTCTTGGCGAGTTTACCAGTATCATTACCGGACTTACGCCCAATACAAGGTACTATGTGCGGGCTTACGCTACAAGCAATGAAGGAACAGGTTATGGACGGCAAAAGAAATTTACGACATTTTGCGATGACAGTCTTGGTGAGCCCTGTCCCGGCATGCCACAGTTTACCGACCCGCGCGACGGCTATACATACAATACCGTTCTTATAGGCAACCAATGCTGGATGAGAGAAAACCTGGCATGGCTGCCGGAAGTTCATCATCCTTTTATGGGATCAAGTTCATCTCCACGTTATTATGTTTATGGTTATGAAGTTTATGATGAACCTGATATACAAGAGGCTAAAAATACTGATAATTACAAAAACTATGGTGTTTTGTATAACTGGCAGGCGGCGCAGGATGCCTGCCCTTCGGGCTGGCGATTGCCAAGCATCAATGATTGGCATGAACTGGTAAATTATCTGGGTGGCAGTTCAGTGGCAGGCGGAAAATTGAAAAGCACAAGAACCGAACCCGACCCGCACCCAAGATGGAACAAACCAAACAAAGATGCTGCAAACGAAAGTGGCTTTACCGCTGTGCCGGGTGGCGGTAAAGATTATATTGGTTATTTTATATCACTTGGTCAATGTGCTTATTTCTGGAGTTATTCGCATGAAAACTCACCATATTTAATCACCATACTTTACAAAGATTCTGGTATTGGAGGATATGAAAATCCTGCATCTACGGCAGGCGCATCAGTGCGATGCATTAGGGATGATGATTAATAGTAATGACTTGAATTGTTAAAAAACAAAATTTTTATGATAATATATATGCAATTTTAAATAAAACACTAATCAGTTTTAGCAAAGGTTGAAATAAATTATAAAATACTCTACGAAAAGAATATTGAATTTTTTATAAAATATATTTCTATTTATTAATCAATAACAAAAATCAAAAAAAATGAAAAAAGTTAATCAAGTAATCATACATTTTATTTTATTACTGATATTGTTGGTATTCATTTCGTTTACATACGGTCAAAACCAGCAATCAAACACTTTAACCCCTGAACAGCAAAAGGCTATTGAAAATCAAAAGCAACTTGAAGAAAAATATAATGTTATACGTGGACCAAAACCTCCAATTGAACTGGATAAAGTTCCGGAAGATGCCTATGAAATGGGAGTTCTGTACATAAAGCTGATGCCATACATGGATAAAAGCTTTGACCGGCGTTATATTTATGCAGGCAACAAAGGTTATGTTGAAACCGGAATAAAATCTTTTGATGAGATAAACAAAGCCATTGAAGCACAAAAATATACGAAGATATTTGATGCGCTGTATGATATGCTTGGCTCTGCATCCGTAAAATATCGCGAACGGCACCGGGCATGGGGTTTTCACCTTTGGTATAAGATTGAGGTTTGTGAAAAAGCCGATATCATACAAGCCGTGAGAAAATTCGAAACTTTGCCTGATGTTGAGATTGCCGAACCGGTGTATAAAAAAAGATTAGTACATAACGACTTAAATATTAAAAGCGGACAGGAATCCGTCATTTCTCGGAAAAATAGTGTTGGAAGAACAGACGGGTGGATACCTAACGACGAATTGTTTGAGCAACAATGGCATTATCACAACACTGGTCAGGACGGTGGAACGCCCGGTTGTGATATTGATTTGATTAAAGCATGGGATATAGAGACAGGACATTCTGATGTTAAGGTTGCAATCATTGATGCAGGCATGCAACTTGACCATCCTGATTTAGAAGGAAATTATTCAGGTCCACATTGGAATTTTGTAGAAGACAGCCCTATGTTGCGCAAACACCACCATGCTACTCATGTTGCCGGAACTGTTGCGGCAGTGACCAATAATGAGATAGGAGTTGCAGGAGTAGCAGGTGGTTCGGGAAATAATGACGGAGTAAGCTTAATGAATGCACAGGTTTATGTGACTATGGGTACCCCAACAAATACACATTTAGCTCAAGTTTGGGCAGCAGATAATTATGCTGCAATTTCTCAAAACAGTTGGGTATCAGATAATTACCAAATGGTTGATCAAAATGCTATAAATTATTTTAATCAGAATGGCGGGGGTAATGTTATGAATGGTGGTATTGTGATAGTTGCTGCCGGTAATGAAGACTCTTCTGATCCTTCTCATCCTTATCCTGCCAATTATAATGGAGTATTGGCAGTTGCTGCTACAGATAATCAGGACAAAAAAGCCTCATTTTCCAATTATGGCTCATGGATTGATATTTCTGCTCCCGGTGATAAAATACTAAGTACGCTTTCGTCAACTTGGAATCCTTTGGAACCACCACCAGAATTAAACGGCAGGTATGGAGACTCCACTTATGGACATCTTACGGGTACTTCAATGGCAGCCCCACATGTATCCGGCGTTGCAGCCCTTGTAATATCTTTTGCACACAGGAACGGAATTACCTTAAGCAACACCGATGTCTGGAATATATTGGTCAATAGCGCCGAATGTATTAACCACCTTAATCCCGGCTATGAAGGGAAATTGGGCTCAGGTCGCCTAAACGCATATTATGCTTTAGATTATGTTTTATGCCAGCCAAAATATTTTGAAAACCAGACAGTTCAATCTGACAAAACTATTAATTATTGTCATACTGTTTTACGAAATGTTGTAGTGAGCAGCGCAACACTTACCATTAATTCTGATAAAGCGGTAATAGAAGATAATGTTACTGTAGAAAATGGCGCAAAGCTTATTATTAATTCAAATAATGTACAAATTGATAAGAACTTTGAAGCCAAACTTGGCTCTGAGTTGGTGATAAATCCGAACTGATAAAAGATTATATACTGACACCAGAATTTTTATATAAAGCCAATCAAGGCAGAAAAATTCATTAATGAATGAATTCGGACTTTCATTTGATATATTGTTTAATTGCCTCAACATATTCTTCAAAAGCATCAATACCTTTTTTTGTGATCCCGACCGATGTGTGCCGGTAATTATTGCGGAAACCTTTTTTAATGTTCTTATAAAACATTTAACATTATTTAACTTTTTTGTATTGTTTTTTTTTTATTTTTATATATTATTAACTGCCAGCAAGTTATGCCAGCTATATTTTAATGAATTTCTTTATTAATCATGTCATATTTTTACTAATTTTAAATTTTATTATCATGAAGCAAATTAATTATCAAAGGGTACATGAAATTTGTAAACATGTACCAAAAAAAGTTTTATTTGTAGCAGTATGTATTTTACTGCTAACGCCATTATCTGGTCAGATAAAAATGAATGAAAATGGCAATGTAAGTATTGGCAGCACAGAACCTAAGGATTATATTGGTTTATATATCAGAAATATACCAATTACAACTACCAATTTATGGGGTGCTCAGAGTCGTTTTTTTAACATTCCACATGAGGTAAGTACTATACAAGGTTTTAATGCATTTGTAAGTAGTGCTGATCCTGTGGATTATGGTATAGCCACTGGTATAATAGGTCAAGTTCAAAATTATCGTAATGGTTTTAATTATGGTGTATTTGGTCGTGTAACAGGTGAGCACAATGGTGCCGCAATATTAGGGACATGCGACTGGGCAAATCCTAATGTCCCGGGTAGATATGCAGGCTATTTTAGAGGAAACGTACACGTTACAGGACAAATTTCAGGATGGGCGAATTCGATTGCAGGTGATGACCGGCTTTTTCAAGATAATATAAGCACATTACAAAAAAGTGAAATAGAAAAGCTTATGCTGTTAAACCCTGTGGTTTATCAGTTCAAGCCCGAAAAACCGCTATTTTATAAATGCGATACAACCACCACAAAATATAAAGTGGACCCTTCTTTGCTGAATAGAGACCACATTGGGTTTATAGCACAGGAATTTAAAAAAGTATATCCTGATTTGGTTTATAAAAATGACCACGGCGTACTGAGTATTAATTACACCGGATTAATACCAATATTGGTCGAAGCCTTTAAAGCACAGCAAATGCGTATGGATGAATTTGATTTAGAAGAAAAAAAGGAAAGCGAGAACAGTGGAAAAATTCAGGATTTGGAAGAACGGATTTCAATACTTGAGGAAGAGATAAGACTTATAAAAGAACAATGTTGCCAGGAAATTTATGGAACTGACAATACTAAGAAAGGTGTAACTGGAGCAACAGTTGGTAATGAAAATATAGATCAGGGTCAAAAGCCCGTACTCTATCAAAACAACCCCAATCCTTTTAATCAAGCCACGACCATCAGCTTAACAATCCCGGAAAGCACCGGCAAGGTATGCTTTATATTTATGATATGCAGGGAGTGCAAATTAATAGCTATGTGGTTAATGAGCGCGGGCTGTCAAGTGTAAAGATACAAGGAAACGAGCTGCAGCCCGGTATGTACCTTTATACACTTATTGTTGACGGCCGGTTGGTGGATACCAAAAGGATGGTTTTGACGGAGTAAAATGTAATTAGTTATAAACATAAAAAAAATTATTAAATATGAAACAAGTATGCAAAAAAATTAACGTGTTTACCAGAATGTTAAATATGTACATGTGGAATAGCTGTAATAAACAATCCGATATATTAATGAGAAAATACAGGCAAATAAAATCAATTTTCATTATTTGTATTGTTAGCTTCTTTACATTCAATTGTGAAAAAGCCATATCGCAGTCCTTGCCAGATGAGGAAATAAACCAAAAGCGGCAATTTATAGCCGGCAAAGTTAAACAGCTATATGAACAAAAAACAAAACAGCCGGATACCCTTTTCAAAATGAAGCCTAAACTTAATGAAGTAACAAAAATCCTTAGCAGTGATACTTTTCAAATAAAACATGTTGAAGTTGATAAAGATTTGATAAGAAAATTATTGCACGAACAATCTATATATGATTACCAGGTTCATTATATCAAAATTCCTTTAAAAAATTTAAAATCCAATACAATAGAACAACAGATAAAAGAACATGAGTTGGTAAAGGAAATAATTGAAAATCCTTATGCTAATAGGATGGGAGTTGATATTGAGGTAGTAAATGATGAATATTTGGTGCATCTGTTATTTGCGGAGCGTTATATAGATTTTGATGAAGGACGGTCTTTTATGGCTTCTATCATGGATGGCGGCGGTGATGTTATTAAAGAAGAGATAATAAAAGGAAAATCACATGTAGATAATTTGTATTATAATAATATAGATAAAAAAGTATTGGATAATACCGATTATTTATATAGTGATAAAAAAGAGGTTGAACTTGATCAGGATAACCGTTTTTCAATTCGCTTAAGGAAGAATCCAAATGTATATTTTTTGGATGAAAATGGAAAGATATTGGCAAATCAAAACTTTTTACCGTATTAAATCTTTTTATATAGATATGCTGAACATTATGTTTCTTTAAAAATATGAATAAGCTATGAAAAAATATTTATTATACACCGTATTAATGACTATTATAGTTCAAGTATATGGACAACCCAAGCAATACATCAAGATTGATTATTCAGGAAATGCATCAGGGAATAATATTCAGATGGAAATTGAACACGTATTTTCGGCACAAAATATTACATCATTGGAGATTTCAATATGGCAACCTTTTAATTATGGTCATGATAATCAACATAATAGTCAAACCATTCAAAATTTTAGTGTTCATCCTACTCCTGACCACACATATTCAGATGGAAACAGAAAAACATATATTTATGGTGATATAAATGCGCCCAATTTTACTTTTAGGAAGACTTATAATGCAGAAACCAACGTGAATTTGGGAGCGGGATTTTATTCGCACGACACCTATCCTGTAACCTCTGTGCCTGAAGAATACCTGATGGCAACAGATAGTATACAAGCTGATAATGAAGATATACTAATGTTAGCTTTAGTATTGACAATGGAGTTAAGTGAAAATAGAATACATGATGCTGTTACCGAACTTGCTAAATTTATGAGATCGGAAATTTCGTATAGAGCGGCTGGACCTCAAAATGCTGCTTATGTTCTTAATAAAGGATCAGGAAATTGTCGAGGTCAAACTAACCTAATGGTTGCAATGCTCAGGTCACTTGGTATTCCCACAAGATATGTTAGTGGAGTGGTTTTAAATGATGAACCATTTTCACTTCCTTCCTTACCGGGCAATGATCCTATTACTATTGGTGACCCTAACTCTATGCCCGGACGGCATGCAATATATGAGGTTTATTATCCTTCTATTGGACAATGGGTACAAGGCGATCCTCAACATTGGGTACATTTTTATCATCAAAATTTTATAAAAGGTTCTGATAATCCTCCTGATGATATTAATAGTATTCAAGTTTTATATAATGCCACAGGAGAGTGGACATGGCAACGAACTAAAACCTCAACTTTCGGTTCAATAACTAATAACTATCAATATGTAGATTTTGAGGTGTTCACCGGGTCTGGTATTGATGACGGAAACTTACTATTCTCAGTTTATGCCGACGATACTCCTATTGGTGTTGGAGATTACATAACTATTGAAGATCCGCCCGAAGGTGCTCCTTTTCCAGATAATACATATGAATTTTATCTTGGCGATGAATTATCCTTTTACGCCAACTTTTATTCATATTCCGGCAATACATATTTAGTAGGATGTGATTGGTCAATAGACTTATATCATTCTGAAGGAGAATTTGAACTATTGTCGGGTTATGCGCTTGAAATATGGCAGCCAACAACTCCATATAGCATACCCGATTATGAATGGGCAAGATGGCCCGACAGCGATGAAATTTTAGGAAAGGTTAAGGTTTTATGCTTATTAAACGATGGAGATTATGTATATGACGATCACCCAATAAAATTAAATGACGAATGCATTCCTGAATTTTTTACAAACCAAAATGTTTGGTATAACACAACTATTAATCATTGCCACACTGTTGTGCGAAATGTAACAGTGAGGGGGAATTTTTCTCCAACTCTTACAATAAATTCAGAAAAAGTGGTTATAGAAGACAATGTTACGGTTCAAAATGGCGCAAAGCTTATTATTAATGCTGATAATGTGAGAATAGATAAAAATTTTGAAGCCGAGCTGGGCTCTGAACTGGTGATAAATCCGAACTGATAAAAACAATATAGATGTTTTAAAATAAAATTGAATCAGGGCAAGTTACAGAAGTTAGAGGTGTCCGGGGATATATTTTTTTAACATAAGATTTATAACACAAGAGCTGAAAATTTTAATAAAACCAAAAAATGGTATTGATAAAATAAAGTATGCAAGCAATATTTAACACACATCTTCTATGTAGTGTATGTTTATAATGTCAATTATTTTTGAATAACGATTAACGATCAACGATTTTTTGATTTTTATTGTGGCAGGCGGATGTAATAAAAATGACACAAAGATGCCTTATAGTTGCGATCCGCATGCCGTATGCGACAATATATCGAAAAATGAATGGAAGTATTTGGGTCTTGGTGATAAATCAATAACTTCCGTAGCCGTTCATCCCTGCTATCCACAGGTTATTTTTGCAGGCAGCAAAGATGGTAAAATATTCAGGAGCGTTGATTGCGGCGCAACATGGGATTTGATTTATGATAAAGGTGGTCGTGTGAGAGAAATAATTGTTGATCCGCAAAATCCTTATATTATTTATGCAAACTCATCATCACGCGAAGTTATCCGTAGCAAAGATGGGGGGAATACATGGATATCAATCAAAGAAGGTATTAATTTTTATGCTTTTGCATCATTACGTACTATTGATATTGATCATGACAAACCGCATAGATTATATGCAGGAACAGTTGGATTTGGATCAGGACGTCTTTTTTATACAAACAATAAGGGTGATTTATGGAAACCTGTACCATATTGTCAAGAAAACGGACATGATAATTGTGATAATTGTGATAATTGTGATAATTGTGATAATGACAATAGGCTATTACATAGTGATGTTGTTAGTCTTGCCGTATATCCGGCAGATCCACGCATTATATACGCAGGAGTAGCCATAAGTGGCGATATTTTAAAATCATCTGATAGAGGTGAGAATTGGAGGAAAATTGACTTGCCGTATAGAGGCATTTCATCATTAGCCTTTAGTAAAGATAATAATTATATTTATGTATACTTATGGAGGAGCTTGCAAGAATACGGATTGATAAAAGGTGAAGTTGGGTCAGAAAATTTTATTGATATATCAATTCCGGACTCTATAATGAAATATATTAAAGTGGAAACTGACATTATGGTAATTGATGATGATGATAATCTCATCCTTCGTACTCGTAACGGAATATATAAATATAATGGCACTGAATGGATTGATTATAACAATAATCTTCCGCATGGAGATGCCAGGGCATTATATCTGACAAATCAGAACAATGTTTATACAGGTCTTGAAGCAAAAACAAAAGGAGGCGTTTATGTGCGTAGTATTGATTAACGGAATAAAATCATTTTTTCACCAATTAATTTAAAAAATTATGAAAAAAACAGAGAAAACAACCGGAGCAAAACTAAAAAACCGTTTTTGGATTTACTTTGTATCATTTACCGGGGTATTGTTGCTATTTTTTACAAGTTGCGGAAAAGAAGATTTACCTGTTGTAACTACGGCTTCTGTGTCGGAGGTTGCGAACACTTCTGCCGTTTGTGGCGGCGAAGTTACCGATGACGGCGGTAATGCAGTGATAGCCCGTGGTGTAGTCTGGAGCGCTTCTGAAAACCCCGATTTGAAGAACAACGATGGTTTTACAAATGATGGCGAAGGGCTTGGCGAGTTTACCAGTACCATTACCGGACTTACGCCCAATACAAGGTACTATGTGCGGGCTTATGCCACAAGTAGCGAGGGAACGGGTTATGGACGGCAAAAAGAGTTTACGACATTTTGCGATGACAGTCTTGGTGAGCCCTGTCCCGATATGCCACAGTTTACCGATCCGCGCGATGGCAATACATACAACACCGTACTCATAGGCAACCAATGCTGGATTAGAGAAAACCTGGCATGGCTGCCGGAAGTGCATTATGGAACAATAGGTTCAGATTCAGAACCTCATTATTATGTTTACGATTATTTTGGAACGGATATAGAAGAAGCAAAAGCAACAGAAAATTACAAAAACTATGGTGTTTTGTATAACTGGAATGCGGTGCAGGATGCCTGCCCCCCGGGCTGGAAATTGCCAAACCGTACTGATTGGCAGGAACTGGCAGATTATTTAGGTGGCGGTTCGGTGGCAGGCGGAAAATTGAAAAGCACACGAACCCATCCCGACCCGCACCCAAAATGGCAAAGCCCCAACAAAGACGCTACGAATGAAAGTGGCTTTACATCTGTGCCGGGAGGTAGATGGTTATGGTGTCCCTTTGGCAAGTATAATTTTAGGGAGTTAAGTAAAAGGTCATTTTATTGGTCATATCAACAGGTTTCTTCACCATATATTATATATCTAATATATGATTACTCTGGCATTTATCATTATTATGAAAATATACCTCTTTATAAAGGTTTATCAATTAGATGCATAAGAAAAGAGGATTAATAAAGCTTTTTTTGATATTTTTAAAAATAAAAAACTATGAAAAATTTCAGAATAAAAATATTACAACTTAACGCATTGATATTGCTGGTTTTTGTTTCGTTTACATACGGTCAAAATCAACAATCAAAACCATTAACTCCTGAACAACAAAGCGCTGTTGAAAATCAAAGACAATTGGAGGAAAAATATAATGTAAATCGCAGGTTACCACCACCGGTTGATTTGGACAAAATCTCCGAAGATGCTTATAAAAATGGTGTTCTTCGCATAAAGCTTATGCCATATATGGAGGAAATTTTTGATAGGCGTTATTTTCACGCCACCGACAAAGGTTATGTGGAAACAGGCATAAAGCTTTTTGATGAGATAAACAAGGATATAGGAGCACAAAAATATACACGTATATTTGATGCGCTGTATGATATACCTGGCTCAGCATCCATAAAATATCGCGAACGGCACCGGGCATGGGGTTTTCATCTTTGGTTTAAAATCGAAGTTTGTGAAAAAGCCGATATCATAGAAGCCGTGAGAAAATTCTAAGCTTTGCCTGATGTTGAGATTGCCGAACCGGTGTATAAAAAAAGATTACATAACGATTTTAATATAAATAGTGGGCAGGAATTCGTCATTTCTAACAAAAATACTGCCGGCAGAACAGAGGGGTGGATACCGGACGATGAATTGTTTGAACAGCAATGGCATTATCATAATACGGGGCAGGATACTCCTCATGGCAGTGGAACGCCAGGATGTGATATTGATTTGATAAAAGCGTGGGATATAGAGACAGGACATCCCGATGTCAGAATTGCAATCATTGACGCCGGAATTCAGCTTGACCATGAAGATTTGCAAGGTAATATTTCAGGACCACACATGAGTTTTGTAGAAGGGTATGGTATTAAAAGACATGCGCATGGCACACATGTTGCTGGAACAGTAGCAGCAGTGAGTAACAATGAGATAGGGGTTGCGGGAG
>PWJZ01000021.1 GCA_003559855.1 Bacteroidales bacterium
ATGGAACGTGAACGTGGTCATCTTCACAAACGGTTACGTGCATCACAAAGTTTTTATCTGCCCAGCTTTCGCGCCCTTCGGCAATGAAGGTTTCCCTCCCGGCAAATGTTTGTCCGCAAAGCTGTGCAATGTTGTTCAGAAAGGCGCGCTCATGTGTGTTGATGAGTTCGGAACCTACAACAGGTATCTCGATGTCGCTGACCCGTTCAACCGGTTGTCTGTTGCGTTGTAAAAATAAAACACCGATCAATACTGCGGAGATCAACAATAGAAACAAAATCTGAGAATATTTTTTCATAGAAAATGGTTTTAGTTTGCGCAATTTTTTTTCTGATGTAAAGCTAAGAAATAAGATTGAGAAATAAGATTAAGATTGAGGTTAAGATTAAGATTAAGATTAAGATTGAGATTGAGGTTAAGATTGAGATTGAGATTGAGGTTAAGATTGAGATTGAGATTGAGATTGAGATTGAGATTGAGATATTATTTGCACGCTTCCTGAATTTGGCGTTCCGGATATCAACATCAGGTAATACATTTAATAAAACTATATGAAATTAATTATTTACTGTATCTTAGCTTTTTTTATAGTATAATATTTTTTAGTAAATTGCAGGATTATCGGATCTGATATATTCCTGGAAAAAAATTTGAAAAGAATTCAGGATTCAGGTATTCCTTAACAGCAATTCACGAGAATAGAAATATAATAAAAAAACCGGTGTCCTGAATCAATAACCAATGAATAACAAAGCAATTGAAATCGCCCTGTCCAAATGAATATCTTTATCAAACATATGGTAAGTCAGCGATGCAAATTGAAAGTCAGGGAGGAATTAAACAATCTGGGTATAGATTATTTATCCATTGATCTCGGCGTGGTGGAGCTCACAAATGATCTTACTCCTAAGCTATATAAGCGATTGAAGGAGAATTTGTTCAGTTCCGGATTGGTGTTAATTGAAGACAAGAAATCGATACTGGTTGAAAGAGTAAAAAATGTCATTATCGAATTAATTTATGAATCAGAAGAATTACCCAAGATAAATTATTCTGACTATATAAGTGAAAAACTGGATTATGACTACACGTATCTTTCCAATGTTTTCACCGAAGTCAAAGGCATTACCATAAAGCAGTACATCATCAACAATAAAATTGAAAGAGTAAAAGAACTATTGTTGTATGACGAATTAAACCTTACCGAGATTTCATACAAGCTTCACTATAGCAGTGTCGCCCATCTTTCCAATCAATTCAAAAAAAATACAGGCATCACTCCTTCGTATTTCAGGAAATTGAAGCTCAAACGCAATGAGAATCTTGAAAACCTGTGATTTATGTAAGACATTGTTTTCAGGGTGTAACACAATTGCTTCAGTTGAGCATTAATTTTACATAAGGAAATATTGTTACAGGTGAACCCGACAGATGTGTGAACACAAAACATCTCATACGGTGAAGAAAGTACTCCTGGGTTTGCTTTGGCAGCCCCGATATGTACATTGAATCCGCCTGCCTGAAAACGTGTGGATGATTTTTAAATGCATCTCTGATTTCCGCAAGGATTTTTTTAATCATTATATACTCACATTTAAAGAATTAAAACTATGGGAAATATACTTTATGTCGTCGCGATATTATTAATTATTGCATGGGCGATAGGATTAATCGGCTTTAATGCAGGAAGTCTGATCCATGTTCTTCTCGTCGTTGCGCTTATTGCAATTGTAGTCAACCTTGTTCAGGGAAAGAAAATTGTCTGACAAATTTCTAATTATAATATAAACCATTTAAAATCAAATAGATATGAAAACATGTAACGTGATTCTAAGCATATTGATAGTTGCCAGTGCCGGTGTATTGATGGGTGTTGCATTAGCACCACATAAAGGAGAGGATACACGAAAAAAGATTGCAGATATGGAAAAAAAATATGCAGACTCCATTAAGGAAAAATTCGATGAAACCCTTGACGATATTGCAAAAAAATTCCATCAAGTAAAAGATGATATTGTTGAGTTTGCTTACCAGGCCAATGATAAGGCAGAAAAAATAAAAAAAAGGAAATAGTTAATCTTTAACCGTTGAAAACAATCAGTTCAGTCAGAAGAATTATCCCCAAAATACCCGATGTTAAAAAACATGCCATTAAACTCAGCGATACAACGTTTAGAAAAACAAAAAAGGCAAATGTATTTTTTTCGGAGGTAGGAGAGTTTTTCTTATTTATGTGGCTTGCCACACGGGAGACATTTTCGCGCGAATTTGAGTTTAATGAGTTTCTTCGCCAGTGTTATCAAATAGGGTACAAAACATTGCCCCTTATTTCGGTAACCGGCTTGGTAATAGGTTTGGTGCTCACCATTCAGTCACGCCCTGTGCTTGTTGATTTTGGTGCTGAATCGATGCTCCCGGCCATGGTAGCCTTATCCATCGTAAGAGAAATGGGACCGGTTGTCACCGGGTTAATTTGCGCGGGAAAAATAGGTTCAGGTATGGGTGCCGAACTGGGTTCCATGAAAGTGAGTGAGCAGATTGATGCCATGGAAGTTTCATCTACCAATCCCATTCGCTTTTTGGTTGTCACGCGAGTTTTGGCTGCCACGCTAATGATACCCATACTTGTTTTATACGCTGATGCACTTGGTATATTCGGGAGTTGGGCCGGGGCAAATATCAAAGGAGATGTAACTTTCGTGCTGTTCTTTTCTCAGGCTTTCAGCGCCATTGGTTTTATGGATCTCTTGCCCGCTGTAATTAAAACATTCTTTTTCGGAGCAGCTATTGGTTTTGTTGGGTGTTTTAAAGGCTATACGGCCGGGCGGGGTACAGCGAGCGTGGGTAAGGCAGCTAACTCATCGGTAGTGTTGGCTTCCTTGTTTGTGATATTGATTGACCTGATAGCTGTACAAATCACCGATATGCTTTAATAATCTAATTGTCATGAACAGTCTTCTAGCAGATATCAGCCCTTCA
>PWJZ01000065.1 GCA_003559855.1 Bacteroidales bacterium
AATGTCCTTTCGCATATTATAGAATTTTAAGTTTATATAAATACTGATTTTCGGAAACAAAAATAATTGAAAATCCTAAAAAACTATCATTATTAAAACAAATGATCTGGCAACGAAGATTATCAGGGGGGTTATTAAATTTTGTGTTTTATAATATTTTGGATATTCGGGCTTTGTCAGGGTTGCTGCCATAAAATCTGTAAAAGGTTACCGTCCATGTACAGTTAGTAAGTTTTGAAAAATCACCGGTCATTTAAACCCAAAAATACATATTTTTGTGACAAAACCTTTACAGGTATGAAGACCCCAATAGCCTTATTTATATTACTTTTTTTTCACATTGGAGTCTATTGTCAGACTACTTCAGGTACGCTGCAAACTTTTGACAGATGGCAGTTAAAACAAGTCGGGCAATATCAGCAAAGGCTGAATACTGATGATACGGCTTATGCTTCGGCTATAAACCGTCTTGCGGGATTGTACCGCTCTATGGGAAGTTATGAAAAAGCTGAGATGTTTTACCGTGATGCATTAAAAATAAGGGAAAGATCTCTGGGTAAGAACCATCCTGACTATGCTGTTTCGCTGAATAATCTTGCATTACTTCAAAAAGATATGGGTAACTTCAGAAAAGCCGAAGAACTGTACCTGGAGGCTATAGAGATATTAAAAAGAACATTCGGAAAAAAGAATCTTTCCTATGCCACGACATTAAGTAATCTGGCTACTTTATACCGTGATTTTGAAAAGTATTCTGATGCCCAACCGTTATATATTGAAGCTTTGGCTTTGTTTATTGATATATTGGGTGAAAAAAAACATGCTTCTTACGGGATAACACTCAACAATTTGGCTGTAATGTTCAGGGATATGGGCAATTATACTGCTGCTGAGCCACTTCAGAACAGGGCTGTTGAAATATTGAGCAGCGTTCCGGGTAAAACCCATCCTTCTTATGCTACGGCATTAAATAACCTTGCAATGCTGCACAAAAAAACGGGCGATTATTCAACCGCTGAAACTCTGTTTGTCAATGCGTTAAATATTCGTCAAAAAACCCTGGGAAAATATCATCCATCCTATGCAAATTCACTTGATAACCTTGCAGAGCTCTATTATATTAGCGGAAAACATGAAGTTGCAGATTCTTTTTTTGTTAAGGCAAATAATGTTATTTTCTATAACATACGGCAACAATTTGGTTTTCTTTCTGAAAAAGAAAAGGAACTGTATCTGAAAACCTTTTCGGGCAGATTTGACGCTTTTCAGTCTTATTCATTGATAAGACAAAGCACAAATCCTTCGATAGTCGGGGAAACCTATAATAGTATTTTAAAAACAAAAGGGCTTTTATTAAAGTCGGGCACTGCCATGCGTAATACCATTTTATCGAGCAATGATGGAGAGCTTATAGGCTATTATGAAAACTGGATACATCTTAAGCGACAAATAACACATCTTACTGTTTCGGGAATTCCTGACCGTGATACTACCATAGCATTGCTTGAAAAACAAGCCAATGACCTGGAAAAGATGCTGGTTAGAAAATCGGCCGAATTCAATGATCTGGAAAACATGTTTAACATAAGCTGGCATGATGTTAAAAATGAACTCTCGGAGGGAGAGGCTGCTATTGAATTCAGCCACTTTTTCCAAAATACCGATAGCATATTATATTGTGCGCTAATAGTTAAGCATGACAGCGATTATCCTTTAATGGTACCTTTGTTTGAAGAAAAGGAATTGAGAGGGATACTATCAGGTTCTCCGGGCAATAATCAGAAACATGTAAATGCCATTTACGGGAAGCATTCCAAACCTGTAACGAAGCTATATCAACTAATCTGGCAACCTGTTGAAAAACATATTGATGATGTAAACACTTTGTACATTTCACCATCTGGTTTGTTGCATAAAATATCATTTGCCGCCATCAGCAGTGACGTTAACAGGTATTTGCTTGATGACTACCATATACGCATGTTAAGTACCACTGCAAAAACAGGTTTATCGACCCGGCTCGATTTTTCTTCCGACCATAATGTTACACTTTTCGGTGGAATAAATTACTCCATCGGATCGGAAGCAAATAAACCCTGGTTATTTTTAGGCGGCACTCTTGAGGAAATAAAAACCATAGATACAGCTCTTCACCGGCATGCAAACGTGAAACTTGTTTCGGGTGAAGAAGCTACGGTAGCAAAATTTAAAAATATTGCTTCAACCAGTCACATACTTCATATAGCAACACATGGTTTCTTTTTTGCAGAACCTGAACAAGAACATTTTGCAACTACACATAAACTGGCACTGGACGATATTGAATTCAGGGGAAAGATGGAATATGTGCTTAAGAGATATGTAAACAATCCTGACCCTCTGATGCGTTCGGGTTTGGTATTTGCCGGTGTAAATGACTACTGGACGGGTCATAGAACGATAAATGATGATAAAGATGACGGTGTATTAACGGCACTTGAAGTGATAAATATTGATCTGCGCCAAAACAAGCTAACGGTTATGTCGGCTTGTGAAACCGGTCTGGGCGATATAGTAGGCCGTGAAGGTGTCTATGGTCTGCAGCGTGCATTTAAAATGGCAGGCACAGATAATCAGATAATAAGCCTCTGGCAAATACCGGATAAAGAAACGGCAGAATTCATGCAAACATTTTATGGCCAACTGATAGAAAAAAATGATATGTATGAAGCCTTTTTAAAAACACAAAAGATAATGCGCAAAAAGTATGATCCTTTCTTTTGGGCTGCATTTGTTCTTATACAGTAAAGTTTTTAGCAATTGTCTTGTCACTCAAGTATAGCCTGATACATGCGGAAACTTAACATGAAAGCCTGAACCGTTGAGAGCAGATGTAATTAAACTATTCCCTGCAGCTAATATGAATAATTGCTTTTTGTAAAAATAATAAGCATGAAAAAGCCAGGCTTCCGCTTTATCATATACCGGTGTTATTATATTTTGATAAACCATCTTGATATTTGATCGAAAAAAAGTATAACTTAGCAAAACAAAACTTTTAACGCAATATTATAACCAAAAAAACATGTCATGGGAACTTATTATAAATCAATCAAGCTGATCTTTATTGGTTTGAATGCGTTTTTTTTACTTACGTTCTTTCCGGTTTCATCTTTAGCCCAGGAATATCATACCATAAGGGTGAACGGGACAATATTGCTGGTTGAAAGGGATGTTGAATTACAACGCGGAACTATTTTCGATGAAACCGATTCGTTGGTATTCAAGACATATAACTCACTTGCCACTGTTGTTCATCCGGCAAAAGGAAGGTTTATTCTGCGTCCCGACAACGTTGACCTGGCATATGCAAAGGCGAGTTATACCCCGGCCATGAGTAATATAAAATCAAGAACCATATTGTATGAAGAGTTGTCACACGAGTATGAGAACATTGACTTGTCAAAGGTCAAAGCAAGTTTTACACCGGCTATAGCCAACGTAAGCTCCAGGGGCAGTGCTTTAATGTCTTTAAACGATCTGCAAAATCACTTTCATGGAGGTTATGCAATAATGGATGATATAAAGCTATATGTAAATTCTGAAATATTTCCTATGACCCAGGAGAGGTTCTTCTTTATCAGGTATGAGATTGACCGGGAGCCGGTTTTTAAAAAGCTTGATTTTGTGGGTGATTCGCTTATTATTGACAGGGATGAGCTCCTGTCGGTTGATGGCAAAGCGTTACCCGATCCGCATATGATCACTGAAATGGAAGTATGGTACATGGAGCGTGACAACGATAACAATATAACCTATATCGGCACTTTTGAACCGGTATTTCCCGAAGAAAAACAGCTTTACGAAGAAGTTTCAATAATTTTGGAAGTATTTGCAGATAAAAGCAGGGAGGAGATATTGGCTGAAATCCTTTCATATATAAATGAATTTTATGGCAAGCCAAACAGAAGATCGGTGGAAATATGGCTTGGCAGCAGGGCAGGGTTCTGACGCGAAGTTGACAAATGGGTGTATATTTCATTTTAATACGGTATTTAATAAAAGATCAGATCTTGAAGAAACTTTTTATAGTTGTTATAATATCATTTACATGCTTCCTGCCTTTCGAAGGTCAAAAAATTTTTTTTTCAGCGACGGATTTTACCAGGAAACCGGTTATCAACTTCACTCAACGCGAGTATGGTGACACCTGTCATACACAAAACTGGTCGGTGGTTGAAGACAGCCGTGGTATAATGCATTTTGGCAACAATACAAGGGTTTTGCATTATAACGGTGTCAGCTGGGATGCCACCCGCATTCCGTTGCATGGCGGATTTGTCACTTCACTTGCAGCAGACAAGCAAGGCAATGTATATGTTGGAGCAAACGGCGAGTTTGGCAAGCTTAAACCATGTGCCGGAGGATCATTGTGTTATGTTTCATTATCCGACTCGCTTGATGTTGAAGAATCATTTTTTGGAACGGTATGGAGGGTTATGTTATACCAGGGCGGTGTTTTGTTTTTCTCACAGGAAAAAATGTTTCATTGGAAAGAGGGTAAAATACAGGTTATTGATCCTGAAACATCCTTTCACCTTGCTTTTGTGGTTAACGACAAGCTCTTTGTAAGGCAGAGAGAAAAAGGGCTTATGAAATTCACCGGCAATCAGCTTAAACTGATCCCGGACGGTGAAATATTCAGAGATTACGGTGTTTTTGGAATATTTCCCGCTTATGAAAATGAGAAGTACCTTATAGTAACCCAGGAAAAAGGATTATATATATATTGTTTTGACGAAAAACATCCCGGTATACGGTCGCTACATACGCCTTATAGTTCAATTCTGACGGAATCAAGGATCATTGGCGGCACCATGTTGCATAACGGCAACATAGCATTAAGTACGCTGAATAATGGTGTTATAATCATTAATAATGAAGGCCATGTTAAGGATATTATCGATCAAAACACCGGTATGAGGGATAACGATGTAAAACAGGTATACCAGGACAGTTGGAATAATTTATGGATGGCTCTTAATACAGGTATATGCAGGGTTAATTATTCATCGCCCATATCCGTTTTTGATGCCAATGCAGGAATTTACGGAAGCGTTCAGGCCATGGTAACACATGAAAATACACTTTTTGCCGGAACCTCCAACGGTTTGTTCGTTGAAAACACCAATATAACCGATAAGCTTTATGATCATTTCTTAAAAACAGAAGGCTTTAACAAACCGGTAAAAAACCTTAATACGGTTAATGATGCAGTTATTATTGGAACCCGCGAAGGTTTATATGAATATGTTGAATATGGAAGGATAAGACAGATAAAAAATATTGACGCATCTTCTGTTTACCGGTCATCCGAGAGGAATTTGCTTTTTGTAGCCGGAAGTGACGGCTTTTTCATATTTAGCACACCAGAGCTGGATCTTGTAAAGTCTTCCGGGGATTTTATCATACGTAACCCGTTAACTATTGCAGAAATGATTTCAACCGGAAGTGAGGAGACGGAGCTTTGGGTAGGAACGCTTAACACCGGTGTTTTCAACATTTTTATAAGTGCTGCCCTGGATATCAGATATGAGCACTACTTTGGAGCGCAAGCAGGTTTGGGTGACACCTGGGTAAAGCCATTTCAGTACAAAGACGATGTATTGTTCGGTGTAAACCTGGGTTTAATGGAATTTGTAGATGAAAGGGGGATAGCAGAACAAGAAGAGGCTAAAAAAAATCAATTACGCGGCTTTTTCAATTATTCACCCGTACAGCCGGTAGAACGTGCCGCTTCTTTAAATCATTTTTTGTATAGCTATGGTAAAACATGGTTTTGTTTTGATAACAGGCTGGCATATTCAGATGATCAGGGCAATATTGTTAAAAAGCCTTTTTCTGGCCTGGACCTTGGCCTTGTTAACCAGATTTTGCCTCTTGACAGCAATACCTTATTCGTTGCTGCCGACGACGGGCTTGCAAGTGTTAATGTTGCATGGGTTAAAGACTACAGTGCCAAACCAAACATTAACTTTTACCGCATAAACACAAAAAATGATTCACTGCTGTACAGTGGATATTCTCATATCAATGATGTTTTCACTTCCGAACTTTCATATGAGTACAATGATATTACTTTTTATTATGCCTCACAGTTTGAAGAAAATAATTTCAGGGCAGAATATTCTTACAAGCTTAAGGGTTTTAGTGATGAATGGTCGGAGTGGTCGTATGACAACCGGACTGCCTTTACCAATTTACGTGAAGGTGATTATCTTTTTAAAGTCAAGGCCCGCGATCTTTACGGTAATGAAAGCCCGGTTGCGACGTTTGGGTTTATAATAGATCCGCCTTGGTATCGTACGCTGGGTGCTTATGCATTATATGTTTGCCTTGCAGTGCTTATTGTATATGGGATAGTCCGGTTAAGCATTATGCGTTTGAAGGCAAAGAACATACAGCTCGAAAAGATAATAGCAAAACGTACGGAAGAAATACGTTCTCAAAAGGAGGAAATAGAGAAGCAACATACCGTTGTATTAAAACAAAAAGAACAGATCACAAGCAGCATAACCTATGCAAGCCGTATTCAAAATGCGCTGGTTCCTGATGAGGGATTTTTGAGGGATAATCTGCCTGAGCATTTCATTTTATGGATGCCAAGGGATATCGTAAGCGGCGATTTTTACTGGGCAAAAAAAATAGAACCTTATATTTTTATTGTTGCCGCAGACTGTACGGGCCATGGTGTGCCGGGAGCTTTTATGAGCATGCTGGGCATTGCTTTTCTGAATGAAATAGTTCAACACGAAAAAATATCTAGATCGAAACATGAAAAAGATGAGATGCAGGCTTCATTTGCACTTGAGGAGATGCGCAGGTATGTTAAGACCACCTTGCGTCAGACGGGGGAAAGAGATGAACAAAAGGATGGCATGGATCTGGCATTATGCGCCATAAATACCAGTAACAATACTCTTTACTATTCGGGAGCAAACAGCCCTTTGATTTTGATACGCAACAATGAGCTTACAGAATATAAACCCACACGTAATCCTATTGGCATTCATGTACGTGAGGAATCATTTGCCAATCATAAAATTGATCTTCGTAAAGGGGATACGGTATATATGTTTTCCGACGGATACCGCGACCAGTTTGGAGGTGCCAACGGCGACAAATTCGGAAAAAAAGCCTTTAAAGAACTTCTTTTGGAAATACATTATAGATCTGTAAACGAACAAAAGCAAATGCTTGAAGCGACCATCAGGGATTGGATGGCTGACAGGTACAGTCAACTGGATGACGTGTTGGTGGTAGGTTTCAGAATATGATAAAAATGTGATATTACGAAAATCTTTTGCGTTAATGTTTTGACATTTTAAGCCGGTTTACAAAATCTATCAGTTGCGGAAAGAACTCCCTGAACTCTTCTGAAAACTCATTGTAATTGGCAACCAGGTCTTTTACGGCAAACTCCATTCCCGATTCAAAAGGTGTACGGCGCGCCAGGCCTTCGAAATTTTTTTGCAGTCTATCAAAGTCGGCATAATTAACCAGCCAGTTGGAGCCGATCATAAAAGGCAATATCCTTTGAGCACGGTAAGGCAGCAACAGATAATTACCCAGCAGCACATTATAGGCATTGTTGAGAAAACTGTCTATAGAAGTTTTGGAATAATCATCCCAATGCTTTGCAAGAAAATGGTCGTAATAAAGATCAACAACTACCGCTGAATAATGACGGTATTTGCTTCTTAACCTGTTTTTGCTTTGTGCTACTACCGGGTGGTCATCAGTATAATGATCTATCCTGCGGTGCATCTTTATGCCTTTAACTATGGCGGGGCTGAACCTTTCAATCTGCCTGCCCTTAACCATATCGGCAATAAAGTTGCCCAGGATCAAATCCTCATCATCGCCCGACAAATATAAGTGAGCCAAAAAATTCATCCTTATATGGTTTTCATATACCCTGTTTTATTATCGAATTACGAATATGCGAATTGCGAATATGCGAATTACGAATAGCTTACCGAATAATGATTACCGATTACCGGTTACCGATTACCGGTTACAGGTTAACGGTTATATTTGTGCCAGAATTTCTGTTTTTTCACCTTCTACTACGGCTAATTCAGCTGCAATCTCCCGGGCTTCGCGGAAAACTCTCATAAAATTGCCTGACCAGATTTTTTCTATCTCTTCTTTGGTGTAACCTCTTTCGACAAGTTCAAGGGTTATATTTTCTATTTCGGTGACGTCGAAACAATCTTCAAGAGCGCCGCCTCCGTCAAAATCCGTTCCTATACCTACGTGTTCTATACCTATCAGATCAACGATATAATCGATATGGTCGACAAGGTCGGATACTGTAGCCAGCTCCCTGGGGTATTTTTGATTTATTTTTTGCCACTCTTCCCTGACCTGGGCCATTTCTTCATCTGATAATTCGGTGTAATCGCCCCATCTTTCACGAAGCTCATCAAATGCAGCTTGTCTTTCGGGGTCCGGCTCCATTTCTTTTAAAAAGGGGCCGACAAAGGTAACCTGCACAACGCCGCCGTTTTCTTTCAGGGCAAGCAACATATCATCATCCATATTTCGGGGCACATCAGCCAGTGCTCTTGCATTGGAGTGAGTTGCGGCGACAGGTGCTTTTGAAACCTCTATAACGTCGTAGAATGCTTCATCGGAAATATGACTTACATCCACGATCATTCCAAGCCTGTTCATCTCTCTGACAACTTTCGCGCCAAATTCTGAAAGGCCGTTGTGTTCAGGCCCGTCGGGATCTGTCGAAGAATCACATATGTCATTATTGCGGTTGTGTGCCAGGGTAATATAACGTGCACCCAGGTCATAAACTTTTTCCACCCATTCCAGGTCGCGGCCAATGGGATAACCGTTTTCAAGCCCAATATAGATTGCGAGCCTGCCCTCCTCATTCAAACGATACGCATCGTCAGGAGTAAGAGCCAGGCCTGCCATCTCAGGATAATCTTTAAGCGCCTGATGTATCAAATTAAAAATTCCTACGGCTCTCTCTCGTGCAGTTTGATAGGCTTTTTCATGACGTTCGCCCTGGCCCAGGAAGACAGCAAAAAATGCAGCATCCAGGCCACCCTCTTTCATGCGTGGAAAATCAATCTTGCCACCTCCTTCATGCGGATCATTACGCTTACCTATGTCAAAACCCTCCCTGCCCATCTGTAAGGGCGTGTCGGCATGACTGTCCAAAGTCAGCACCCGGCTGTGTATGTCGGAGGCTTTTTCCTCTTGCGTCATCTCAGCCTCAGGAGCCCCGCACGAAAACAATAATATTAATAATAATGAAGAAATTGATCGTGATAATAAAACCGAACTGTTTTTCATATTTTTATAGTTTGCTATTAAATAAATGTTTTGTGTTTTTAAATTTTCCCAAAATTAAAAAATTAGTAATTATTCAGCATGCCGAAATTGTAAATTAGTAAAAACTCTCTGCTGCTCTGCGCTTAAGTTAGTGAAAATCTCCGCTTTATATTTTTAACCACACGAGTTTCGCAGAGTTTGACACGGAGTTGCACAGAGGGTATAGACCTGTTTACCTGTTACCCATTTACCCCGTTAAATAATAATGTAGTATATTGTACAAAACTGAATTGCTGATTTGACTATGATTAAAAACAACAAAAGTTTTAAATAATTTATTTAACGGGGTGAACCCCTTACCTTGCACAAAATCTGATTTTTACAAAATACACAATCAAAATAAAGGTAAATTTGTTATCTTTACTTTAAATTGGTAAAAAACAGATATTAATACACTATGAAAACAATTGGCACACACATAATGTTTGCATTGATTTGCGTTATTTTATTTTCCTGCAATTCACACAGGCCGGTGCACTATTCCAAAGAACATTCATACGGGTTTCATCATCAAGATCATATATACTTTCTTTTGGATTATGATGTTTGGAAGAGGGGTCGCAGATTATGGTTCATCATGCCTTTTGAGCTGCCCAAAAAGGTCTATTTCAGGGAGATATACTTTTACAGGTATGAGCCTGACCTGAAGGAATTAGAGCAACTGGGTGTTTTGCGCAAAGAGTTTGTGCCTGCAACTACCGTCAGATACACCAAGTTCACAAAAGATAATGACAAGATCATTTTTTTGTATTATGCCGGATACGATGAATCGATAAAACGGCAAATTGACATTTTTATCTGGGACAGCAAAGAGGAAATGTTTGCAGATACAGGCTATGAGAACCCTGTTGATAAAAACAACCCTATATACAAAAAATATTTCAGCGACTACATATCTCCATGGCGCGATAATCCGGGGGTTGTAGCTATTTCAAGATTGAGAAATGAAATACTGCAACATCTGACCATTGAGGATTATGATCTGCCACAGGATTGGTGATGGGGTGTGAGGATCAACCTTTTTTGCCCGGAAGTTTCCAGCCCCCCGGGAGCTGGAAATTCAAGCTGATTTTTGTATCTTTCGCTTGCATAAGTCTTCTTTTTTTAGTGAATACTATATTTTGTTAATACAATTTTACTAAAAATATAGAAGGCTTATGCTTTTCATTTTACAAACATACACCCTTGCGGCCGCGGCTACCGTAAGCTCCCGGCAGGGACTTCCGGCTTCCGGTTAAGACAGTACTAACGAATATAATATGCAGAAAAATCATAAACAATAATTAACTTTACAAAAAGCTAAAAGCATTATTAAAAAATAAAGCCTTTATCAGGCTTACAAAAGATAAAATAAAAATGAACATTGATTCTCTACCGGACGATTACACACTTGAAGATATAATAGAAGAATTAGTTATTCTCGATAAATAGAGCAAAGCTTAAAAGACGTAAAAGAAGGAAATATTTATTCAACCGACCATGTTAGACAAAAGCTTGAAAAATGGTTAAAATAATCTGGACCAATGTTGGTTGATAAAAAGGCGAAGATTGGGTTTTGAGGATGTTAATTTTAAAATAACAATTAGGTTTAAGTTTATAACAAATTGATTAACTTTATATAAACCAAAAACGATTATATATAAATAACCTATTAAAAAGAATAACCATTAATCCGGAAATTTATCATGGAAAACCCACCATAAGAAACATGAGATATCCGGTAGAGATGATTCTTGATTTATTATCATTAGGAATGACCCCCCAGGAAATTATAAGCGATTATCCTGCTATTGAAGTAGATGATATCAGTGCTTGCCTTGCATATGCTTCCAGGTTGACTAAAGTTAAGTCAATACATAAAGTTGTAGCATGAAATTTATTATTGACACACAATTACCAGTTGGACTTTAAAAGATTCTTGAAAACCCGGGCTTTGATACGATATTAATAAGCGAATTTAATATTCCACGATAATCTTTACAAAAAAGTTTTGGACAAAAAAAATATTTAAGCAAATGATAATGAGTTGATAGGGATTTTTTACCCGGAAGTTTCCAATGCCCCCGCAACGTTGCTACCTTCAAAATCTTTTTAATCAAAAATACTTTACGCATAATTAGGTCACCTCGGTTTTTATTTGCATATTTAAGGTTTTATGATAAGAATTTTAATTTGACAGTTTTTATATATACAAACTTATCACTACTGTCCGGTTAAGAATTAATCTTGCCACGAAGACACTAAAACACAAAGAAACACTAAGGGTAACATGCAGAATTTCAGCCCTTTGTGAATCTTCGAGTCTTTGAGTCTTAGTGGCT
>PWJZ01000117.1 GCA_003559855.1 Bacteroidales bacterium
ATGCAATGTTTCCTAAAAAAATACATGCTGTCACTAATTATGGCTTTGTTATTAAAATTATAACTTTCTTATTATCATATACTTTAAACAAATCATTATTAATAGCAACTTGAGTTAATTAGAGAAATTGCAATAAACCCTGCCAAACCAGTTAAACCTACTGTTAACTCATTTCCCCCTTCAAGAATCATTATTGAAATACCTGCTGTGCCATTTACAGTTCCGTGCATAATTGCAGTAGCAATAACTGATTTCGCTTTGATAGTTATATAAAGAAAGAGAGGACTTAATAATATACACCAAGCTGTCATCATAAACACACCCAAAACGGGATATGTTGGATAATTATGCCCCATAAGAATCAATGGCGCGTGCCAGATTCCTCAAACAAAACCAATAATCAGGGCAGCTTTAAAAAAAAATTGTTTTTCAAATTGGCGCACAAGAAACCCTCTCCAGCCAAGCTCTTCACCAAAGCCGGCAATAGCGTTAATGGTGATTCCTGCAAATAAGCCTTGTATCAATGCCACACACATAGGATGAAAAGGCATGTTTTCGATAGATTCTCGCATTTCTTTCATTTGCCCGGGAGTTAACATGTCTTCGAATCTGTCAAACATCCCTTCCATAGCAGGAGAAAAACTAACATCATGAAAGAGTAATGCCACTCCTATTGAGGCAAAAGCAATTACCGGGGCAATCAGCCATGCAATAATAAACCACTTGTTTAGCTTAAAAGAAATAAGCAATTTCTTTTTTATAACCTGTTTGTAAATAAGTTTTTCAACAATTAAAACAGCAATTGCCGGAATAAACATGTAAAAAAGCGCTAATATCAATCCGGCTGTAGAATCATACTTAGCTCCCGATAAATAGAATAAACCTGCCGCGGTTAAGCTTATTGCTGCGGTTATGATGTAAAATAAATTTGTTTTGCTAATTGATTTCATTACTGTAAACGAATTAAAAATTCTGAAACTATTCTATTAAATTCCCCAGGATTATCCTGATTTGATATAAGGTAAGTCATCAGTATTATTAAGATTGTAATAAATTTCGCTGTATTTACTTTTGAATATCATTATACTATATTTTTAAGATGATTAACACCTACCTATTTCTGCAAATTTCATATCTTACTCCTACATTTACAGCGAAATGTAATTTGTGTTTATTGTTAATTTCGTTTTCAAATATTGCAAATATCGGCTCCATAAATGAATTTTCTTTATCATATTGCCATGAAATTGTTGGACCTACTATTAGACTGAATCCGTGATTTAAATTGTATCCATAGTTCAGATTAAATTTTGATAATTGGTTATAATCCCACTCATCTTTGTTGTATTGCAATGCGCTATAAGTTGTAAGCTCAGGATTTATAAATGATTTTTCGTTAATATCAATAATTGTTCCCATCCCAAAACCTGTTGAAAATCTGTTTTTCATATTTTCATTGTAGCCCAGATTAAAAGAAGTATAAAACCTTCTTACTCCAATTTTAAAAGCGAAGTTTGCGGGATACATTTCGTTTGCAGACAGTTCAAAAGCCCTGTAACCACCTTTTCTTACGACCGACAAAAAGCCTATAGGAATTCCGCTTTCTACTGTATCGGTATAATTTATAAAACCAAGCTTAAGACCGTTTAGTTTTTTTGAAGAGTTAATAAATCCTATTTCAGCACCTTCGAAATATCCGGCAGTTGTGTTTATAAAGCCTGCTTGTATTCCCTGAAAATTACCCCCAACAGTATTTACAAATCCTGTTTGGATACCTTGCCCAACATCGGCAACTGTATTAACAAATCCAAATTGTGCGCCTTGCATTTCACCACCGCTTACATTAACAAATCCAAATTGTGGCCCGGTAACAGAACCCCTAACGGTATTGATAAACCCGGCCTGAAGCCCCATAAAATCTGCCCCAACAGTATTTACATAACCTAGTTGCATTCCTGTTAAAGCTTTTTCATTTATGTTTACAAATCCTACCTGGGGATTTTGCTGATTTCCTTTGGCAATATTGATAAATCCTACTAAGGGATAATTAAAGGAATCAGGTACAATATTAATGAAAAAGGAGTAAACTACAGTTTGTCTTTCTTTACCCTCAGGGTCTTGTGCAAAAATTATAGTTTGAAAACCAAATATCAGCACCGCTATGAAGATCATTCTTGTTTTCATAATTGTATATTTCAATTTGTTTATAATAATAATTTTTCATCAATTTTAAAGCAAACATAATTTGGATTTGTCCTTTGAAAAAATTTTAATTATTGAATGACGGAAAAAGTGAAAGCACTCTTTTGCTTTTCAAACAAGACTTACTTGCCTTTCCTGTTCCACTGAGATTTCATATAGAATTCATTGTTCCTTGTACAGATTGTTGCTGTCCACTCATAGGTTGAGGGCCATTTTTTAAAGACTTTTGCGACCGTATATAAAAACCTTAGAGAAAACTTTGTATGTTTTGGTCTCCAACCCTTTGAAGGTATTATTAAAACGCTTATTTCATCATTGATTTTTTCAATTATGTAAACTCCTTTTATCTTTCCTGTTGAAGGGTGATATTCGATAGTAAAAACACCGTTAAAAATTGAATTATTTTCTATGTCTTCAATATTTGGGAATGCATCATTAAAATGCAGTATCAAAGGATATATGTGATTTTTTCTTTTAATAGATTTAATAAACACTTTATCCTCTTTCCATTCTAAACTAATCTGATAATCATCTGAATGAACTATTTCCTGATTTTGTTCTATAGTTATATTTGACATTACCCCTGAAAACTCAGGATTAAATGTTGCAATAAGTGGTTTTGTACTATACCTGATAAAAGTCATTTTAGTACGGTCAATAGAAATAGGAAGATTATCAACTCGGTGTTGCCTTCCATCTATTGACGATTCTACTTCACTATGTCTTCGTCTTACAAAATAAAAATCTTGTAATAAAACCAAAGGCATAGCAGAGGGGTTTTCTATAGCATCACCCATTGGGGCTAATAATCCAAAAGGTTTACGTTTTTTGGGATGGCTTTCACTAATTCTAAAACTTATCAAACGTCCGTGTAAATCCAAAAACTCATATTGAGCCTGCACACCGCTTTCGTTAACTAACAAAGAAAAAGGCATCAGGCATCTCTCTTTCGAGCATATTGGCCAGCCCTTTCCCTGCAATATTATATTTTTCGGGAGAAAGTTTTAACCCCGGCTGATGATAAACATCAACCTTGCCATCCACACGCCATGCAATTACCAGTTGCCCTGATCCATTGATCTGGTCATCAAAAACTTGAGGCTCGAAGCCAATATAAAGGGAGTCAGGATCATTTTCAATATTAATAAGAAGCAAGCGCTCCATAGGGTCTATATCAATACGAAAGGGGTTTAAGAGTTTTGTCGTGTTCATTTGCGCATTATTACTTGATAAAAATATTGTACTGAAGATTAATGTGAACAGAATCCTTGCTTTCATAAAGAGTGCTTTTGAAATTTATGGTTTTTTTAACCTTTCAAGACCTTTCTGCAATTTCTTTAACAATAGAATTAAACTTTTCGGGTTCTTCCATAACCGGGCTGTGGGCTGAGCTTTCAAAGGTGAAAAACTCTTTTTGTGGTGCTTTTAGCTGATGGTAAAAATCCTTGGCTACCGGATATGGAGTTGTGTAATCATGTATTCCATGAAAAATGTAAACAGGCACTCTCATGCTGTCAATATCAGTAAACAGGTTGATATTAACCACATCAAGCCAAAGATGTTCCAAAGAGAACATGCTACCATTCATAAAGTTAATCTTCTCGCTAAATGTATAAATACCCGAATTTAAAACTATCTTTATAATTGGCCACATTCCGGTTATTTCTTTTACTGTACCACCTCCATAACGGTTGACATATACTCTTTCAATCATTAAATAATCTATCCACTCATCAACGCTTGCTTCAGAATCCGGAAAATTCAATTTAGAAAGTTCTCTGATAGTTCTATCATCATTTCTTTCAAGGGCTTGTTCCATAACCCATTGAAATGAAACCTGTTCGCCTTTGAATTGGTCGCATACCTGGCCGATTCCAAAGAAAGCATGGTAAAGTTCAGGATATTCGTATGCGGTTAGAATTCCTAATAATGAACCCCACGAATGCCCCATAAGGTGAATTTTTTCCTGTTCAAAACGTTCGGCAAGATATTCGCTTAGTTCACGTGTATCTGAAATGAATTGCCTCATATTCATACTTTCTACAGGAATATCTTTTGAATATGACTTCCCTGCCCCCCGTTGTTCCCAATATACCATTATAAAGTCTTTTTCAATATCAGTATTAAAATGCTTCATAAATGCAGCTTCGGGGCTTCCGGGCCCGCCATGCAAAAATAGCATGACAGGCTTGGAAGTATCTTCACCACGAATAATAAGGTGTTGCTCTATTCCGCCGAGTTTTATTTTTTCAATAGCAGATATGCTGCCTTCAATTAATTTCCCGTCAGAATCTTTGACAGGTTCAGCTTTTCCGGGACTTTTTATCCATAAAAGAGTGGTTAGTCCAAAAATAATTACTAAGATCCCTCCTAAAATATAGAGGAATACTTTTACTATTTTCTTTAATAATTTCTTTTTCATTTTTCTTCCTGTTTTTATATTTAACACAAAAAGCCTGAGGTTGAAAAATCATTAAGCATGTTTTCAACCTCCTCCAATACTTAGCTTTCATATATCATTTGTTTCCTTTCCACTCTTTTTTGCCAAAAGAAAAATATCAGTGAAAAGATAAGCATTTGGCTGAATATTTCTGGTAATCCAATAATAAGGCTTTCAAAAGACTCACTTGCTGTGCCTTCAAATGCAATGAATTCCCTAAGGAAAATCGGAGAACCAAGTATTGTTAATCCGGCAAGCAATAGATAAAGTAAAGCCCAGCCGTTCTTTTTAACTATATAACAGTGATAAAATGGATATAACAGCAAGGCCAGCAAAATGCCCCGAAATATTTGCCCGCCAAAGACTAAGAAAACAGCAGGCAGGTTCTCCAAAGGCCTCCATAATTCAAAAACCTCCATACTATCCAAAGCATCTTTATACCCGGCTATTTCATAAAAGATGCTTCCTATAACCCAATAAGTAATGAGATGTACAATAGTAAAACGAATAGTATATCCTTTAATCTTTTTTCTATTTGGTAAAAGCTCAAAGGCAGCTTTAAGGCTTTTTGAATCAGAAGTATGTAATTCCCATTTAAAGAATATCCATACAAAAACAAGCATTTGAATACCAACACCAATCAAAACAAAAGCATGTTCTGCAAACGATGTTGTAGTATATATTATTCCTTCTATAGATCCGGGTTGTGGCTCAACAGAACCAAATAGTGCCAGCCCCCACATGGATGCAAAGAGAAGAACCCTGCCATTGTTGTTTCTGAAAATCAGATTATAAAACGGGTAAAAAATAAGTGCAAATGCAATGCCTCTGAGTATCTGGCCGGCAAATGCTTGGAGGTCAAACAATCCGAATGGCTGATAAAAATCCAGCGCTATTCGTTTTGTTTCAGGCAAAGCGTTTTGTAACTGTAAAAAAACTACTGCAATTACCGCATACGAAATCAAATGGATAATTGTAAATCTTCCTAAATAAGCAATTAATCGGAGTTTGTCAGAATTTTTCATTGTATTATTAATTTTGGTTAATTAAATTTAAAGCTATAAAACGTTTATGAAAAAATACGAAAATCAGTATATATAAAACAATACATGCTAAACTCATAAGTTATTTGATAATTACATCCAATTATTGTTCTTTTCGCCAATTGTTTCTTAAAAAACAGCTTTTATGTCAATTTCCAAATCATCAACTTCAGGTTCATCAAAGATTATTGTCTTTATATCAAATTCCGGTTCAACATTTTCGGCCTCGCTTTTTGATATCTCTTCAGTCTTATTTTTACCGGGGCTTTCTTCAATCATTACGGAGTTTTCAAAAGAATTCACGATAACAGAAGATAATTCCTCTGAAAATGATGTCGCTTGTAATCCCACGGATAAAAAGAATGTAATAATAAATAGTGTTGTGGTTAGTTTGCTTACTTGTGTTTTCATTGCTTTAAATTATTAATGATTTAAATGTGATTAAACTTATTTTTTGATAAATGCTTCCATTAACTTATTGAAAATTGCAGGGTTATCCTGGTGGGCAATATGACCTGCATCTTTAATAATTTCATAGGGTAAATTAAGCTCTTCACTCCATTTTTTGGCTCCCTTTCGTAAAGGCTTTAAATCATTTTCACCCATAACAATAAAAAGTGGCTGTTTAACAGGTTGTTTAAGACCCTCCTTAAGAGCATTCATGAAAGCAAAAGTTATTTTCAAAGTTCTGATTTTTGTTGTGTGGGTTGCTGTTTCGTAAAGATAATCCTGAGTTGTTTTTTTTATTGCTTTATCTTTTGCAAACATTTTGTTAAAAAGGTTTTCAGGGATTAAATAAGAAAAATATAGTGCAATTTTGATAAACCATGAATTTATCTTTTTAAATGGTTTATGAAGTGGTGAAGAACCAATATCAATCAACTTTTCAACCCTTTCAGGATAATGAAAAGCATAATATTGCCCTATATGGCCTCCTAAAGAAACCCCGGTATGAACTATTTTTTCTATTCCTAAATAATCAAGCAACTCATTTAGCACTTTTGAAACCATTTTATAATTAAATTCCTTATCACAAGAAAATGATTTTCCATGACCCGGCATATCCCAGACCAGTACCTGATAATTTTTAGAAAAATGCTCTGCTTGTGCGGAAAAAGATCTATGATCCATTGCAACCCCGTGCGTGAATACAATAGTCTTAGCTTCCTTTTTGCCACTTAACTCATAATATATATTACCATGCGAACTTTTAAAAATCATATAACCTCCTGTTTTAAACTATTTGTTTGGTACTTTTTTCCATAAACAAGGATAACCCGAATTGATCGATTTTCAGCTCATACCTGTTTATTTGCATGCACCAAAAGTATAAAATGAGCACTGCTTATTGCAATAAATATTTGTTGAATGACTTGTTTTTAATGTTGAATGGCGAATATGTTATTTTTAGTGATATTGATTGTTTGATCCTTGTTCAATAAAATAAACATATTTCCTGGTATTATTTTTGTTAAACAAAATTTAATTAATACAATTATTAAACATTGTTAGTTTTTTAAATAATTTCACAAAAATTTTTTAATTATTATTGCACTAAAAGAGAAAATCATGAAAATTAAATGTCTGTTATCTGTTTTGGTTGCGTTCATATCTTTCATCTAGGTACTTTCAATAGAAAAGCATGCTGTACGTTCCGAGGTTAAGGAAGCAACTGTTTTTCTGCAGGGGGCACAGGTTAGTCGCAGTGCTGATATTTCTTTACCTGCGGGGGTTTCCAATGTTGTTGTGGAGGCTTTGCCGGTTAATATTGATTTTTCCAGTATCAGAGTATCCGGAGAAGGAGATTTCATAATTTTATCGGTAAACCACGCTATCAACCTTAAGATGTTGCCCGAACACCTTGACGAAATAGAGGTTTTAAAAGACAGCCTTCTATTCTTCAAAAACCGCATTGATGCCGAACAGGCTATACTCGAAGTTTACCAGGCTGAGAAATCAATGATTTTTGAACATTTTAAACCGCTTGCAGATCAGAATATTCCCCTTAAAGTAGATGAGATCAGTGCAATGGCCGATTTCATGCGTTCGCGGCTGAAGGATATAAAGCTGGAACAGCTGGAGATTCAAAAAAATATTGCTAAAGATCAGGAGGAATATAACAGGGTCAACCGCATGCTGTCTAAAAAACAGGACCTTTACGGCAAACCAAGGGGAGAAGTTCATATTCAGGTGAACGCACCGGCGCCGGCTAAAGGCCGGCTGAAAATTCTCTATAATACCCGCCAGGCAGGATGGGAGCCGGTTTATGATATAAGAGCCGGAGATCCGGATAAGCCAATTGATCTGCAGATGAAAGCCAACGCATATCAGAATACAGGCGAAGACTGGGAAAATGTCAACCTGACCTTTTCGACCGGATTGCCTTATGTTTCCGGACAAAGACCATCGCTGGCAACATGGTTTTTAAGGTTTCAACCCAAACATCCTCCGGCTACACGAAGGCCCGCAATGGAAAGAAGTGCTCCTGCCGGGAATGATTATTTTTTAATTGATGCCGAAGAAGAAATGCTATCAGATGCTGTTGAGGTTAGCGAAACCATGACAACGGTAGAGTATGTTGTCAGCAGGCCATGGAACATAACATCGGGAAGGGATAAACAACTTGTTGATTTGAAAAGTTGTCGGATTCCCGCTTCGTTCGGTTATCATAGTATACCCAAACTAAACAATAAAGCTTTCCTGATTGCTAAAATTGATAAATGGCAGGATTACAAGCTTTTACCGGGGAAAGCAAACTTGTTTTTTGAAGATACGTATGTTGGAGAATCATACATTGATCCGGTTGTAGTTTCTGACACACTAGAATTATCTTTTGGACATGATGCCGGCATCATTATTGAACGTGAAAGACTTACCGAATATACCGGCAGAAGCCTTTTGGGCGGTAAAAAAACCAAAACCATTGCATGGGAAATAAGTTTACGAAATAACAAAAAGCAGGATATTAACCTGGTAATATTTGACCAGATGCCTGTTTCAACACACAGGGATATAGAAATCGATATTTTGAATTATTCCGGCGCTGACCTTGACAAAAGAACCGGTTTGCTTAAATGGCACTTTAAGCTTAAACCGGCACAAACGGAAAAGTTTGATTTCAGGTATTCCGTAACGTATCCACGCGATAAGCAGCTGATTCTTGAATGACGAAACATCAGACGCTTGCCGGCATTAAATCATAGATCGCTAATCGTTGTTCGATATTCAAAAAGAGTTCAGAATCTTTTTGATATTTTGCTAAAAAAGCATGATTTTTAAAATTAATAATATAACATACAGGAAAAAAAAGGAAGGCCGAAAAAGCCTTCCTTTTTTTTGTAAATTATGAAAACAAAATCAAAACCCTGTGTTTTCAACAACCTCAGGATTTTGTATTATTTAGTTTGCAATCTGAACACGTTCTGTTATAACGCCTTCAGGGGTATGGATTTCCATAAAGTAAACTCCTGTGCGCAGGTTGCTCACGTTGAGCTTATGGTTTAATGTACCAACATCAACATTCATGATCACTTGTCCGCTGATGCTAATCATCCTGATCTTGCTGATCAATTCGCTTGACTGGATGTTAAGCTCTGTGCGTGCAGGGTTGGGATAAACGTTTATCTCAACCGCATGTATTTCTTTTACAGATATATGTAAGAAATTGGCAGTAAGGGTGATATCTGCAGCCGGCATAGTTACGGTTGCAGTTGCCGCTTCCTCGTCGTCAACATGCTGTGTATCTCCTGACCAGTCTACAAATATAAATTCTTCTTCCGGTGTAGCAGTAATAGTTACCTCTGTGCCTTCTTCGTATTCACCTGCGCCGTCAACATCACCACCATCAGCCGGGTCAGCATTAAGGGTAAGGGTATACAGCGGAGGATCAAATTCGAAATTGGCAGTGAGAGTAACATCTGCGGCCGGCATAGTATAGTGAAATTCTGCCTCATCGCTTACCTCTTCACCGGCTTCGTCTGTCCAGTTAATGAACAACCAGTGTTCTGCAGGAGTAGCTATTACATGTGCTTCTTCACCTTCGGCGTAATCACCTTCACCTTCAACTTCACCACCTTCTTCCGGATTAGCCACAAGAGTAAGTGTGTAAGTGGGTGCAAAGTGAGCCGTAAGATCAACATCGGCAGCCGGCATGGTTACGATAGTTTCTGCTGAGGCCGGATCAATAATATGTTCTATATCGCCTGTCCATTCGGTGAAGAACCATCCCTCATTTGCTTCAGCCCAAATTTCTACCTCCTGATCTACTACATACTCACCGGCACCAGTAACAACACCACCATCTTCGGGTTCTGCATGGAGAGTGAGATCGTAGAATATTGGCATCAGGGTTATGTCTATGTCAATGTGGTCTTCCTCCACTTCAACCTCACCATCGTAAGGTTCATATCCATCCTTGGTAATTTCGTACTCATATATGCCCGGAAGTAATCCATCAACTACTGCAACACCATTAACATTGGTAGTGTAATCTTCGCCGTCGAAATTAACGTTGGCACCTGCAACAGGATTACCGGTATGATCACAAACAACCGTAAAAGTAACATTTACACCCGGTAAAGGATCCATCTCAACTTCCACGGTAATTTCAGTATCTATAACCTCAAAGTCACCATCCGCGTCACTGTATCCCGATTTTTCCACCAGATATTCATAGGTTCCTGCGGGAAAATCAAATACATATACGCCCGGATCATAAGTTTCACCATCTATAGTGATAGTAGCCTCTTCGATTGGATCACCGGTTTCTGCATCTGTAATCTCAAAAGTAACCTCCCAGGTTTCTTCGGAAGGTTCAACAAATATAGCCATATTCCAGTCATACATAAGACCAAGTTCACCGAGGTATTGCCAGTTAACGCCGGGATCTGTAACCTGACCTATCAAAACCAAATCACTGTAACCGCCCATTGTCAAAGATCCAGCGGCACCCGCCGGGAAAAATCCATCGCCTATATCGTTCCATTCGATGCCAAATACAAGCTCCTCGCTGGCATCGATTAGATGATAAGGCTCTTCCAAATCAATCTCCTGCCATGTGTTGAGCTGATCTGAAGCTGCATAGCTGACATACTCCGTCAGGCCGCCCGGAGGAGCATGATCAGGTGCCTGCCAGATCTTGATAGTCGGATCACCGGTCATAGTAGGATCCTGCTGATAAAACTCAACTTTCTTAACTGCCCAGCCGTCATAATCAGCAAGATGAGTTTGGTCGAAGCGGATGGCAGATGTCCACCAGCCCGGAGCATTCAAACCAATTGCAGTGAAGTTTATCCCGTCATCCCACCTGAGCCATTCGCCTTCTCTTTCATCCTGATGAAATACAGGAGAAAGACCTCCGTTTGACTCAGTTTTTTCAAAGTGGTACTGAGAAAAACCAGCTGCAGTGAACATAAAGCTTAAAAACAAGCCATAAGTAATCGTTCGTAGTACTTTCTTCATGATAAGTAAATTTTTAGTGAAACAATAAATTAATTAAAAGTTGTTAACTCTGTTTTCTTTAAAAAGCAAAATTAATAATAAATTTCCATTAAAAACAATAAATTTAATAATTTTTCGCAAGCAAATATAAATAAAATTATATAAAACAAGGAAAAATATCCGATTTTTTTTTAATTTTCATTGTCGTGGCGATAGCAAACACGCTTTTCATGTTGCTTATTCCACCTTAAATCTTCACCTTCAGTTTGCCTGGCCTTTTATTCAAGCCTTATTTTTCAGTAATGTTTTCAAGGGTTGCCACGAGGTATTCCCAGAATCTTTTCACACTTGGTATATTTACTGCTTCATCGGGAGAATGAGGGTTTTTTATTGTAGGTCCGAAAGATATCATGTCGAGGTCAGGATATACATTTCCGAGCAATCCGCATTCAAGCCCGGCATGTATAACTTTAACCTCGGGGGTTTTTCCGAATTTTTGCTTGTAAACCTGTTTCATTGTTTTGAGGATCGGGCTTTCAATGTTTGGATTCCAGCCGGGATATTCGCCGGCATGTTCAACTTTTGCACCAGCCAGTTCAAAAACCGACCTTACCATATTGCAAAGGTCTTCCTTGGCTGAGTTTACCGAGCTTCTTTGAAGTGTAGCAACCTCTACAACTCCGTTTTCTGATCTCAAAACAGCAAGGTTTGTTGATGTTTCCACCACATCTTCCATTCCCGGCACCATTCTTATAACTCCATTCGGGCATTCGTAAACTGATCTCACCAGGTTTTGTGTTGTTTGCTGGTCAGCTACTGTTGAGCTTTCTCCTTCATAGCCCGACATATTAATCGTAGCACCGTCATCAATTGTTTGCAGCTCATTTTTGGTATTTCTGCTGATCTCTTGAACCTTTTGTAAAAATTTTTCTTCACTGGTGCCAGGTATAGCAATAATTGCTTCAGCTTCCCTGGGTATTGCATTGCGCAGGCTGCCGCCATCTACCGAGCATATCCTGAGCCCGTAATCCCTGACGCCATACCATAGAATCCGGTTAAGGATTTTTATTGCATTGCCCCGGCCCAGATTGATGTCAAGCCCGGAATGCCCGCCTTTCAAACCTTTTACCGAAAGCTTGAAAACCTTATAGCCCGTCTCCAATGATTCTTCCTGGTATTTGAAGAAAGCATTTGTATCAATACCGCCTGCGCATCCTATGTAAAGCTCACCTTCATCTTCAGAGTCGAGGTTCAATAATATGTTGCCCTTTATAAAACCGGGTTTGAGAGCAAAAGCCCCGGTCATACCGGTTTCTTCATCAACGGTAAAAAGGCATTCGACAGGCCCGTGCTTAAGATCATTATCTGCAAGAACAGCCATAGCCGCTGCCACCCCTATACCGTTATCCGCCCCAAGAGTAGTGCCTCGTGCCTTGACCCAGTCACCATCAACGTAAGCATTGATAGGATCTTTGTCGAAATCATGACCGGTTTCATTGTTCTTTTGAGGTACCATATCAAGATGACCCTGCAAAACCACCGTTTTCCTGTTTTCCATACCCACGGTTGCAGGTTTGCGTATCAATATGTTTCCAACGCTATCTTTCTTTGCCTCCAGATTATGCTCTTCGGCAAACCGCATAACAAAATCAATTATCTTCGATTCTTTTTTCGACGGATGCGGAATGTTGCATATCTGTTGGAAAATATTCCAAAGTTTTTCGGGCTTCAAATTGCTCAATTCTTTACTCATGATATACGAAAAATTTTTATGTTTATAAATTTGATCTGATATAATTAAGATTAATCATTTGCCACTCACTCGTCATTCTCTTCTTCAAACTCATAATACTGATAGGCACCAATATCTGACCGTTCAAACCTGTCATGGCCCAAAATATCATACGGTATATCCTGTGAGATATGTGGGTCGCCTTCCCCTATGGCAGGTGAACCTTCCAGGATGCGGTAATCGTTTTCCGACACATCATTGAACAGCGGATCCTGGTTTTTGAGAACATTGACATAATTGCTGCCGGAAACATCTTTAAGCGTTTTTAAAATAGTATGATGAAAGGTATAATTTGCCTGTCCGCCGCCTTCATAAAAGTCATACCAGATTTCTTCTTCCAGGTTTCCATATATAATGGAGTTTCCAAAGAAAGCCTTTTCAAGGTCGCTTACATGGTAATTACCGTCTTCATCCCGGTAGTAGTTATTCAGCAAAAGAGTAGGGGTTTGACGTATTGAGATATTGTAATAATTTGCGAATGTACTGTGCCTGAAGTCATATTTTCCTCCCAGCGAGAGAACAGCGGCAAATTCACCACAGTTTGATATGACAACATTTTCACCTACCACGTGGCTACTCTGTGCCAGAAGTCCGGCAATGCTCATATTGCGTATAAAGGTATTTTTCAGTTTTAAGGTGGGCTCTGTATAGCTGCCGACATAATCAACATGCAGCCCCACCGTACCGTTTTTAATAACAGCATTGTTTATTTCGTGGTCGCGGCTTGTTTTCATCATCCAGATTCGCCCCCACTGACCGGGGCGTTCACTGTAATGCTGCTCCAAACGCGCCCCCTCAATGGTTACCGGTTGCTCCATTGTGCCCATGACCTTAAAGGTCGACTCCTCCCAAAAAATCATGCTGGCATTGCTAAACATGTGAATACGCGAACCCTGCTCAACAGTAAGGGTGCTGCCCGGTGCAACAATAACCAAACCGTACACAACATAAGGCAATTCACCGGTCCAGGTAGTATTTTCATCTATTAAATAACATTTGACTGTGTCGCCGTTTATTATCAAATGATCCTCCGGACGAATGAAAACAGCATCCTGACCCCAGGCAACAAGCTTGACAGATTGTACATTCTCATTAATATGAAAATTTAAGTTGGCTGTTATAATCATCGGCAAATTATATTTTACGGGATCCAAAGTCACTTCCGCAAAAATAAATATAGAGTCTTTGGGTTCTATATATACATCATGGATCTCACGCCCCGGTTCTCCGTCAACATTTATCCTGAATTGTAAATCTTCATCCCCGCTAATCTCAATTTTTGAAATGTGAATTCGCTTGTTGTAATCGTTATAAACTTTCATGCTCCTGGTTGCGCTTCCCAAAGTAGTGAAAACCGTGTCAAACATAATAGTGTCGGTCGAAAAAGATAATTTTACCTCCGGCGAGATCAGAATATCATCATCACGGCAGCCCTGGAAAGTAAAAGCATATACTGCTAAAATAAAGAGAAAAGGTATGTAAAGAATATGTCTGATCTTCATAAAAAGTTAATCTTTGATTGTTTATATCGTCGTTTGTTTTTTACCACCCGTTTGACGGCTTGCAGTAAATATTGCTGACCGCCGGCTATTACCGCAAATTGCCAACCGCCCGACCCATTCCTTTCTCTTACTTTATGACCCGTTAATACCGTTTAATAAACTATTTTGAATTTATTGTCGTTATCAACATCAAACCGGCAATACAACCCTGCGCTCTGTAATATAATATCACTTTGTTATTTCACAGGGTAAACAAGTTATCAATTATAACACTTTAAAATAACGGCCCGCATATTTAAAAATTATTTAATAATAGCCTTACAAAAAAGAAACCAAAAATCTTTGCACGATGCAAAATTAAATTAATTTTGCAGCTTAAATAAAATATATTATGGCAAAAAGCAAAAAACACACCAAGGGGGAGAAGAGAGTTGAAGCCGTTGAAGGCGCCCTTAGCAAGACGGAGCAGTTTATTGAAAAAAATCAGAATCTGATTTTCTGGGTAGTTGGGGTAATAGTTGTTATTGCAGCAGGCTATATAGCTTATACAAGGTTTGTAATGGAGCCTCGTGAGCAAAGAGCCATGGAAGAGATCTATATGGCTGAAAGATATTTTGAAAATGATTCTCTGGAAAAGGCTCTTTACGGCGACGGTATTCATTTGGGCTTTCTTGATATCATTGAAGAGTTTCGTTTTACCAAGACGGCTAATTTAGCCAGGTATTATGCCGGGATAAGCTATTTCAGGCTTGATGAATATGAAAAAGCCATTGATCACCTGAAAAGCCACCGTCCGCGTGACCAGATCGTGGGTGCATTGTCATATGGTGCAATTGGCGATGCATATCTTGAACTGAGTGATAAAAGTCAGGCTATCCGTTATTACACCAGGGCTTATCGTCACGAGCCCAATATATTTACTACCCCGGTATTTCTGTTTAAGGCAGCTCAGCTATACGAATACAAGGGTAAATACAATGATGCCCTCCGTTTGTATAAACGAATAAAATATGAATACCAGGATTCGCGGGAGGCAAGGGATATCGAAAGATATATTGCAAGAACGGAAGGTCTGACAGAAACAAATTAGCACACTGACAGGGCAAAACGAGCCGTTTTGCCGTATTACGCAACAAAACTGATCCTGAAACAAGCAGCATAATATGAGCGGAAAGAAAAAAAACCTGTCCGGTTTGAACAGCGGTTTTATTACAGATGCTTCCGATATGCGCATCGGAGTAGTAGTATCGGAATGGAATGGTGAAATTACTTCCGCTTTGCTTAAAGGTGCCGTTGATACCATGAAAAGCATGGGTGTTGAAGAAGAAAAAATTCATGTATATCATGTGCCCGGCAGCTTTGAATTACCTATGGGAGCCAAACTATTGGCTGCAAACCTGAAAGTTGATGCTGTTATATGTTTAGGCTGTATAATACAGGGAGAAACAAGACATTTTGAATTTATTTCCAATGCAGTTGCTAACGGCATTACAAAAGTTGCTCTTGATACCGGTATTCCCGTTATTTTCGGAATACTTACTCCCGGCAATTATCAGCAAGCCAAAGACCGTGCCGGCGGAAAACACGGAAATAAAGGCGATGAAGCAGGTGCCACAGTCATTAAAATGATAAAACTTAAAAGAGAGCTTTCAACCAATAAATAGTTGTTAAAAGTAATTATCCGGGTTTTTTACCTGAAAAAACATACTTGCAGCGTTTTTTTGTGTATATACAATCAACAGCCATGCAGTTGTTAACAAATGAAATCACACAATAACATGCCTCCCCAAAAGCCAGACATAGTGTTTATGGGAACGCCCGGACTGGCGGCTTATATCTTGAACACGCTGCTTGAACATGGCTGCCGGATAGCTGCCGTGGTTACTTCGCCTGACAAACCGTCAGGAAGAGGAAGAAAAATGCGTATAAGTGAAGTGAAAAAGACAGCCCTGGAATATGATCTTAAAATATTGCAACCTGAAAATCTGAGCAACCCCGATTTCATAAACGATTTGAAAACCATATCACCGGATGTTCAAATTGTGGTTGCCTTTCGAAAACTGCCCCGGGAAGTCTGGAAAATACCGCCTCTGGGCACATTCAACCTGCACGCCTCCTTGCTGCCCAATTACAGAGGTGCTGCCCCCATAAACCGGGTGATCATAAATGGTGAAAAATATACGGGAGTTACTACATTTTTTATTGATGAAAATATTGATACAGGAAAAATCCTCATGCGAGAAAAAATAAATATAGAACCCAATGAAACAGCAGGCTCTTTGCATGAAAAAATCAAAACCAAAGGCTCACAACTGGTTATTAAAACATTGGAAGGATTGGTAAATAACAGCCTTGTACCTGTTGAACAAAAAGATATGGAAAAGGAATTCGGCAGCCTGAAAAAAGCGCACAAAATATTCAGGGAAGATTGCCGGATCGATTGGAATAAATCATGCAGCGAGATAGTAAACCTTGTCAGAGGACTGAGCCCCAACCCGGGAGCATTTACAGAACTGAGGATCAACGAAAATCCATCACTCTATGTTAAAATATTTGAAGCAATACCTGAAAAGTTTGAACATAATTATCCCGTTAAATCAATAATTACCGATAACAAGACATATTTAAAGATTGCGACACCCGACGGAGCAGTAAACATAAAAAAGCTGCAGTTGCCGGGCAAACGACGCATTACTGCGGAAGAATTTTTGAGGGGATATGATATTTCCAAATAACCGGTTTTTAAAAAAAAATAATTTTTTAACACAAAATTTTAAAAATTTTCCAATCATTCTGAAAACACTATAAAAACAGTGGTTGCAGGGCTAAAGTTATTAACAAAATCGCTAATTTATCAACAAAAGCAAGGTAATTCGCAGATTTGTCTTGTTTTATTCAATAAATAACCTATATTTGCAGTGTTTAAAGACAATAAATATATTTTTAACCAAAACAAAAAAAGATGAACAAAGCAGAATTAATTGATGCAATTGCAGCGGGCTCAGGCTTAACTAAAGCTGATTCAAAGAGAGCTCTTGATGCATTTATTGATGCCACAACAAACGCCTTGAAAAAGAGCAACAGGGTAGCACTTGTCGGTTTTGGTTCTTTCTCGGTAGCTAAAAGAGAAGCTCGCAAAGGCCGTAACCCACAAACTGGTAAAGAGATTACTATTCCTGCCAAAAAAGTGGTAAAATTCAAGCCGGGTGCTGAACTAGCAAAAGTTGTGAAGTAAGCATTAAAAAAAACTTCTACAAGCCGTCCCGAAAACTTTTTCCGGACGGCTTTTTTAATTTACCGGTTTGCCGTGATCAATATAGTAACTATCTTTGCCGTCGGCAAAAAAACCATTATGCAAAGCAAAAAGGAAAAGATAGCAACTTTTGATCCGAGCGGAGTAGGGGATATCAGCGCAAATATTTTCGGACTTCCTTTTAATACCGATGAGGCAGATCTTATCATATTACCTGTTCCATGGGATGTGACAGCATCCTGTAAGCCCGGTGCATCCAAAGCCCCTGAAAGCATAATAAAAAGTTCTCCGCAAACCAACCTTTATAACACGTTATGCCCCGAGGCATGGAAAGCAGGTATTGCAACGGAAAAAATACCGGAACAAATACTGTATCTCAATAAAAAATTAACACCCGCAGCAATTAGATACAGGAATTTTATTCAGCAAGGCGGAGATGTCAGTAGAAACCCGAAAATGCTTCAAATCCGCAATAACATTAATCAAGCCTCAGCCTACGTCGCCGATCATATAGAATCTCTCAGCAAAAAATACCTGGCTGAAGGGAAGTATGTCGGATTGCTCGGCGGCGATCATTCAACACCGATAGGTCTTATAAAAGCCCTGTCAGAAAAGCATAACGAATTTGGCATTCTTCAAATAGACGCCCATGGAGATCTGTGTAAAAGTTTTGAAGGATTAGAACAATCACATGCTTCAATAACATTCAACATTTTACCGCTCAACGCAATAAAAAAGATCGTCCAGGTAGGTGTACGTGAATTCAGCCACCAGGAAAGCCAAAGAATGAAGGATAATGCAGAACGAATCAAGGTTTTTTTTGATCATGAAATAAAAAAATCACTTTTTGAAGGAGAAACCTGGAAATCAATATGCAAGAGGATTACAACCGATCTACCCGAAAAAGTCTATATAACTTTTGATATTGACGGACTGGAACCTGCAAATTGCCCTTCAACAGGTACACCGGTTCCCGGCGGGCTTTCATTCGATCAGGCAATCTATTTGCTTGATCAGCTGGTGAAAAATAAACATACTGTAATCGGATTTGATCTTGTAGAAGTCACGCCGGGATCCAATAATGACCTTGACACAATAATAGCTGCAAGAATACTCTTCAGGCTTTCCGTAATGCTTATCAAAACCAACAATCTCGTATGATATCAGATGCAAAAAAATCATCATATAAACACTACGATATAGTAAAGCTTGTAACATACCTCGAAAAATTTGTTACACCTGAGCGGCTCAAAAAAATAGAACAGGTTCTTGAATTTCGTACACGATATATCACTGTAGTATTGGAAGACCTATACCAACCACATAACGCCAGTGCCGTATTGAGATCATGTGATATCTTCGGCCTGCAGGATGTGCATATTATCGAAAACAAAAATGAATATACTCTAAACCCCGACGTGTCTTTAGGCGCTTCAAACTGGTTGAATCTGATCCGGTACAACAAACTTGAAAACAATACGGAAGAATGCTTAAAAGCATTGAAGAAAAAAAACTACCGGATCATTGCCGCTTCACCACAAGAAAATAATTATTTGCTTGAAGATTTGCCGCTAGATAAAAAAACTGCACTGGTTTTCGGCACTGAAATGAAAGGCATATCCGGTATTGTGACTAAAATGGCCGACGGATTCGTAAAAATACCTATGTATGGATTTACCAAAAGCTTAAATATTTCAGTGTCTGCCGCTATTTGCCTCTACTATTTGACCGGAAAAATGCGCAATAGCCAAATAAATTGGAAACTTAACAATGAAGAAAAAACCGAAATCAAGCTCAGCTGGCTGAGAAACAGCATCAAAAATTCTCAATTGCTGATAAACCGTTATTTAAAAAACAATTTTTAGTTGTATATTTGCCAACTACCAGGTCGGCATTCGACAATCCGTTACACGTTATCCGTTACTCATATTGAAATTATAAATAACTTTGAAGAGATGAATAATTACAAATAACAAATAAAAAAAACAGAGAATAAAATAAATAAAATTATGGGCAGAGGTGATCAAAGAACACGCAGAGGGAAGGTGGTAAGAGGCACTTATGGTGTTACCCGTCCTAGGAAAAAGAAAAAAAGAGCAGAAACAAAACCTTCTGAAGCCACAGAAAAAAAGAAAGAAAAGCAGGAATAAAAAAAGGACAGTTGATTAGAAACTAACCGACTGTCCTTTGTAAATTTTCAGTTATCCCGGTTTAAGGTTTACTGTTTTGTTTTTCTTTTTCTTTTTCTTTTTCTTCTTTCCTGATCTTTTTGTTATCGGGTGTCGTGGTTTTTTTACTGCCTTTTATGACCAGGTTATCTTTATTTTTGTTAAGCTCAACAATAACGGTTTCCCCTTCTTCAAACTTTCCTTTAATGATCTCTTCTGCCAAGGGATCTTCAAGGTATTTTTGTATTGCCCGTTTCAATGGTCTTGCACCGTAAGCTGCATCCCATCCTTTGTCAGCGATGAATTCCTTTGCTTTGTCAGAAAGCTTGATACTATTGCCCATTTGTTCAATCCGTTTGTAGAGAAACTCCAGTTCAATATCAATGATCTTCAAAATATGTTCTTTTTGAAGTGCATCAAAGATAACCACATCGTCTATTCTGTTAAGGAATTCAGGAGCAAATGTTTTTTTCAATGCATTTTCGATCACACTTTGAGTAAATTCCTTTGACTGGCTTTTTTTCGAAGACGTGCTAAACCCTATTCCTGCGCCAAAATCTTTAAGTTGTCTTGACCCTATGTTTGAAGTCATAATGATAATTGTATTCTTAAAGTCGATGCGGCGTCCGAGACTGTCGGTCAGTTGACCGTCGTCGAGCATTTGCAGCAACAGGTGAAACACGTCGGGATGTGCTTTTTCGATCTCGTCGAGCAACAACACTGAATAAGGCTTTCTTCTCACTTTCTCGGTAAGTTGACCACCTTCTTCATACCCGATATACCCCGGCGGAGCTCCTATAAGCCTGCTGACGGCAAATTTTTCCATGTACTCGCTCATGTCGATACGTATCAGAGCTTCATCGGTATCGAATAAACGCCTTGACAATATTTTTGCAAGGTGCGTTTTTCCCACACCCGTAGGACCAAGAAAAATAAATGAACCTATCGGCTTGTTTGGATCTTTCAGCCCTGCACGGTTTCTTCGTATAGCCTTGACAACCTTTTTTATAGGATCACTTTGTCCTATAACACTTTTTTCCAGCTCAGATTCCATATTTATAAGACGTGCGCTTTCATTCAGAGCAATTCTTTGTACCGGTATTCCGGTCATCATCGATACAACTTCCGAAACATTGCTTTCAGTTACTGTTTCCCTCTGTAGTTGTGATTCTTCTTCCCATTTGCGCTTTTCCAGTTCAAGTAAATTCAGTAATTCTCTTTCCTGGTCACGGAATTTTGCAGCTTGTTCATATTTTTGGCTTTTGATAGCCTTTGTTTTTTCTTCTTTCACCTGGTCAATATTTTCCTCGATTTTCACTATTCTCTCGGGCACACGTATATTGGTTATATGCACTCTTGATCCGGCTTCATCCATTGCATCAATAGCTTTGTCGGGAAGACAACGGTCACTTACATACCGGTCGGTCAAATGCACACATGCATTAACTGCTTTTTCAGAATATATTACCAGATGATGGTCTTCATACTTTTCCTTTATATTATTAAGTATTTCTATTGTTTCTGTTGTTGTAGTGGGGTCAATAAGTATTTTTTGAAAGCGTCTTTCCAATGCACCATCTTTTTCGATGTGCTGACGGTATTCGTCGAGGGTAGTAGCCCCGATACACTGTATATCACCCCTGGCGAGAGCCGGCTTAAACATATTTGAAGCATCGAGCGAGCCGGAAGCACCGCCTGCACCAACAATAGTATGAAGCTCATCAATAAAGAGTATAACATCAGGTGCTTTTTCCAGTTCATTTAACAATGCTTTCATACGCTCTTCAAACTGCCCGCGATATTTTGTGCCTGCTACCAGCGATGCAATGTCAAGAGTGACTAAACGCTTGTTAAACAATGCCCTGGAAACTTTCCTTTCAACAATACGCAAAGCCAGACCTTCCGCTATGGCAGATTTACCGACTCCGGGCTCACCAATTAACACAGGATTGTTCTTTTTGCGCCTCGACAATATCTGTGCAATACGCTCAAGCTCCCTTTCACGACCAACCACAGGATCAAGACGGTTCTCCTCGGCAGCCCTGGTAATATCCCTGCCAAAATTGTCAAGAACGGGAGTTTTCGACTTATCCGAGTATTTTTTCATTGAACCACCCAAACCTCCTCCCTCAACCGACTCATCATCCTCGGCACCCTGCGACAACTCGTCCTTGAAATCATGACGGAAAGTATCTTCAAGATTGGAATTATAACTGATGATCTCTTCTTTTATCGATTCGTAATCAATCCCGTATTGAGCCAAAATTTTTGTGGCAAGATTATCAGTATCTTTCAATATCGATAATAACAAATGTTCCGTGCCTATCAAATCACTGTTAAAAAGCTTGGCTTCCAGATAAGTGACTTTTAAAACCCTCTCAGCCTGCCTAACCAAAGGAATGTTTTCGGCAGTCCTGTTTTTGTCTTTATGAGTATCGACACGTATCGTGCTCTCAATGGTATTTTTTATTTTATTGAGGTCCAGGCCCATGTTTGAAAGAATCTGTACGGCCAGACCTTCTCCTTCTCTAATGATTCCAAGCAACAGATGTTCAACCCCTATATGATCGTTGCCGTTGCGTAGGGCTTCCTCACGACTATAGGTGATAACATCCTTTACTCTTGGTGAAAATTTTGCTTCCATGGTACAAATATATGTGTTTTATTCAGTTTTCAAAATTAATAAAATTCATCATCAAAATTAAATGTAATATTCAATTTAAAGGATTAAACTTTTTTATCAGTATTAACGAATATTAACAACAAATGTTAATAAATAGTTGTATAATAACGCAATAATTATTAAGTTAAATAAGTAAAAAAGCTTAATTTCGTGGCTTGTGTATGTATTAAAAATATTATCATTTAATTCAAAATAAATCATGTCAGAGGCAAAGATCACAAAAGTTGATATTGAAGAACAGATGAAAACGGCATACATTGACTATGCCATGTCGGTTATAGTTTCACGTGCATTACCTGATGTACGTGATGGATTGAAACCGGTTCATCGTCGTGTTCTTTTCGGGATGCACGAACTAGGCATCTTTTCTAATCGTCCGCACAAAAAGTCTGCCAGAATAGTAGGGGAGGTGCTGGGAAAATATCATCCACATGGTGACAGTTCGGTATATGATGCGATGGTTCGTATGGCACAGATTTGGTCTTTAAGATATCCGCTTATAGACGGGCAAGGAAATTTTGGCAGTATAGATGGTGACAGTCCGGCAGCAATGCGTTATACTGAAGCAAGGCTTCGTAAAATTGCAGAAGAGCTGCTGACCGACATTGACAAGGAAACCGTTGATATGCAGCTTAATTTTGATGACACTATTAAAGAACCATGTGTATTGCCTGCCAAGATACCAAACCTTTTGGTTAATGGTTCTTCAGGTATCGCTGTAGGAATGGCTACAAATATGCCTCCGCATAACATTGCGGAAGTTATCGACGGAATAATTGCCTACATAGATGACAATGATATCAGCATAGAAGGTTTGATGAAGTATATAAAAGGTCCTGACTTTCCAACAGGTGGGCTTATCTATGGCCATGATGGCGTTAAAGAAGCATATAATACCGGCAGAGGCCGAATTGTAGTCAGGGGTAAAGCCGACTTTGAAACACTCGATAACGGCAAAGAGGCAATAGTTGCAAAATCAATACCATACCAGGTCAATAAGGCAGAAATGATTAAAAGAACCGCCGACCTTGTCAATGATAAAAAAATTGAAGGAATAACAGATATACGCGACGAATCGGACAGAACAGGAATGCGAATAGTATATGAGATAAGGAAAGATGCCGTTCCCAATGTTGTACTTAATTTGCTTTATCAGCATACCTCACTGCAAACATCCTTCAACGTAAATAACATAGCCCTTGTTAAAGGAAAACCTATGATGCTGAACCTTAAAGACCTGATCAAATACTATGTTGACCACAGACACGATGTTGTAACGCGCCGAACCCAATATCTGCTGCGTGAAGCTGAAAAACGTGCGCATATACTTGAAGGTTTACTTATTGCTCTTGATAATATTGATGAGGTAATAGAGCTGATAAAAAAATCACAAACACCCGAAGAAGCTAAAACAGGTCTTATGAATAATTTCGGACTCACCGAAATACAGGCTAAAGCAATACTTGAAATGCGTCTGCAAAGACTCACCGGTCTTGAAAGAGAAAAAGTTAAAGACGAATATAAAGAAATCCGTAAAAAAATAGAATATTACAGGTCAGTTCTGGACAATATAGAAATGAGAATGGATATAATAAAAGAAGAACTTATCGAAATGAAGGAAAAATACGGAGGTAAGCCCAGATCTGATATAGAATACCGTGCAGGCGACTTTAAAGTAGAGGATGTTATAGCTGATGATCATATGGCGATCACCATATCACATATGGGATATATTAAACGTACACCGCTGTCTGAATATAAAACCCAGGGCAGGGGAGGCAAGGGTTCGAAAGGTTCTGTTACACGCCAGGATGATTTCGTTGAACATCTGTTTCTTGCCACCAACCATAATTATCTTCTCTTTTTTACCGAAAAAGGAAAATGCTTTTGGATAAGAGTGTTTGAACTGCCCGAAGGTACAAAATCCTCAAAAGGACGTGCAATTCAAAACCTTATAAACATACCCGCTGACGACAGGATAAAGGCGTTTGTCAATGTTAAAGACCTTACTGACCATGATTATATCAATAACACTTATATTACACTTTGTACAAAAAAAGGCTCTATTAAAAAAACTTCCTTACTGGCATACTCACGACCACGGGCTAATGGCATTAATGCCATAACTATAAAAGAAACCGATGAGCTTATAGAAGCATGCCTGACCAACGGTGAAAGCGAAATTCTGCTTGCATTGAGAAGTGGCAAAGCCATACGCTTTAAGGAAAACAAAGTACGTGCCATGGGACGTAACGCAGCAGGCGTAAGAGGTATAACTCTTGGCGGTGCCGACGACGAGGTTGTCGGCATGGTTTGCTTAAAAGAATCAAACGGAAGCATTCTCGTAGTATCAGAAAAAGGATATGGTAAAAGATCCTCAATAGATAGCTACCGGTTAACAAACAGGGGAGGAAAAGGAGTAAAAACCATCAATATAACGAAAAAAACCGGCGCCTTAATAGCAATACTTCACGTTAAAAAAACCGAAGATCTTATGATCATTAATAAAAACGGCATAACCATAAGACTTTCAATATCAGGATTGCGTGAAGTAGGAAGAGCAACACAGGGTGTAAAACTGATAAACCTTGGCGAACATGGCAAAATAGCATCGGTTGCAAAAATCAAAGAACATGCCATTAATGGAAATGTTGAAAAAGAACCGGGGGAAGCAATTGAAAAACCCTGATAATCAATTATTTAATTGATATGGTGTGATGAAAAAATGATCTTTTAAACTATTATTGAGCATTTTTAAATAACTTTTTTTTAATTTTGTAATTAAAAAACAATAAAAAATAAAAAAACATTAACTGATGAAAAATTATTTGATATTATTAATTTTAGGACTGTTCGTATTTTCATGCGCATCCCCGAAAAGGGAAATCAGCAGAAATATTGAACATGGCAACATGCAGGAAGCATTAGAACAATTGAATCTTTCATTTGAAGAGGAGGGTGCAAGGGAAGATCCCGAATTATGGCTGTTAAAAGCTGATCTCTATATGCATATATTTGAATCTGGCGTGCCCGAACACCAGGAATTAGCGGATGATCCGCTTTCGAAGGCATACGATGCTGTTTACAAAGCCGAAGAATTGGATGAACCAAATGTGCATATGCTTGAAATCCACGAAAAGAAACTTATCTTATCGGAACTGATCTTTCATAGTGGATTGAATTATTATGAAATACAAGATTTCCCTGAAGCAAGTAAAAAGTTTTATAAATCATTTAAAATAGGCAAAGAACTGGATGCCATTGACACAATGACCCTGTTTAATGCTGCATTGACCGCAGAACAAGGTAACCTTAACGAAGATGCACAAAACTATTATAAGCAGCTGATAGACATGGAACTTGATGAGCCTTATATTTATATGGGTGCCTCAAATACATATCTGAATCAACGGGAAAAAATAGCACTTGAAATTGAAAAATATGAAGCTTTTTTAAAAGCATATGACAAAAGAGAACGCATCAATTCAATATTTGCACAGGTAGAAGATGAAAGGGAAATAAAATCAATTCTCGCATATGAACTTGAAACTCATTCGGATATAGTAGAATATGTAATTGAAGAAGAACCATTTAAGTTTGACGAGGAAAAGATTGATCAAATAAGTTTAGAATACGAAAATTTGCTTGCCAAAAAATCGGAAGTTGAAGAAAATGCCATAAAATATGTAAAAAAAGGACGGGAAAAGTATCCCGATGATATTGATCTTCTCTTTGGTGAAGCCAATTATTATCTGCTTACCGGCAAAACCGGAGAAGCCAGGGATGTACTTAACCTGGCAATAGAAAGAGATCCCGATAATCCTTCATTGCATTTTGCTTTCGGCGCAAATTATGAAAAAATGGCTGAAGATGAACTGCTCTCTGATGAAGAAAGAGAAATGGCTTTCGAGGAAGCTGTAAAAGCTTATGAAAGAGCAATTGAAATTGATGAAGAATATGTAGATGCATACTATAACCTCGGAGCTTTATACTTTAATAAAGGTATCAGAATATTTGAAGAAGCCGAAGAGGAACTGAGAGAAACCCGTGATTTCAGACAATACCAAAAAGCTGAAGAAAAAATTACCGAAATGTGGTTAAAAGCACAACCATATATGGAACATGCCAAGGAATTAATAGAAGAAGATCACCCAATGTACAGAGCAATTATTACTTCTCTTTTTCAATTATATGCAAGAACCGATCAAGACGAAAAACAGGAAGAAATACAACAGATCTACCAGGATTTATACGAACATCCCGATCAATAAATAATGACCCGTTTCATCTTAATCAAGAAAAGCCGGACCGTATTGTCCGGCTTTTTTATTGTAAAAATAGCATTATTGTAATATGCAAAGTAGGGGAAACGTCTGTTTTTGATCTGCCAGCATTAAAAAAAGATGATTACTTTAAAACCTGTGAAGCAGAAACCAATTTAACATAATATTAATTATAGGACATTTATTTTTATTTCTATTTTATCATAATTTTACACTGGCAGAATATTAATATACTTACGTATTAAAAAGTGATGAAAAATAAATCTTTTCAAATTTCCGGAAACATTATCGATGTGATTGATCGTAAAATTTACCCCGGCACAATTATTGTAACCGGCGAAAAAATATCACATATTGTTGAAAATCCTGATAACAGATATTCCACCTATTATTTTACCCGGCCTAATTGATTCGCATATACATATTGAAAGTTCCATGCTTATACCCTCGGAGTTTGCCCGTGTGGCCGTAAACCACGGCACAGTTGCCACGGTGAGCGATCCTCATGAAATTGCAAATGTTTTGGGAATTGACGGTGTCAGATTTATGATTGAAAATACTTATTCGCGAAGGAAGCGCTGCACGAAACTTCGACAAATTAATACCAGTTTTGAAACTATACCCCACAGATGTGGTGTTTTGCTCGGACGATAAGCATCCTGACGAATTAATACATAGTCATATTAACAAGCTGATATCCAGGGCCGTAAAATACGGTTATGATCTTATTAATGTTGTAAGAACTGCCACACTTAATGTATCCAGGCATTACAATTTACCCGCAGGCATACTGCAGAAGGGCGATTAAGCCGATTTTATAGAGGTAGACTCCCCTGCCAATATGAATGTTTTGAAAACATATATAAATGGCATAAAAGTGTCTGAAAATAAAAAGACCCTGATTTCACCAGTTGAAACAAAGCCGGTCAACAAATTTAACGCCGCAAAATACAAACAATGAACATTTCCGTTAAAGCAGAAGGTCATTGCTTAAATGTTATCGAAATATCTGATGGTGAGCTTGTTACCAAAAGAAAGGTAGTTAAGGGATTGCTCAAAGATGGAAAGGTGGTTAGTGATAAGAATAATGATGTTCTTAAGGTAGTCGTACTGGATCGTTATACCAACTCTGCCCCTGCGGTTGGTTTTGTGCATAATTTCGGTCTGAAAAAAGGTGCTGTTGCTTCAACTTTTGCCCATGACAGTCATAATATAATTGCAGCAGGCGTAAACGATGAATTTATTTGTCTGGTTACAAACAAGTTGATTGCTGTCAATGGAGGTATTACTTTAACTGATGAACAAGATCTTTTCACACTACCTTGCCTTTATTTTAGCATTAACCTGACTATTACTGACTTTGGGACTGTTCTTCTATAGCTCGTCAGGAAGATTGAAAAAAATATTCTTTATCATTTCAATTGTTTTTCTTACCACAACAATATTTTCGCTGATCTTTGCCCAGAAACAATACAACCAGCTTACACAACAAGATGAAGCCATAGTTTTCGTGCCACGGGTAACCGCTAAAAGTGCACCGGATACATCCAGCTCTGACCTGTTCGTTATACATCAGGGAACAAAAGTTGAAATCCGGCAAAAACTGGGCGAATGGTATGAGATCAGATTGCCGAACGGGAATATGGGATGGATAAGAAAAGAGAGTGTGGAGAAAATATAATATTCAGAAATCGTATCAAAAATATTATTCCCTTGTCCATTTTGAATACCAGATCAATAATAACATTTGTTTTTACCTGTTATTGCACCATAATTTTTTTAAACTGATAATTTCCTTTGTATTCAAACTTTAACAAATAAAGACCGGGTGACAATCCGTCAATATTAAATTCTATTTTCTGGAATCCCTGTTCTGTGGTTATCTGCGTTTTAATATTCTGTCTGTGAACATTGACAAGGGATATTTTTACCGGTTCTCCGCTTTCATTAATAAACTCAACATATAGATAATTATAAGCAGGGTTTGGATATGCTTTCAGCTCAAGCAATTCCGACTCAGTTATGCCGGTACCATCCTTTATCATAACTACCGATACCGTTTTATCTGAATCAACCACTTTTATATCCCCTTCGGCATCAAAATAATTTTCAGCTTTAACAGTGTAGGTATATTCGCCGGGTTCAACATCTTCAAAAACATAATCACCGGGATCATTTTCAATTACATCCAAAGTAACAACGGCATCTTCCACAGGATCACCAAATTCATCATCTACGATGAAAATGACAGTAAAGGTGGTTATTTCAAAGTTTGCTATCAGGTTGCGGTCCGATTCCGCGGTAAATACATATTCCTTGTCGGTAGCCACTATAATACCTTCTTCCGTCCAATTTACAAAGTGACAACCAGCTTGAGGAATTGCCGTAAGTATGACTTCTTCAAAATGTTCATAATCACCGTCACCTTCCACGGTGCCAAGGCCGGCATCATTTGGAACGGCCGTGATCGTATATACATTCACTTCAAAATGAGCCACAAGGTCACGCTCTTCTTCGGCAATGAAAGTATAGGTTGCACCGGCAGGTTCTCCGCCAACCGTAACAACTTCGCCGTCCTCAGTCCATTCGACGAAATGATAACCGGTATCAGGAGTGGCGACAAGGGTTACCTCTTCGCCGTGGGGGTAATCACCACCGCCTTCCACTGTGCCATAGTCAGCATCGTTTGGCTCAGCAGTAATGGTATAAACGTTAATGTTAAAATGAGCTAGCAGGTCACGGTCTTTTTCGGCAATGAAAGTATAGGTTGCACCGGCAGGCTCGCCCCCGACCATAACAACCTCGCCGTCTTCAGTCCATTCGACGAAATGATAACCGGTATCAGGAGTGGCGACAAGAGATACCTCTTCGCCGTGGGGGTAATCACCACCGCCTTCCACTGTGCCATAATCGGGATTATCGGGGATGGCAGTGATCGTATATACATTCAAGTCAAAATGAGCTATAAGGTCACGATCTTCTTCGGCAATGAAAGTATAGGTTGCACCGGCAGGCTCGCCCCCGACCATAACAACCTCGCCGTCTTCAGTCCATTCAACGAAATGATAACCGGTATTTGGAGTGGCGACAAGGGTTACTTCATCGCCGTGGGGGTAATCACCACCGCCTTCCACTGTGCCATAATCGGGATTATCGGGGATGGCATTGATCGTATAGACATTCACGTCAAAATGAGCTACAAGGTTACGGTCTTCTTCGGCAATGAAAGTATAGGTTGCACCGGCAGGCTCGCCCCCGACCATAACAACCTCACCGTCTTCTGTCCATTCAATAAAATAATGACCGGTGTTTGGGATGGCAACAAGGGTTACCTCTTCGCCGTGATAATAATTACCGGCACCTTCCACTATACCATAATCAGGATTATTGGGTATCGCATATATTGTATATACATCCATTTCACCAAGAATGCCAAATGGAGAATTCATTATCACCGTAGAGCTTTCATTTTCCGTAACTACTGTAAGTTTAAGGTAGCAGCTTTGCGATTCGTGATCAGGTATTGTCCACTGGTATCTGCCATTGTTGGGCAAGTTGTCGGCTACAAGCGACCAAGGTCCTTCCGGTCCGCTCTCCGAAAACTCAATTTTCACATGAGAGGGAATATTGCCGGGCACAGCGGAAGCCCAATGTATGAAACGTACCGAACCCGAATAAAAATTCTCGTAATTTTTAGGATAAAGGTTCTTGATCCACAACTCTTCGGGTTCAGTATCTTCGGCAAACACATAAAGCTCGTTCTGTCGTTCCCACCAGGGAGATCCTTCGTAAGAAAGGAGCACTATGTCACCGCGGCCATTCTGATTAAGATCGCCACCTGCTCTGAAAGCATTGGCATAACCCGGCGTATCATCAGTTTGGAAAGTTGCATCGGGTGTCCAGTTTCCATGACCGTCTCCCAACCAAAGCTGTACAGTTCCATAGCCAAAAGCTATCAGATCAGTATAACCGTTGGCATTCATATCATACAGTTGAGTTAGCTCAAATGAGCCGGTTGCAGGCAGGTTTCCTGAATAGCATACCCATGTATTGCTAACTTTATCAAACTCATATACTTCCACACCACCATCCGTATTAACGAAAGCCATCCCATAGCTGCCATCATTATTAATGTCGCCCACAGATATTCCATATCTGGGAGTATAATACCCATAATAAGGCAATCCGTCATCGTTATTTTCGAAATTTCCCATTCCATCACCAAAATAAGCAGTTCCCAAAGCATGACCTGCAATAAAGTCGAGAAATCCGTTATTGTTCAGATCAGCAAACTGTATCAACATGTCTGAATTATTTCCCAGCAAACCGAAGCTGTTTTCCCAGGTACCATCGCTCTGGTTCAGATAAACATGAAAACCGTCACAGCAACCGAATGCATTGCTCACGATATCCAGAAACCCGTTATTGTTAAGATCGCCAAGATCAGTGCCAAACATGCCCCATTCCTGACCGCTGGTAGCCAAACCCTCATCCCAGGGTGTCCAGTTCATACCAGTTCCATCGCCAAGGGCTGCCTCAATGTATTGATCTCCAAACCCTGTGCTTGAATAGGGATGATGCATTCCGTAAGCAACATCCTTTAATCCGTCATTATTAACATCTCCTACAGCAATGCCGCCATAACCGAAGCTCCCTTCCATGTGCAGGCTGAAATTGCCTTCTCCGTCATTGAACCATACCATTATACCATGCTGGTCGGTGTTGACCCATGGAGATCCATGATCGCCAATCGACAAGATATCCACATGACCGTTGTCATTGATATCGACCATGGCAAAATCAGTCCGCCCACCCTCAAAGATTGGCTCATGAAGACCACTGGTCAGCCTGGTATATGACAAAGCGGATCTGACAGTATCCTGTGCTTCTAAAACCAGGCCGGCAGCCATTGAAAGCAGGAAAAAAAAGAAATAAGTTTTTGTATGTTTCATGATCCTTTATGGTTTTTATTAAAATTTCAGGGTAGAATAGTTTACAAATATTACCGGTTTTAATATCAAAGTAAAAATCATTATGTGTAAAACCACATATCAGGCAATTTTGTTTCAAACGAATATGACAACAAATATAAACAGTTTTCTGATACTGATTTTATTGCCAGCCCGAACAATTTAAAATATTTATAATAAAATGTGACCCGCCTCAATCAATATATTTACCATAAAATAGATAACCCGGTTTTATACACCATAAGTTTCGGTGAAAAATAAATAAACCATTTTGAAATAGTAAAACCACAACCCTCCCTAAACCTAAAAGGGTTTACTGTAGCCAACCACAATTACAGCCTGTGGTGAAAAATATTTGCCCAATAGCCACAACCAAACCTTTCAACCACAAAAACATCAAATTACTCAACTTTTCCTTGCTATTCCACGCAGAAGTCTTCCAAGAATATCCGTACCTGTTACAACCCGTGGATTGTCACTCCAGAGCAGAATGACGTCATCTTCAACAATATCGTCTTTTTCATCTCCCGGGCGTACCCTGAATTTCAGAATCAGTTCCCCGAGTTTTTTTCCGGGATCTTTCACAATAATTGGCCTGTGGCAGTGCCTTAATGGATTAAACCGACCGGGTTTAAAAAGGGCTTCTCTTATAAAATCATCTGAACTTAGCACCAATCGAGGTTCTTCATTCTGGTCGGTAATTACCACCCAGCTTTTACCCGATTTATTGATCTTACCCAGAAAGCTGTCATCAGCTTTGGGTTTAATCTCGGGAAACATTGGGCGATTGCCGTCAAACTTTAATTGCAGTATGCTGTCGGGGTCGACGGGTTCTCCTTCATCGTCGAGCGGTATATCGTCAAGTTCAAGGAAGTTAAGGGCTCCCTGACCTTCCACGTATGCTATATCGCTGGTACTTGCCTGCATATGCAATTGTATTACTTTACGCATGTCCTGCTCCCTGAAATAATGTATTTGTTCGCCTCCCAGCCAGGTATCAAGAATCCAGGCGGTAAGACGTGACACAGGGTAAAGCAATATTTGATAGAACCGCAACACCGGTGCCAGCATTGACGCCATACGAAGCGCATGACGGGTAAAATAGGACTGAGGAATAATCTCCGCAAAAATTGTTATAACCACTGTAGAAAAAAGAAAAGCAACAACTCCGCTCAGTACCGAGTTTGATAATAAAGCCAGCAGCACATTTACCGCAACATTTGCCCAAAGTATAGTTACAAGTGCAAAGTTTGAGTTTTTACGCAGTTGAAGTATCCGTTTTGCGCGTTTGTCGCCACTTTTAACTGCAACTTCGAGCTCCAGCTTACCAAGAGAGAAAAGCCCCAGGTTCATACCGGAAAGGATCGCCGATTGTGACAAACAAATCAGAATACCTGCCCAGGTAAGAAAAGTTAAATTATAATTTGTAATATTTAAAAAAATCTCCATCATTATAAAAATTTGTGTAGTATTATCTGTTTAAATAAGAAAATCAAAAATAATTGAAAAAATAACCCGCCCGTTTATCCTGAAATATTTTTATTTTCGTTCACTGTTTTTAAAATACTAATATTAAATCAAAAGACAATAGCATGGATGAAGGAATAGCTATTCAGATAGACCCTACACCGGGAACAATCATTTCTTTTATAGCTTATCTAGTAATAATTATTGCGATTGGTGTATTATCCTCCCGTTTTTCATCCAAAGGTATTACCCATTATTTTATAGGCGGGCGGCAGATGAACCGTTTGGTAGTGGCTATGTCGTCGGTAGTATCGGCCCGCAGTGCCTGGCTGCTGTTGGGTTTCACAGGCATGTCATATACTATGGGCATGTCGGCTATATGGGCTGCCGTGGGCTATATCTTTGTCGAATTCCTGCTTTTCTTTTATTATGCAGGCAGGATAAGAAGGTTTACAGAGAAGTTTGACTGTATTACGCTACCCGACTTTTACACTGCACGTTTTCAGGATAAAAAGGGCCACTTAAGGGTAATTATTGTTTTTATCATAGCATTGTTTATGATAGCTTATGTTTCTGCACAACTTGTAGCCGGCTCAAAAGCATTCTCGGCATGTTATAATATTACTGAAACCTCATCACTTCTTTTAACCGCGGCAGTAGTACTTATCTATGTGATACTGGGCGGATTTTTGGCGGTCAGTCTTATAGATACCATACAGGCGTTTGTGATCATGGCAGCACTTATCATTGTTCCGGTAGTTGGTATCATTGATATCGGCGGCTTCAGTCAGTTTATAAGCCATTTAATGGAATTTGAGACGGGTGAATTCATAAATCCTATGGCATTAAGTATAGGTGCTATGATTGGATTTATCGGCATTGGGCTGGGCCCGCCCGGGAATCCTCATGTCATTTCAAGATACATGTCGATAAAGAACCCGCGGGCTTTTAAGTCGGTTGCCTTAATGGGTACATTGGCAAACATAATAATGGCAGGTGGTGCTTTGTTTGTAGGATTGGTCGGCAGGCTTTACTATCCGGAATTGATAATGCTTCCCGGCGAAGACTCTGAAAACCTTTACCCTATGCTGGCATGGGAACACCTCACCCCTATTCTCTTCGGATTGGTCATAGCTTCTATATTTGCTGCGATAGTATCTACGGCTGATTCCCAGTTGCTGGTGGGAGCATCTGCCGTGGTACGAGATGTTTACGAAAAAATGATAATGAAGGGCAAGGAAGTATCTCAATCAAAACTTGTATTTATGAGCCGTACAGTTGTCTTTTTACTTGTGGTGCTAGCGATAATAATGGGATGGCTTGCAGGCGAACTTGTATTCTGGCTGGTGTTATTTGCATGGGCAGGCCTGGGAGCATCATTCGGTCCTACAACCATCCTTGCACTCTATTGGAAACGAACAACGCATGCAGGAGTAATTGCAGGAATTATCACAGGGGCGGTTACGGTAATAATATGGAATCTGTTTCTCAGTGATCTGATATATGAGCTGGTACCTGCATTCGCATTGTCATTTCTGGTAACTATAATTGTAAGCCTTCGTACATCACCGCCTGATAAAAGAGATGAAATGTTTAATGCAATGGAGAAATAGCAAAGGTTATCTTTTAGACAGCTTCCGGTTTCTCCGGTATAAACCCTTAGGGTATAAACCCTTCCGGTATAGATCCTTAGGGTTTCCAAAAACCCTAAGGGTTTTTAGTAAAAAATTGCCAGCTTCCGTTTTTTACTTTTTGCAACGTTTACAATAAGTCTACGAGATTTCTCCCTCTGCTATCGCTCCGGCCGAAATGACATAAGTGCTTGATAATAAAGGGGATGAGAGGAGAGGGCGGCTTCGCCGTCCTCTCCTCTCATCCCTCCCGATCACCAACGGCGGGGTCATTTCGACCGGCAGGGAGAAATCTCGTGATGGAACAGGTGAAGGCTTTAAACGCTCCTGTTGAAAACCAGGACATATGCTATTTCCACTATCACCTCGCAGAGGCGAAATAACGGTAGAATATATGACCATCCATAGATACCAATCCGTCCCGATCTTTGCACCATATGGCACAAAGATCGGGACTTTAAAACGGCACCCCTTTCTCCCGTTGATTCTTCAAAGCTTCAACATACCATACAAATTCATCCAGAAACCTTGCTGTTGATTTTTCTACAATGCTATTCTTTGGAGTCAAATCATCATTGAATAATTCACCTATAGTTATAAAAGGTAGCATTGATGATATCGATGGCATTCCCAATTCACCAAGGATCGCCCGCAGATGCACGGCTGCTCTGACACCTCCGAAAATACCTGCCGAATAACAAGCAATTGCGGAAGGCTTGAATAAATATTCACTTTGAAAATGATCCAAAATATTTTTAAGTGCCGGCGGAATGCTATGATTATATTCGCCTGATACGATCAAAAAACCGTCGGTTTGATTAAAAATAGTTGCAAGTTGCTCCATTTGAGCAGGCGCTTCTCCCTTGTCATATTCCTTGTACATCTTGTCGAGAAATGGTAAACTATATTCCAAAGGATCAATAAGATAAGTCTTAACTCCTCTTTCCTTAACCTTCTTTTCAAGATATTTGGCCGCCAGAATTCCCTGACGCCCAGTACGCACAGAACCGTAAATAATGCTTATTGTATGTTTCATTTGTGTAAAATTTTGTTAATTAATAAGTATAATTTTTTACTACTGTCCTTAAAATAAA
>PWJZ01000056.1 GCA_003559855.1 Bacteroidales bacterium
AGATTGAGATTGAGATTAAGATTAAGGATAAGCGCAAGCGAAGATTTTATTGGCAAGTTAACAGATCCTTCTCTGCACTCCGCTTCGTCAAGGATGACAGGAGTATTCCCGAATGTCTTAACCTTAATCTCAACCTCAACCTTTAGTTGCCTTGATTTCTATACGCAGATCCCTCATATGCGGAAGATCAATACCATACACTCTAAACGCTAAACGAATCATCCACTCAACGATTCAACGATTCAACAATGCATCTGTACGGACAGTGGTTTAATCGTCGCATCCGCATCATCCTAAAATCATATCAACCCTTCGGGGTTTTTCAGCCACAGACCCATGAAAATACAAATCCTCGCTGGCGCGGATTTTACAATCCAAGGCAGGCCTGCACATTTGCTAATTGATACATTTGCTAATTTGCTAATTATCACATTTGCTAATTGATACATTTGATGATTTATAATTTTTTAAATGCCTTTAGGCATTATATTTATACTCAGCGGCAAGTGGAAGAAATATTCATCACATTAATCATACTTATACACTTCTTATGATAGCATAAGTATGATTTTTTCATATTGAGAAGGGAGTTGTGGTGCATTTTATGAGACACAGCCATAGTACATTATAAATCGTTTTTTCCTTACGAATTTTTAATTAAGCCTTTCATAAATTGAAAAGATTGCATAAATTTGTATCCAAATGAATACAGTTTAGTAAATGTATATAATTGAGAAAACAGACGAATTTGATAAATGGCTAAGAAAACTGAAAGATTTAAGAGCCAAAGCCAAAATTTTGTTTCGCATTCAAAAGATTGAGAATGATGAACACTTTGGCGATTGCGAACCTGTTGGAAATGGTATTCGGGAGTTGAAAATTGACTAAACTAAAGGGTACAGGGTATATTTTAAAGAATCAGACGGTAAAATTATCATTCTACTCATTGGTGGGGATAAATCAAATCAACAGAGAGACATTGAAAAGGCAAAAGAGATTTTAAAACGACTTAAAAAGCAGAAAAATGAAAACTTCAAAATTTGATATAGCTGACTATTTAGATAGCAACGAGATGATAGCAGAATACCTTAATACTGTTTTAGCAGAAGGAAACGAATCCGATGTTATTACAGCTATTGGACATATAGCAAAATCAATCGGTATGACCAAAATTGCTCAAGAAGCTGGATTAAGTAGACCAAGTTTATACAAAGCTTTTTCGGATGGGGCAAAACCTCAATTTGAGACAATTATGAAAGTATTAAGAGCAATCGGTGGACAGATACAAATAAATCCCATGACAGCATAAAGAAAAACGCACCACAACATCGTATATAAAAACATTTGGCAGTCAGTGAGTTATCGAACGTTTCAGCCCGTATCAAAAGCACTTGTAACTCGACAGGTAAGTGTTTCGAAATGCCAAACGTTTCATATACGTAACCGTTGATAGCTATTTAAAATAAACCGGGAATCAATTCCCTGCAAACTTTGAAATTATGAAAGCTAATGTCCTGTTTCCAATCATTTTCTTATTGTTAAGCATTAATTCCTTTTCTCAACCACTATGGACCAGGGTCTTAGACGCACAGAACCATAACAAGTCCACGGCAGCCGGCAATGCGTTGTTAAATGACTCAATAATCTTGCAAATGGGCTATGTTGGTCATGGGGGTTATGAATTACCCTACTTTGTTACAAACAGCCTTGTTGCTTATGATTTAGATGGTAATGTTTTGTGGCATGTTAACGGTTCATATAAGGATTCAAAAGTCACAGGTGGAGGTATCCTGTCAGCAGAAAAACCGCTTTTAACCGGTGACAGCAAATCTCCTGTGTTTTTTCCCGGCGGACTTTTTGGCTTGATCTCCACCCATGCAAACCATATATATGCAGTGGGTTATAATTATGATAATTGGGATGAAAGCTTTTTGTCTTTTTCAAAATTTAATAAACATGGTAATCTGATATTTCAGAACAAACACTTCTGGGAAAACCCTGAAGAATATGAAAACAAGTCACCTGTATCTATGGATGTCTATGAAAGCAAAGAAATACTCATTGTGCTGCATGACAACACCGTGGTTAAAACCGATGCATCAGGTCAATTTGTTTGGCTGGAAAGTTATGCTTTTGAAATTAAACAAATTGGCTTTATTAACGAAAACAGGTTTTTAATGATGACTGCTGAAAGTCTGTACATTGCGGACATGGAAGGCAATATACTGGACTCTGTAGGATTTGAAGATGCATGTTTGCAGAATTTGGTGCATAATGATACTGTTTACCAGCTTTTTTCAAGCAAGTTGATCACATTGGATGTCGATTTGCAGATTATGGACACGATACCTGTTTCTCAAGATATTTCTTTAAACAGCTTAAAGACCTTTGATGATAAGCTTTGGGTGATGGGTTTAAAAGACCAGGAAATACAAATGGTGATAATTGAAAATCATAATGCATCAGAACCTTTAACATTTGACCTTTATGTTGAGACACCTGATTTTTTGATTTCAGGTAGCCGTTTTTTATTTACCGGAACCTCACAATCAGGACAAATGGCGGTGTATTCTTATGATATTGAAGAAGAACCGGGAAACTACATATGGCCTAATATAGAGATCGTTGACTTCAACATTTCCAATATTGTATATGAATACATTGATAATGATCCGAATGATCCAATTGCTTTTTATTATGATACGGAAATGACCATATACAATAACAGTGACAATGTTATTGAATCATTTGCCGTATATACGACCTTAATGGATAATGGTGTTTACGCATTTACACCTTTTTTCTATGAAAAGTTTACAGATTATCCCATATATCCTTATGAAGAAATGACAATCCATCTTCCGGGAATGAGAAAGGATGACCCTCCTTCA
>PWJZ01000018.1 GCA_003559855.1 Bacteroidales bacterium
GATTACGGAACTTTAATTCCTATTGTACTAGGAGTGGCTATTGTATCAGATGTTAATTTGGGGCATATACTTCTGTTTTTTTCTATCTGGTATATAATTACTGGAATATATTTTAAATTACCAGTACCTATTGAACCTATGAAAGCTATTGGAGCAATAGTAATAGCAGGAAGTTTAACCCAGAAGGAAATTGCCGCATCCGGGATAATTTTGGGAGTATTTTTTTTCGTGCTGGGTTTATGTAAAGGGATGAAATATATTCAAAAAAAAGTGCCGAAAAGTGTAATCAGGGGCATTCAGTTAGGATTAGCATTGATTTTGATTAAAACATCTATAGGTTATATTATAGAGGATTATGTTTTAGCTATTATATGTATAATTATTATTCTGATATTTTTTGTTGCAAGTACATTTTCAAAAATACCAAATCTTTCATCAATAGTTGTTTTAATTATAGGTATAGTTGTTGGCTTTTTCATATATGGTATTCCTTCAATCAGCCTTATGCCCTTACCGGATATCATTATTCCAACATTACAGGATTTTAAAAGCGGGGGCTGGCTATTAGCTCTGCCACAAGCGCCATTAACAATCACCAATGCCATACTTGCTACCTCATTACTATTTCATGATACTTTTCAAAGAGATGTTAATCCCGACAAGTTATCAAAAAGCATCGGCATAATAAATCTAACATCTGTTCCTTTTGGAGGTTTTCCTATGTGTCATGGAGCCGGGGGGTTGGCAGCACAATTTAGATTTGGCGCAAAAACCGGGGGATCTAATATTATAAGTGGTGCAATTTTATTGCCAATTGCTTTGTTTTTTGCCTGTCCGCAATTTGTTTCAATTATTCCAATGGGTGTATTTGGAGCATTATTGGTTTTTGTTTCACTTGAGATTGGGAAACATGGTTTAAAAACCAGTTCTTATCTGGTAACAGGAATAATAGCAATATTAGCATTAGTTATAAATTTTACCATCGCATTTATTATTGGAATGGCATTAGCGTATTTATTACCTGAAAATCATAATCGAATTTCCGGCTTTCCTGTTAAAAAATAAATATTTATAACAGAGCCCCCGCACCATGTTTCGCCGGTCACATTGCTCTAAAAGACTTAAAGCATATGGCATAAGACATAGAGTAAATAGTGAAGAAAAAATAACATGGTATTATTAAGCCCTATGCTCCCCTCTCAAATCCTAAGCCCTATCCTCCCATAATATGTGTCTTATAAAAAGTTGGTGAGATCATTATTATGATAAATACAATGACATCTGCTTTCCTTCCGTCAGTCATCATTTATTACTCCAAACCCTGCTGACTCTATAATTTCGGTAATATGCCCGCGGCAAATCATCGTTGTGTCATACAGTACCATCGCCATATTATCAATATATGATGTTTTAACCATTTTGATACCATAATGCCTGCTTAACTCCTCTTCCAAAAAAACTTCACAATCATCACTCTCCATCCCCTCTATTAAAAAAGTTTTATCGTACACTTTTTTGGGGTCAATTGACAACTCATCATTTTCTTTTTCATCAATGGCTTCTTCAAGTCTTTCAAAGAAAAAGGGAAATGAAAGCAACATCAGAATAAGCAAAGTTATTATACCCAAAAGGATCACAGGATTAATAATACCGATCATCCTTTTCCTGTCATACCTGTCTTGCCGGCGACGCATTTGTTTTACCTGGTGATACCATAAAAAAGCAAGCAACAATACCACCAAAACAATCAAAAATGGCCATAAAGAGATAACTCTTTCGAAAAACCCGGCTTGAAGAATATCACTTAATTTTAACAAAAGTTCCATAGTTTTGTATGTTTTATTATTTAAAAAACAGTGTTACTGTACAGGTATAATAATTTATTAAATCAGATTGCAAAATACAAAATTATTGACAACCAGTCAAATCTGTTCACCAATGCTTTTCAATATATTTATCGGAACACATGATCATGATTTATAATTTGTTACTTATATAATTTATGAATATTTACTTATTGGTTGTTATAATATATTTTGCATTTATAACACTGGTTTCGTTGTTTACCAGGCGTATGGCAAGTCGTTCGGCGTCTGATTTTCTTGTAGCAGGCAGGAATCTTGGTGTTATTGCATGTGCTTTTGTAATAGCTTCGGAGTGGTTAGGCGGGATGAGTACTATTGGGGTTAGCGAAAGGGCTTTTCTATCGGGTACAATGCAGCCTGTACTTTATAATATTTCCACAGCAATAGGTATGATAATAATAGGGTTTACCGTTGCCAGGCACTACCGTGAAAAAAGTGTTTATACGGTTAGTGAGATGCTTGAGAACTTATTTGGTAAAAAAGCCAGGGCGGTTTCAGCAGTAGCTTTTTTGTTTGCCTATATAGTTCTGGCTTTTGTTCAGTTACAAACCTCAGCCAGTATTATTTCAGCTATGTTTGATATTCCCTGGTTGTATTCGGTGATAATTTCCTCCTTAATAATCACGGTTTATACTTATGCAGGCGGCATGCATGCCCTTGCCATAACGGGTATACTTCACGTTGGAGTTATGTTTTTCGGGATCGGGGCTGCTGCTATTATCGGAGTTAATGATATAGGTGGTTTTGCTGTTTTAAAAGATAAGATGGTAGATATTGGTTCACCCGAAAATTTATATAATCCTTTCAGCGGGGGGTTAAGTTATGCATGGAGCCTTATTTTGGGTGGGGTTTTGGGTGGTATGGCAGGGCAGGCCAGCATACAGCCTGTTTTTGCTGCCCGTAGTGCTTCTGTGGCAAAAAGAGCTGCCATATTATCTTCATTGATAATTGCACCGTTTGGTATTATGGTAGCATTGCTCGGGCTGGTGGCAAAAACCGGCAACTATTTTGATGTTACAACATCTGCCAGTCCATTATGGGAAAGTGCACACCAAATAATAAACGCCAAAATGGTGTTGCCTACCCTTATGGTTGCACCTGAATTCATTCACCCGGTAATTGGAGGTATAGCCCTGGCAGGAATACTGGCAGCTATACTTTCCACTGTCGGTCCGGTCAACTTTGCAGTAGTGACTATCGCAACAAAAGATATTTACTCCGGCCTGATCAACAAAACAGCCATAGATAAAAAAATAATATCTACTGCAAGAAAACTTGTACTGCTTGTTAACGTTATTACTATTCCATTAGCATATTACAGCACAGGTGGTATACTTGACATGGCTTATATATCTTATGGTATAAGAGCTATTGGAGCTATTATCATTTTAATGGGGCTGTATAAAAAAGGCTGGATAAATACTACAGGAGTGCGATTTGCTTTCATAGGAGGAACAATAGCGGTTGGGTTGAATATCCTTGCCGGTATTTTAGGATGGTGGTCCGTTGAAAACACATATGTAGCAATTTGCACAGCAGCAATTTTTATTTTTCTCGGAAATGTTTACTCAAAAAAATCAAATAACCAATAACAGTTTCAAGCCCTGTTATTTTTGCATACAAAGTAATTAGAAATGACCGAAATTAGTTATCTTTGTTGTAAAAAATTGAGACTTTGGAAAATATAATAAATTACATGATTTTTCTGAATACTTTCAGCAAAACATTACAAAAATGAATACACAAGTTGATAAAAAACAAATGGATTTTTCCGACATTCAAGACATGTTAATAAGGCACCAACACTCTGAGGAAACAATAAGAATAATTGAAAATGAGAATTTGCTGCCTGCCGGTTTACTAAACAGATTGCATACGAAATATCCTCAGCATTCCGGGCTGTTCAGAACCGGTAAGCTTATTTTTACCGATAAGGAGCAATATTCAGGCTTGTCAGGCTTTAGAGAAGTAATACAAATACTGAAAGATAACGGTATTGAAATAAGCAATATAAAAAAGCGTGAGTTTTTCATTGAAGTTTACCGGTTTATGGCTACAAAGCATATTTTGAATGCAATAGACTGGCATGATTATGAGAAGGACCCTTTGTACAAGCTGGTTGTTCCGCAGCCGGACATGATCAGAAAAGAAGAAGTGCAGAAATATCTTGATGCAAAAAGTGATGAAGAGAAAAAGCGGATTGTAAAGGAATATCAGAGAAAGACCAATCCTCATGATGGCAAACAGTTACTTAACAAGCCCTGGTTTATCAATGACAATGATGAATTGGAAATAATTAAAGGCAGCCAGCACAAATATCCTCCCATTCAGCTGGTACTTGACGAAACCACACAGAGTTGTTTTGCATACTGTACTTATTGCTTTCGGCATGCCCAGGTCAGAAGCGATGAAGATATGTTTGTTCAGCATGATGTTTCTCAGATACACAGATACCTCAGGAGGCATAAAGAGATAAGTGATGTGTTAATAACAGGGGGCGATGCGGGATATTTGACATATGAAAGATTTGCCGAATATGTTGACCCGATTATTAATGACCCTGAGCTGATGCACATTAAAACCATACGCCTGGGCACAAGAGTGTTAACTTATCAGCCTGAACGGATACTATCCGATGATTACAAAAAGATGCTGGAATTGATGCAAAAGGTTGTTGATAACGGCATCCAATTGATTTTCATTTCTCACTTCTCAACGCCGAGAGAGATATTGAATCCGGCTACAATAGCTGCTCTGCGCAGGATCAAGTCTTATGGAGTTACCTTAAAAAGTCAAAGCCCTATAATGAAACATATAAGCATCTATACCGATGAACAAGGTAAAATTGATGTTGATCGTTCGGCGCAAAACTGGATTGACTTAGGTAATATAATGGGTTGTTTGGGAGTTGGCTTTCATTCAATGTATTGTGCCAGGCCAACAGGAGAACATCATTATTTTACGGCCCCGCTGGCTGATATTGACAGAGTATTTGGCAAGGTATTCAAAACTCTTGCCTCAGTAAATAGACCATCCCGCTATATAACCATGACATCCTCTGCGGGAAAAGTTTCATTGATCGGTACAACAGAGATTAACGGCGAAAAGCTTTTCGTGCTTAAATTTAATGAGGGCAGAAATATGGACTGGATTGACAAAGTGTATTTGGCCGAATATGATGAGGAAGAATGTGTCATTGAAAACTTAAAACCCTACAATGCCAACAAATATTTCTATGAAGACGAATTAGCAGAGATTGAAAGAAAGCTTACGGCAGCTTTGGAACATGAAATGAAAACCCACGATCAGATATGATTAATAAAATTGTAAAAAGTGCTGCTGAGGTGGTTTCGGAAATACCAGGCGGAGCTACAATAATGATTAGTGGTTTTGGGGAAGCCGGCAGTCCAATAGAATTGATACATGCTTTAATAGACCACGGGGCTAAAGATCTGACTGTTGTCAGCAATAACACCGGAAGCGGTTATGTTGGACTTGCAGCTTTGATAGAGAACAAGCAAGTTAAAAAAATGATCTGTTCTTTCCCCAGATCTACTAACTCTAAAGTGTTTCCGGAACTTTACCACAAAGGAGAAATAGAACTTGAGCTTGTTCCCCAGGGAACTTTAGCTGAAAGAATAAGAGCAGGAGGTGCCGGAATACCGGCATTTTACACACCAACATCCGTCGGCACTCCCCTGGGTGAAGGTAAAGAAATACGTAGTTTCAACGGAAAAAAACACGTCCTGGAATATGGTATACAAGCAGACTACTCGCTTGTTAAATGTAAATATGCTGACAGATTCGGCAACCTTGTTTATAACAAGACTGCCAGGAATTTCGGGCCAATAATGTGCACTGCTGCAAAAACTTCTATTGTCCAGGCAAAAAAAATTCTTGACCTTGGAGAAATTGATCCCGAATGTGTTGTAACACCGGGTATTTTTGTGCAAAAAGTCGTTGAAATTACCAATCCCGAAGATGAATCAAAACTGGTAGCTGAAAACAGAAGGTACATATGCAAGTAACAGATAAAAATAGAGGGTGGAGTACTAAAGAAATGGCTCAAAAGGTTGGCATGGATATTCATAACGGTGCATACGTCAATTTGGGAATAGGGATGCCTGAGCTGGTATCGGGATTTATTCCGGAAGGACGTGAGGTTATTTACCATACTGAAAATGGCTTGCTTGGTATGGGCAGTATACCGGAGGAAGGTAAAGAAGACCCTGAGTTGATCAATGCAGGAAAGAAATATGTCACAGCCGTACCCGGAGCATGTTATTTCCATCATGCCGACAGTTTTACCATGATACGGGGAGGACATATTGATATTTGTGTACTGGGAGCATTGCAAGTTTCTGAGGAAGGTGATCTGGCAAATTGGTCAACAGGTGCACCCGGTGCTATCCCGGCTGTGGGCGGAGCAATGGACCTGGTAGCAGGAGTTAAAACCATTTTTGTCATTACCAAGCATTGTACTAAAACAGGAGAACCTAAAATAGTCAAAAAATGTAATTATCCACTTACCGGGAAGAATGTAGTAAACAGGATTTACACTAACCTTGCAATTATTGATGTTGTTGATAAAAAGCTTTTTGTTAAGGAACTTGCTCCCGACATAACATTTGAATTTTTACAGGAGCATACTGAAGCGACGCTTTATAAATACGCTGATAAATGATGGTGATCAGTAATACTGCCGTGATAATGGTTGATAGGTTGAGTGGTTTTATGCCTGCAAAGGGCAAAGAGCAGAATGCATAGAGCATAAAGCATAGGGCTGGAAGCATAGCCAGGAAGAGTGTGACGTATTTGAGGTTTTGTATTTAGGGTTGACAAATATCCGTTGCCTGTTACAATAATATCAGAATTAATAATACCAGGTTTGTTAATCATGTAAATTATTTTATAGGAGAGTTTTGAATAAGCCTGAAATTATAAAATGAATTATAAAAAATTACTGGCGAGCGGAGCGAGACAACGAACACAATATAATTAAACACTCTGTGAGTAAATTCCAAAACACAAATGGCCACCGAGTAATTTAGCGAGTTCGGTAGAGTTTTGATTATTGTTCACAGATTTATTATTTAATAAGTGTTCACGAGCTTGCAATGTTACTCCCTTCGGTCGTGGTCTCCCGTTGGTCGGCACGCTCGGTTGTTTTTTGTTATTTATTCAATTTAAAAATATAAGATAACTTTTATTCGAATGGATCGTAGTAGCGAAAAAATTTATAAAGAGGCGTGCAATGTTTTAACAGGGGGTATTAGCCGGAATACAGTGTATCGCAAGCCTTATCCGAACTATGTTAATTATGCCTCCGGCTGTCGTATTAATGATATTGACGGAGTAGAACGAATAGATTTTGCAAATAATATGGCTGCCTTGATTCACGGGCATGCTTACCCTCCTATTGTTGATGCGGTAATTGAACAATTGAAAATCGGCACCGCATATACGATGGCATCTGAAACGGAAGTAACTTTTGCACGTCATTTATGTGAAAGGATAGATGGAATAGAAAGAATTCGGTTTGTGAATTCCGGTACGGAGGCTGTTATGACTATGATAAAAGCTTCCAGGGCTTATACAGGGAAACCAAAAATAGCAAAAACCGAAGGAGCTTATCACGGAACTTACGATTTTGCTGAAGTCAGCCAGTTTCCTGACCCGTCAACCTGGGGAGATATTGATAAACCCAACAGCGTACCACTGGCCTATGGTACTCCCAAAGGTGTTTTGGATGATGTAATTATTTTTCCTTTTAACGATATTGAAAGAACGATAGCCATTCTTGATCAACATGCGGATGAAATAGCTTGCGTATTACTGGATCCGGTACCGCATCGTGTGGGGTTAGTGCCGGGGTCTAACGAATTTATTGAAGCAATATATAACTGGACAAGAAAGAATAATGGATTGATGGTATTTGACGAGGTGGTTACATTAAGAGTTAGTTATGGAGGAGCCCAGGATAAGTATCCTGTGAAGCCTGATCTTACCGCATTAGGAAAGATCATTGGTGGCGGCTTTCCCGTAGGGGCATTAGGTGGCAGAGAAGATGTTATGAAAGTGCTTGATCCCCGTGAACCTAAACTGCTCTTCCCCCATTCAGGCACCTTTTCCGCTAATCCGATCACTATGACAGCCGGTTATGTTGCAATGAGAGATTTTGATAAAGAAGCAGTTGAAAAATTGAATGCTTTGGCAAACAAAGCAATAAGCCAGGTAGAAGAAGCAGTAAAAATTGCTGATGTTCCTGTTTCTATAACAGGGGCAGGATCAATGTTTCGCATTCATTTAAGGCCAACACCTCCCAAGACATACCGGGAGGCGCATCAAACTCCGGAAACTAAGAGTGTTATTAATGACCTGCTTGATTATCTCTATTATAAAGAAAAAATGCTTTTGATCAACACACTGGCCTGCATGTTCTCAACTGCTATTACGCAAAATGAGGTTGATAGTCTTTCAGAAGGTTTATTAAGAGCTTTTAAAGAAATGAAGCCTAAAATAGAAAAATTACAAAAATAACAAGTTATGCGGAATGTTTACATCTGTGATGCTGTACGCACACCTGTGGGAAAATATGGAGGCTCGTTATCTTCCGTTAGAACTGATGATCTTGCAGCATTAGTCCTAAAATCCTTAATGGAAAGAAATCCCAAAGTGGATTGGGATGAATTAAATGATGTTTTGATGGGATGCGCTAACCAGGCCGGTGAAGATAACAGAAACGTTGCAAGGATGGCACTTTTACTGGCAGATTTTTCAGAAACTATTCCCGGAGTTACGATTAACAGGCTTTGTGGTTCGGGAATGGATGCTATTGGCACAGCAGCTCGTACTATAAAAGTAAATGAGGCGGAATTAATAATTGCCGGCGGAGTGGAAAGCATGTCAAGATCCCCAATGGTAATTGAAAAGGCTGCTTCAGCATTTTCCAGAACGCAGAAAATGTATGATACAACTATTGGCTGGAGGTTTATAAACAAAAAGCTGGAAAAAAAGTATAGCTGTGAATCGATGATAGAAACAGCCGAAAACATTGCATTAGATTATAAAATCGGCCGTGAAGATCAGGATAAGTTTGCTTTGTGGAGTCAGCAAAAGACCCAGGAAGCTCAAAATAATGGAGCATTAGCTGAAGAGATCATCCCGGCAACTATCCCCCAGCGTAAAGGAGATCCTGTTATTGTTGATAAAGACGAGCATCCAAGACAAACTTCACTGGAAAAGTTATCCACATTAAAACCCATAGTGCATGAAAAAGGCACCATTACAGCCGGAAATGCTTCCGGTGTTAACGATGGTGCTGCCGCATTAATTATTGCATCGGACAATGCTGTGAAAAAACATAACCTGAAACCTAAGGCCCGTATCCTGGGAATGGAAGTCGCAGGAGTATTGCCGAGAATAATGGGGATGGGCCCCGTGCCGGCAACCAACAAACTTTTAAAAAGATTGAATATGAAGCTGGATGATTTTGATGTTATAGAGCTTAATGAAGCCTTTGCTGCACAGGCATTAGGCTGTACACGAGAACTTGGATTGACCGATGATGACCCAAGGATCAACCCTCTCGGCGGAGCCATTGCCCTCGGACATCCGCTGGGAATGAGTGGTGCAAGGCTTGTTACTACTGCTTTCTATCAATTGCAACATACCGGGTTAAAAAGAGCTCTTTGTACTATGTGTATTGGTGTTGGACAGGGAATTGCGGTTGTTGTTGAAAAGGTATAAACAAAAATATCCGGAATTAAAAAGTAAAATTATTTAATGGAACTTCTGAAAAAATTATATTACTTATTTTCTCAAACAACATTCTGCAAGCAAAAAAACACATCATTAAATAAATCCTGAATTTCTAAATTGAAATTTAATAAATTACAACCGAACGTGGTCTCCAGTTGGTCGGCACGCCCGGTTGTTATTTGTGTTTTGAAATTTACTCACAGAGTGTTTAATTATATTGTGTTCGTTGTCTCGCTCCGCTCGGCAGTGATTTTTTATGACTCATTTTAGAATTTTAGGTAAATATTAAATATTACTTTGGGTAAAAATCCTGCTGAAGTTGATGCCGGGAGTAAACTTATTGATACTTACAAAGCAACTGGTAATTCTGTACAGAACCTTCAACATTTGGATGATCCGCAGTGCAAACAAGATAAAGGACAATAGTTGAACATGTATTAGGATTCATGGTGCAGAGCAAAAATGCAACGGCAGTTTGTTTCACCGGAATCGCCAAAGCAACAACCACTACCTCATTAAGATAAAAAAAGGTTGTCCCGAATATCAGGGCAACCTTTTTAAAATAACGCTATGAAAAAAATGATCAAGTTTCCTGCTCAATCGCCGGATTATCAATGATCAGAAGCTTATATATCGTACCATAAAGACCTATTACAGCTGCCAGCGAAATAATGGCAATCACAATACCAAATATGAATCCGAAAAATACTCCCAGCCAGGTTGCCAGATATCCCAATCCGGTGGCTATCAAACCTAATATCAAGTTAATTACAAAAATTATAATTCCCAAAACCAGGTAGGAGAAGAAGATCACCCACTTACTACCGTAAGTTGCTTTATAGCTTAGGTTAAGAGCTTCAATAGGCTTCATGCCTTTGTTAATAACAAGTGCTGCTGCAAGCATCCAGGCATACATGATCACCAATCCCGGGAAAAATGCCAATATAAATGCAAATCCTACACCGGCATTAAACAAACCTAATACAAGGAAAAAATTGGTCATGTTTTCCCTGTACTTGGCATCGAAAATCTCAGCAGGAGAAAAACTTTCGCCTTTACCAAGTCTTACCGGCAAAACGGTGAAGAAAGCAATGGTTGTACCAATGTTCAGATAGGGGATCCATACAGTAATAACATACAAAATGGTTGTAACAATAACAGTTACAGCATTTTTTACGCCAATCTGTATCGCACCTTTAAGAGTTTGACCAAAATCAAGTCGTTTTGTTTCTTCCATTTTATTATAAATTTGGTTAATAAATAAATTTTGTTTTAAAAAAAGCCTTTTTTATTTTGGGATCATGGATCAAAGATATAATTTTATTTTAATACAATACAAACCTGTTCATTTTTATTTCCGTTTATTTAATTTCTTTTATTAAGGAATATTTATTATTTTCCTTTTATCCTAATCTTAATAATTTGTATAGGGTTTCACAAAACTCATAACTAATTCATATACAATAGGTTGAAAGTCTTCAAAAATTGACATTTCTTAACTTTTTGCAACGTATTGATTTTTAAAGTTATACAGCTGTCATTTTTATCAAA
>PWJZ01000049.1 GCA_003559855.1 Bacteroidales bacterium
ACTTCATGTTTAGTAAGGAAGTTTTTGAGGATGTTATTGTTGAATCAAGACTTACCCTGTTCAACAATCTGGTGGATAATGAAAAGGACAACAGGAAAAATACCAATGTTGATTGGGAAACATCTGTCAATTTAAAGATAAACCACTATTTAACAGCAAGTTTCCTTTTCCATCTTTTGTATGACCATGATACCATTCAAAAGACCCAAACCAGACAGCTGCTTGGTATCGGGTTTTCTTACCGGATATAAACCCCAACAGGAAGTCATTTATTTGATAAACAAGAGCTCCCTGTATTTGGGTAATGGCCACAAACGATCCTCTACCAAAACCTCAAGCTTGTCAACATGATATCTGATTTGCTCAAGCAAAGGCTTTATGCGCTCATGATATAAGTATGCTTTTTTTGCAGAATCCTCAATTAATTTTGCCTGTTTTCGTTCAGCAATCATATTTGCAACCAGCTTTTTGATTTGAACAATGTGTTCTGATATTTTTCCGATGGTTTCCAGGCCCAGAGTGACATGTTCACTGGCATCAGCATCAGGAACAACCTGTTTTAATAGCTTTATGTTCTCCAGCAATATGTTTTGGTATCGGATTGCAGCCGGCAGAATATGGTTTCCGGAAAGATCACCCAATACCCTGGATTCAATTTGAAGTACCTTGGAGTAAGATTCCATCTTTATTTCATAACGAGCATGCAATTCATCTTTGGAAAGGATATTGTTTTTATCAAAGAGAGCAAGGGTTTTTGGCAAAAGATAAGCTTCCAGAGCCTCTGGCGTATTTGTAACGTTTGACAAACCTCGTTTAGCTGCTTCTTTTACCCACTCCTCACTGTAATTATTCCCCTCAAAAATAATGAATTGAGCATCTTTAATGTACCTTCTTAATATGCGGAAAATGGCCTCATCCTTTGGAATGTTTTTGTTTAGCAATAGGTCAACTTCATTTTTGAATTGTTTCAGTTGATCCGCGAGTATGGTATTCAAAACAATCATTGACGGGCCGCAATTTGCAGAAGCTCCAACTGCCCGAAATTCAAATTTATTGCCGGTAAATGCCAGGGGTGAGGTTCGGTTACGATCCGTATTATCAAAAATGATTCGCGGAATCTTACCAATGTTAAACTTAAGCTGGGTTTTTTCATCCGGTGTCATCTTACGTTCTTTGACCCTTTTAAGTATATCGTTTAAAACATTATTAAGATCTTTTCCTATAAATACTGAAATAATTGCCGGTGGGGCTTCATTTGCTCCAAGCCGGTGATCGTTTCCTGCAGAAGCTATCGCAGCTCTCAGTAATGGAGCATGAGCACTTACTGCTTTAATGATATTTACAAAAAAGGTCAGAAACAGCAAATTGGTTTTTGGAGTATGCCCCGGACTTAATAAATTCTTTCCGGTGTTGGTTGCTAATGACCAGTTGTTGTGTTTCCCTGAGCCGTTTATTCCTTCAAAAGGCTTTTCATGAAACAGAATACGAAAAAAATGCTTTCGCGCATACTTTTCCATAAGCACCATGATCAGCTGATTGTGATCAATGGCAATATTTGCTTCCTCAAAAACCGGAGCCAATTCAAACTGGTTTGGTGCCACTTCATTATGTCTGGTTTTTACGGGAATCCCTAATCGCCAGGCGGCCATTTCAAAGTCTTTTATGAAAGATGCAACACGCTCGGGGATAGCACCAAAATAGTGATCCTCCAATTGCTGACCTTTAGCCGGAGTATGTCCGCATAATGTTCTTCCACATAACTTTAGGTCCGGGCGCGCAAAATATAAAGATTCATCAACAAGAAAATATTCCTGCTCCCATCCCAAAGTAGCATATACTTGAGTAATGCTTTTATCGAACATCTGACAAACTTCTGCCGCAATTTCATCAAGACAGTTTAATGTCCTGAGCAAAGGAGTTTTATGATCAAGCGCCTCCCCTGTGTATGATATAAAAATCGTCGGGATGCACAAGGTGCCTTCAAGAATAAAAGCAGGGGAAGAAGGATCCCATGCAGAGTAACCCCTGGCCTCAAATGTATTCCTTAGTCCTCCGCTTGGCAGACTGCTCGCGTCAGGTTCTTGCTGAATAAGCTGAGTACCATCAAATTGTTCGATAGATGTATCCGAGCCAGTAGGTGTAAAAAATGCATCATGTTTTTCCGCTGTTGCACCATTTAATGGTAAGAACCAATGAGAATAATGGGTAGCACCCTTTGATATCGCCCAGGCTTTCATCGCAGCCGCAACCATATCTGCAGTTTTTCGATCGAGCTGTTGCTTCGAAAATTGTAAATCAGTCATCTGCGTGTAAACATCCGAAGGCAAATAATCACGCATTACTTGTCTTGAGAAAACATCTTTGCCATAATATTCAGATACCTTCGGCGATATCGTTTCATGCGTTATTGCCTTATGCCTTAAAGCATCCCTTAATGATTTCAGTCTGTTTGTCATAAATAATATAATTTAATATTTATTGCAAAGCTATTAAAAATATTAAGGGTATACGTAAATTTTTTATATTATTTTATTGTTAAAGATAAAAAAAAGGGGGGGTGATTAAATAAACATATATTTTATAATCGAATAGATTCAGTAATATTTAAATATTCCGGAAAAGTTGCCGAGATTGGTCATGAATAGATAAAGAGCCATCTATCCAAATAATCTCTGTCCCTTTCCGCTCCATGCGCCTGAACCAGGTCATCTGTCGCTTGGCAAATTGATGGATGGCAGTATTCAGTTGCTGAAACATTTCGTCAAACCCGATCCGGCCGGTCAGAAACAAGGTAACAT
>PWJZ01000066.1 GCA_003559855.1 Bacteroidales bacterium
AAGACACAAAAACACTAAGACTCACAAAGCTGATAGTGCTGATTATAAAGCCCTTAGTGCATCTTAGTGTCTTAGAGTCTTGGTGGCATAAAAGAAATATAAATAGTACCACCGAAACCATAAATTTTAATAAAATTGTTATCAATATTGATATTCATGAGTTTCAAAAGATTTTAATCGGACAGTAGTGATGTGAAATTAATTTTATATTTAAAAGTCAAATAATTAAGTTTTAACTGCATTTTTACTCCTAGTAAAATAAAATAAAAAAGCCGTATAACAACAAACAGACAATTTTCCTATATCGTCTTTAACAGCAAGTTGCAACAAAAATATATCTTAATATTTTACATACACATAATGCCGCCATGTTTGCATTACCCAAAATAATATAAAACAACGGTAACATTTTAATGACAATTTAAATAAATTTAATTTAAAGAGGAGGTCAATATGACAAAAAAACCATGCTGGTTTAAAGCAGCTTTCATCAGCAGGCGTGTTTATGCAGCCATACTTTTAACTTTTTTCTTTTCACTTTCGACTCTCAATGCACAAGAGGTAATCGCTACCGGGGGTAATCACCATGAAGCCGGTGATATATCCGTTAGCTGGACACTCGGAGAAACAGTTATCGAAACCTTCATGGCAGGTGAAAACATCCTCACACAAGGCTTTCACCAGCCAAAACTCACCGTGGTATCAATTGACGAAATTGATTTACCGGGTTATAATATTACGGCATTTCCCAATCCGGCGAGCAGTTATGTTACGTTGAAAATAGAAGCTGAAAATTATGAGAAGATGAGTTTCCGGCTTTACGACTTTAACGGCAGGCTTATAGGGCAGAACCGCATCGACGGCGGCTATACAAACGTCTCGTTTGATGGGCTAAAGCCCGCGGTTTATTTTATCAGGATCATTGAAGATGGTAAAAAGTTGACAACTGTTAAGATTATTAAAAAATGATGTGATGATGTGGTGATTAGTTGATTAGTTAAATCATTAAATCATCAAATCAAGAAATAAATAAATTAAAAACCAAAACTATTTAAAAATGAAAAAAATTATCAAAACCTTACTATTATGCGTAATAAGCATAAGCGTTTTGGGGCAGGCGCCTCAAAGCTTTAATTACCAGGCGGTATTGCGCAACGATGCCGGTGAACCTATAGTTTCGCAGGATGTAACTGTTAAGATTGACATTTTGCAGGGTAGTGCTGAAGGCACACAGGTTTTTACCGAAACACACAATACCGTAACCAATGAATTTGGATTGGTAAATCTTCAGATCGGCTCGATTCAGCCGTTAGAAGTTGTTGATTGGAGTGCTGATCACTATTTTATCCGGGTAAGCGTTGACGGAACCATTATGGGTACCACACAGCTGTTGAGCGTTCCTTATGCACTTTTTGCTGAGAGCGGAAATGAAGGTCCTGAAGGTCCTTAAGGCCCCGAAGGTCCTGAAGGCCCGCCCGGAGAAGATGCTCCGACATATGAGGTTGGCGACTTCACCCATGGTGGTGTTGTGTTCTGGGTGGATGAGACAGGGCAGCACGGTTTAGTGGCTGCTATAGAAGATCAAGCATTTACTAAATGGAGACCTGATGGTACTTATGCAACAAATGCAAAAGGAGATGAAGTCTATGCCGGCAATATGAATACTTCTATTATAATCTCTGTTCATTCTGCAAAAGATGATTTTGGCGATCACGCAGCATTGGTTTGCGCTAATTATAACTTTGATAGCTTTGGCGACTGGTATCTGCCCTCCAAAGAAGAATTAAACCTAATGTGGCAAAATAAAGAAACAATTAATACGACAGCTATCGCAAACGGAGGAAGTGCCTTTACTAATGCCTACTATTGGAGTTCTACTGAGTACGATGACCAGCTCGCGTGGATTCAGTTCTTCTTCAATGGCAATCAGTTTGAAAACCCTAAGTATGGCGATAACTGGGACCGTGCTGTTCGGGCTTTTTAATCCCAGTGAAACAAAAGGTTTCACGGGGCAAACAATTTACCCCAACCCAAAACAGCCATATCATTCCGAGCGGAGCCAAGTGGAGCGAGGAACCTCTTTGCCTTATTGTGGTCTTTGAAAAAGCGTAGTAAGAGATCTTATTGTCATAATAATAATACCTTTTATAAAACATTCTCCTGTTCTGTAATGGGATTTCTTTCTTTGGTAATAATTACAGCTTTTATCAAAATGCATGTTTTTTTGAGTTTATCATCTGTTTTCTTTTTAATTTCCTTCTTGCTTTTTTTCTTCAACAAAAAAGTCAAGGCAAAACTAAGCTATCCCTGCTCCTATACCACAATTACCCTGTTATTTCGACCGCAGGGAGAAATCCCGATATAGAACGGGAGAAGGTTTTTCCCGGATTCTTTCTTCTACTTTTTCTCCCGCATGTGCGGGATAGCAAAAAATCAAGCTCAAACAATGGGTATTCGCCCTTTGGGCTCATGAGGGCTTCGCCGTACCCCTGCTCTGCGATAAGGCAAGAATTGCAGCCAAAGATGGATAAACCCCTTAGGCGCAATTCCAAGCCTTATCGCATTCATCCCGACAAGAAGTCGGAACAGTTCGCTGTTTGGGCGGGCCGGCGCGCAAGTGCTTTCAAAGTTTTATAATGTTTTAAAAATCCCCTCATGTTTTCAACATTTCTTTGCGCCTTCGCGACTCCGCGGTTAGTACCGTTTTAACAATGCTTCCCGCTAATTATCTTCTGTAAATGTTAATTTTTTGACG
>PWJZ01000055.1 GCA_003559855.1 Bacteroidales bacterium
GGAAGATGTGCGGATGGAATGATAATTATGCCTTGAATATTTTGAAGAACATGAAAGCCTGAAAATGTGAATAATAAAAAGCCACGAATGCACGAATAAAACAGCGAATAATATTCGAACAAAATTCGTGCATTCGTGGCTAACAAATAAATGGACGATCAAAAATATTATTAAACATCTTTCGGTTAAATATTTAGTATGATGATCATGAGCCGAAAAACATTAAAATATATACAAAGTAACAATAAAATAAAACCGTTCAATGTGTTTGCATATATTAAAAATATCTGATTATAAGCGATGATTTCAGAGTGTTTTTAAGAAGCCTCAACCTATGGCAAAATCAATAAAATATACTGTATTTTGCACTTTATCTCTATCATCAGTTTCTGATGGAAGGGAGGCAATGTTTCATTTAATTATTGATAACTGTTAAAATATTAATGTGTTAAACTGCTGCAGGGGAGGTACAGCATTTTCACGCGTTTGCCCTGAGGCAATCATCATTTTATTTCAAAAATTGGTTTATTTAATCTATCTTTGCACTTTCAAAAATCAAACCCATGAGTCGTAATAATGTAATAGGCCTGGTAATCATTCTGTTTCTGATGATCGGTTACAGTATCTGGTTGGCTCCGGATCCGCCAACGGAAGAGGAGTTTGCCGAACGCAGGAAAATCGAAGACAGTCTTGAACTGATTCGGGAACAGCAAGAAGCCCTGGAAAAAGCAGAAAAACTTGAGGAAGCTTTTGAAAAAGTGCCTGAAGAGATTGTGGATGACCCCGAAACTCTTGATCCTGATACCATACCAGACACCGAAATAAAGGAATTACATGATAAATACGGCATATTTGTAGGAAGCGCCAAAAAAGATGACCGGTTTTATGTTCTTGAAAACAATGTCTTAAGCCTTTCAATAAGCAAAAAAGGTGGTTATATTCATTCTGTCGGGTTAAAAAATTACAAAACCTTCGACCAAAAACCCTTGAAGCTCTTCTATGGGGATGATGAAGAGTTTTCGATAAACTTTTTCCATAGAGCCAGGCTTATATCCACACAAAATCTTTATTTCACCCCTTACTTAAACGACAAAAGGTTCAAGAATGAAAAGTCCGTAACTGTTGAGCCTGGCGATTCAGTTATGTTTGCCATGCGGCTTTATACCGACAACTCCTCTGCAGAAAACCCCAAATACATTGAATTTCTCTACGGCCTGCACGGCAATAAATATATAATAGATTTTGATATTAACCTTGTCGGCCTGCAGGATGTTATAGCCGCAAATACCACGCGCATTAATCTCGACTGGAAAATCAACATGCCTCGCCAGGAAAAAAACCGTGATTACGAGCAAAGCATGTCAACTGTTTTTTACAGGTTTGCTACCGGCGAAGTCGATAATTTGAGACAAAACCGTGATGATTCCGAAAACCTGCGGACAAGTGTACATTGGATATCTTTCAAACAACAATTCTTCTCTTCAGTAATAATTGCCGAAAACAATTTTATGGGTGCTGAGGTTGAAAGCCAGCTTCATGATGATGAAAATGAAGATTTTCTCAAAATATTATCCGTTTCGATGGATCTGCCCTACTCTTCCCGTAATGACAATTTTTACCCGATGCGGCTTTACTTCGGTCCGAACCATTACCAGACCCTGAGCAAATATGATATTGACCTTGAAAGACAAATACCGCTCGGTTGGGGTATATTCGGCTGGATAAACCGCTTTGCCATTATCCCGGTATTCAACTTTTTGGATGGATTTGATATTAATTACGGCATTATTATTCTAATGCTCACTGTAATGCTTAAGATAATTCTGCTGCCGATAGCATATAAAACATATATCTCTTCAGCCAGAATGAGAGTATTAAAACCGGAAATAGAGGAGCTCGGTAAAAAATTCCCCAAAAAGGAAGATGCCATGAAAAAGCAACAGGCTACCATGGCACTTTATAAGAAAGCAGGTGTTAACCCAATGGCAGGATGCGTACCAATGCTTTTACAGCTGCCTATTCTTATTGCTATGTTCAGGTTTTTCCCGGCCTCTATTGAATTAAGACAGGAATCATTCTTATGGGCTGATGACCTTTCATCATACGATTCCATTCTTGACTTGCCTTTCAGTCTCCCTTTTTATGGAGATCATGTCAGTCTCTTCACTTTACTCATGGCTGTTTCAACTGTCATCTATACCAGGATGAACAGCCAAATGATGGGCAGTACAAACCAAATGCCCGGAATGAAAACGATGATGTATATGATGCCTGTTATGCTGCTGGCTATTTTTAACAGTTTTGCTTCAGCACTCAGCTACTATTATTTCCTAACAAACATTATTACTTTCGGCCAAATGGGCTTGTTTAGAAAATTAATTAATGAAAATGCCATTCGTAAAAAAATCGAGGAAAGCAAGAAAAAGCCCGTAAAAAAATCCAAATGGCAAAAAAAGCTTGAAGAAGTGTCAAAAGAAAGAGCAAAACAGGCAAAAAGAAAAAGATAGTCATGCCAAATAACGTCAAAAAGAACCGTATCTTTTTTTGATACGGTTTTTTTTTATTTTAAAATAGGTTCATAAAACAACCGCATGTTAAGCTAATTGTTAACTTTGCCAAAAAAAGCACAATGCAACACACCGGGCTACATAATATTTCGCCTCTGGACGGGCGATACAGTGAAATGACATCTTCACTGCAAAAATATTTCAGCGAAAAGGCACTTATCAGATACCGCATATATGTTGAAATAGAATATTTTCTTGCTTTATGCAGGCTGCCATTACCACAGTTAAAAGATACAGACCGTTCCGATTATAAAAATATCAATGATATTCACACATTGTTTTCCGATGAAGATGTTTTACGGGTTAAAGAAATAGAAAGATCCACAAACCATGATGTAAAAGCTGTTGAATATTTCCTGAAGGAAAAATTTGAAAATACCGGCTTGGGCAGTTACAAGGAGTTCATACATTTCGGGCTTACGTCGCAGGACGTCAACAATACTGCCTTTCCGCTTATGTTAAGGGATTGTGTTGCCAACGAGCTGTTGCCGAAAACGTTTGAGCTGCTCTCTTTGCTGGAAACCCTTTCAAAGCAATGGCTTTCACATCCCATGCTGGCCCGGACCCACGGCCAGCCTGCCTCACCTACAACCGTCGGTAAAGAGATCTACGTTTTCCATAACCGCCTGAAAAAACAACTAAACTGCTTAAGCTCTTTGAACTATCCGGCAAAGTTCGGCGGAGCTGCCGGCAATATGAATGCACATCATGCAGCTTTCCCGGAAATTAACTGGATCAGATTTGCTAATAAATTTGTTGAAAGCACCCTGAAATTAAAACGTTCTGAAATAACAACCCAAATAGACCATTACGACGGGTTGTCGGAAATTTTTGATTGCCTCAAAAGGATATGTATAATTATTACCGACCTTGACAGGGATATGTGGACATATATTTCAATGGATTACTTCAAGCAAAAAACCGTTGCTGCAGAGGCAGGTTCCTCTGCCATGCCTCATAAAGTAAATCCGATAGATTTCGAAAATTCAGAAGGCAATTGCGGTATAGCCATTGCAATCTTTGAACATTTATCGGCTAAGCTGCCGGTTTCACGTTTACAACGCGACCTCAGCGATTCGACGGTAATACGCAACATTGGAGTGCCTGTAGCTCATCTGTTTTTAGCCCTTAATTCAACTATAAAGGGCTTAAACAAACTTATAATCAATAAGGCCGCTATTGATAAAGACCTGGAAAATAACTGGCAGGTAATCGCAGAAGCCATTCAAACCATTTTGCGCAGAGAAGGTTATCCGGAACCGTATGAAAAATTAAAGAAATTCACCAGAGGGAATAAATCAATTGACCGTAAAACCATTCATAACTTTATAGATAATCTAAATATCAGCACGGAAGTAAAAAATGAACTGAAAAGCATTACTCCTTTTAACTATACCGGGATCTTACCGGAAATTTAATATGTATGAAACCCTCAGTTACCAAGGTTTTGAAAAAATTATGAACCGGACATGAGAGTTTCAGGTAGTCAGGACTGTTAATGTTATTTTTAGCAAATAAATGTTATTAAAAGCGGAAGTTTAAATACATTTCACAGGAATGAAAAATTTTAATAAAATACTTCGATATATATTTCCTTACTGGAGCAGGATAGTCTGCAATATTTTCTTAAATTTTTTGTCGGTTATTTTTTCGGTTTTCACGCTTACTATGATAATTCCCTTTTTAGGAATTCTTTTTGATGCCCAGCCGGTGATTGAGGATCCTGTTCCACTGAGGTTAACGGTCAATTCAATTGAGCAGAATTTCAACTACTACATTGGCTTATTGATAAGGAATTACGGTGAATTTTATGCCTTGCTGTTCATTGGAGTGATTGTTACAATTACCAGCCTGCTTCGTAACGGATTCAAATATCTTGCAATGTACAACCTCGCTTCTGTCCGTACAGGGGTGGTAAAAGATATTCGCAACACTCTTTATAAAAAAACCATTGATCTTCCTCTTTCCTACTATTCAAATGAACGCAAAGGCGATGTTATTTCGAGGATGACCAACGATGTTCAGCAGGTAGAGTTAAGCATCATAAGCAGTCTTGAAATGGCATTTCGCGAGCCGATAACCATTATTGTATACCTGTTCACGCTTTTTATCATGAGCCCGTTGCTGACCTTATTTGTTTTGATCTTACTGCCTATAAGCGGTTTTATCATCGGCAAGATAGGTAAAAACCTTAAAAAAACGGCTTTGAAAGGACAAACCAAGCTTGGAATAATACTCTCAGTAATTGAGGAGACGATCACAGGGCTTCGTATTATCAAGGCATTCAATGCCGAAGAAAAGGTCAAAAAACAGTTTCACAGTATTAACAGCTTCTATACCAGGGTAATGACCAAAATGTATCGCAGGCACTATCTTGCTGCTCCAACCAGTGAGTTTCTGGGAACCTTGATAGTAGTAATAATAATGATATATGGCGGCGCACTTGTGCTTGGCGGCCAGGCAAACCTGTCCTCGCAAGGGTTTATAGGATATATTGCAATATTCTCACAAATAATCAATCCTGCCAAATCATTCACAAAGGCATACTATGATATTAAGAAGGGTATGGCATCAGCCGACAGGATCAATGACATCATGAAAGCAGAGAGCACAATAGTTGAGATCAAAAACCCCATACCCATAAAATCTTTCAATGATTGCATAGAGTATAGGAACGTATATTTCCGTTACGAAAAGGAAGACGTGTTGAAAAACATCAATATTAAGATACATAAGGGAAAAACCGTTGCGCTAGTGGGTCATTCGGGTGCCGGCAAATCCACCTTTGTTGATCTGCTGCCCCGCATACTCGATGTTACCAAAGGCGAGATATTAATTGACGGAATAAACATTAAAAATCTCAAAATAAAAGACTTGAGAGCCTTAATGGGTAATGTCAACCAGGAAGCAATACTTTTCAACGATAACTTTTTCAATAACATTGCTTTCGGAATGGAGAAAGTTGCCGAAGAACAGGTAATAAATGCCGCAAAGATTGCCAATGCACATGAATTTATTATCAGGACCAACAACGGATATTACACCAATATAGGCGACAGCGGCAGAAAGCTTTCAGGCGGGCAACGGCAAAGGCTCTCAATTGCACGTGCCATAATCCACAATCCACCAATCCTGATACTTGATGAAGCAACTTCAGCTCTTGATACCGAGTCGGAAAGGCTCGTTCAAAAAGCCCTGGCTGAAGTAATGAAAAACCGTACCTCAATAGTAATTGCACACAGACTGTCAACAGTTATCAATGCCGACCTTATCTGTGTGCTCCTGGAAGGTGAAATTATCGAACAGGGAAGCCATAACGAACTGATAGTCAATGACGGTGTGTACAAAAAACTACATGACACACAAATGTTCTCGTAATTATGGAAGAACGCCGGAAAAATATTTTAAAACCCAAACTTAAAATCCTAAGCTCGAAAGTTGCTCTTGAAACACGAATGCTATCAAATTACGAATATGTGCGAATGTATAAATTACGGATTAATACCGATTACCTCTCACAATTCGTTCACCCCGTTAAATATAAACTATTTTAAAATTATTGTTGTTTTGATCAACATCGAACCAACGTTACAACCTTGCATAATATATATTATCTATGTTATTTAACAAGGGTAAACCCGTCACCCGTCATCCGAAATTTTAAATTTTTAATAAAGTACATGGATGAATTAGGTAAAAAAAATTTCAGAATTGTTGTATTTTTGCAAATGTTATCTGTAAACTATCATATCATTATCAACACAAAAAAGTAAAAATCTGATTATTATGGACTTAAGTGACATTCTGACAATTTCGGGAAAAAGCGGGTTGTATAAGATTATTTCAAAGACACAGAACAGCATGATAGCCGAGTCACTGGAAGATGGTAAAAGGTTTCCGGTTTTTGCTACCAACCGTTCTTCAACGCTCGAAGATATTACCATATTTACTGAAAAAGAAGATATCCCTTTAAAGGATGTTCTCTGGAAAATGCATGAAACCGAGGAAGGCAAAAAAAGCAGTATTGATCATAAAGCTGATGATAAATCATTGAAAGACTATTTTGAAAAAATCGTACCTGATTTTGATAAGGAAAGAGTATATCCTTCTGATATAAAAAAGGTTATAAGATGGTATAATATTTTACTTCAGCATAATATTATAACAAAGCCGGAAGAAGAAAAAAAGGACAAGAAAAAAGAGGATGCCGAACAGGATATAAAGGACCAAAAGACACGTCAGGACAAAACGGCAAAAACCAAAGCAAAGAAAACAGAAAAGATAAAACCGGTGAAAGATACCACAAAGCAAGCCGAATCAATACCAGTACAGAAAGGCAAGTCAAAAAACATAAAAACCAAGAAAGTTTGAGAGTTACGGTTGACGTGGATCAGGAGTACGAGACGAGGTCAGATGTGACCGGTTGCATAATGTAGCAGGCATTTGCACGGGTAATGGCTCGTGGCAGCCGAAACGGGAACGGACATGACGGAATGGCATATGGCCCGGTTGAAAAAGATGACAAAAAAACTGCATAATGAATAACCAGTACTAAACACGAAACCATTTACACGAAATTTCAAACCAATAACCAGCTATCACTTGACCGGAATTTAAAACAAAATATCGTATAAATATGTACAAAAGGGTAATACGCCCGCTGCTGTTTCTTATCGACCCCGAAACCATACATAACTTAGTTTCAGGCGGTCTGAAGTTCTTTTTTTCCATACCCGGCATACCACACTTTATAAGCAGAGTTTTTACTGTTAAGCACGATTCTCTTAAACGGCAGGTGTTCGGCCTTGCCTTCAGCAATCCTGTCGGTATGGCTGCAGGATTTGATAAAGAAGCCAGGCTATACAACCATCTGAAACATTTCGGTTTCAGCCATGTTGAAATTGGCACTGTTACACCTGAATCGCAACCGGGCAATCCCCGGCCGCGACTATTCAGAATCCCGAAAGATAAAGCAATGATAAACAGGATGGGATTCAACAACCGGGGAGTTGCAGAAGTGGTGAAAAATCTGAAAAAAACAAAACCAAAGATCATTATCGGATGCAATATCGGCAAAAACACAAATACGCCCAACGAAGATGCACTAAAAGACTACTGCAGGGTCTTTGAAGCCGTTTATCAATATGTCGACTATTTTGTCATAAACCTGAGCTGTCCTAATATTAAAGACCTGCACAAACTGCAGGATAAGGAGAATACAAAACAAATACTGGATGAAATAACAAGACGAAACTCCGAAAAACCTGTAAAAAAGCCCGTATTACTTAAAATCGGACCCGACCATGATGAAAAAAAGCTTGATGAAATAATCGAAGTGGTTGAACAAACCGGAATCGACGGAATTATTGCCACAAATACGACAACAACACGCGAAAACCTTACCACAGATTCAAAACAGATTGAATTTATAGGTGATGGCGGTTTAAGCGGCTTGCCGCTTAAACAGAAATCAACCAGAACCATCGCTTATATATCAAAAAAAACAAAAGGGAAATTACCTGTTATCGGGGTAGGCGGTATTTTCTCACCAAACGATGCACTGGAAAAACTAAAAGCAGGGGCAAAACTTATACAGATCTATACAGGATTTATCTATGAAGGTCCTTCTGTGGTAAAAAAAATCAACAAACAACTATTAAAAAACACAGATCTTTGACAACTTTAACCCTGACCGTTCACATATGCTTTTTTAACTCATATATTAAAATCTGAAATTTAAAAAAATCAGTTAAAACAACTATTTGTAAATTACCGAACATTACCCGGCTGAAAATTGTTTTATTTACAATAATAAAATATTATTAAAAATGTTCATAATGAAGCAATTAATATTTTTTGGCCCGGGGTTTGCTTTAAATATATAAGATAAAGCACTATCAAAGACTCTATTTGTGAAAACACTAATAAAAATATCGTTAATTTTTTTGTTGCTGATGAATTTTCAGGGTTCATCGCTTACCGGCAGTGATCCCGGATTTGAGTTCATTACAGGCAGGAGCTCTGTCAGTATACCTGTAAAAACGTTTCATAACCTTGTCATTCTTCCATTGCAGATTAACAACGGGCCGGTTTTGAATTTTATTCTCGACACCGGTGTTAATAACACCATTCTCACTGAACCATTAATTGCACATACATTAGGGTTGGAGGGAGACAAATTGGTATACATACTGGGTTTAGGAGGTGAAGGGTTGGTTGAGGCTATGAAAATCAAAGATATTTCGATTCAAATTGACGGGATAGAAGGGAGTAATCTTGATTTGCTTGTAATACCTGCTGATGTTCTTGCCTTATCTGAGATATTCGGTTTTCCGGTTCATGGGATCATAGGTTATGACCTGTTAAAGGATTTTCCTGTTCGGGTCAATTACACCAATAATTCCTTAAGGATTTACAGTGATTCTGATTACAGGATAGGGCGTCGCAGTAATGTAATACCTTTTGAGCTCGTTAACAACAAGCCATATATAGATGCTAAGATAAAGGGTACAGCCGATACCATCCTGACATTGCCGCTATTGGTTGACCTTGGAGCAAGTCATACACTATATTTAAACAATAAATATGATTTCATCAGTGAAGGCGAGACTATTCTTTCCTATTTAGGACAAGGTATAAGTGGTGCAATGCTTGGAGAGGAGGGCAGATTAAAGAAAGTTAAGCTGAGCGACGATATAGTAATTGAGAAGACTATTGTTGCTTATCCTGATCCGGAACAGATGTGGCTGGAAAAGCTGGACATTCCATGGGAAGGTTTGATTGGCGGAAGTATATTAAGCAGATTTCATATTACTATTGATTACCCGTCGGAAAGGCTTGTATTAAGAAAGAACCACAAATTTAACAGGCCGTTTAACAGCAATATGAGTGGTTTGGAGATTGTTGCCGAAGGCAGGAATTACAGGAGATTCATAGTCAGTTATGTAAGACCGGGCTCTCCTGCATATGAAGCTGGGGTTAAACCCGGCGACAGGATATTAAGCATTAATCGTAAAAAAGCCTTTGAGATCACTCTGCAGGATGTTTTTGATATATTGAATTCCTCACCCCGAACAAGGATTTCTCTTACCATAGCAAGGAAATATATTTCGAAGGACGAGGAAGGCAATATAGAAAGAGAAACGAAGCATCATGATCTTTCTTTCAGGCTCAGGCAGGATATATGAATAATTTTTGCGATAATACGGACAGGTCTTGCGAAAGATCATCAGCCTGCCCGGATCACATAATTTCATCCTGTTTCTCTGAAAAATGTTATTTTAAAGAAAACGTTTTTCCACCATTTCCCAGTTAACTATTTTCCAGAAAGCATCGATATATTCCGGCCTGCGATTTTGATAATCAAGATAATAAGCATGTTCCCATACATCGCATGTAAGAAGCGGAATGTTACCGTCGCGTAGAGGGTTTTCCGCATTGCTTTTTTGAACAATGTCGAGTGTTCCGTCAGGTTTTTTCACCAGCCATGCCCATCCGGAGCCGAACAGTGTAACTGCCGCCTGCGAAAAATCACCCTTGAACTGCTCGAAAGAACAATACCGGCTCTCAATGGCAGCCAAAACATCCCCTTCAGGCCTGCCACCACCCTCTGGTGAAAGACTATGCCAGTAAAAGGTGTGATTCCAAACCTGGGCCGCATTATTGAAAACAGCACCCTCCGACTTATTTATTATCTCTTCAAGTGATAAATTCTCAAAAGCACTTCCCTTTATCAGCTCATTAAGCTTATTTACATAAGTCTGATGATGCTTGCCATAATGAAAATCTATCGTCCTCTTAGAAATGTATGGCTCCAATGCATCGTGCGTATAAGGCAGTTTCGGTAATTTAATCTCCATAATATAGTGGTTTTTTATGTTAGTCAACAACAAAACTAATAATTTTTCAAAACAGATCACTTTTTTTATAAAATTTTTAATTTGCAAAACCAATACCTGTAACCCTCGTCACCCTCTCCTGGCAAGACAAGATACACCTGAAACTGTCAAACCCAAATAGAAAAAATGTTCGTATTCGTACAAATGTGTGCGGATATGCACATTATCTTTTTGTTCATTTATTTGTTTATTGTTATTTATCAGCTTTTTATGTTATTTTGCATGGTATTTGAACAAATTTTTAATATAAAAATACAATCCTCAATATGATATGATATTAAATTATATTATAATAGCCTGGCGGAATATCAACAGGAACAGATTATACTCGACACTAAACATATTGGGCCTTTCATTAAGTATGTGTGCTGCTATTATCATCTTTCTCCATGTTATCAAAGAACTTTCCGTTGACAGTCAACACAAAAAAGCGGATAATATTTACCGGGCCGAGGTGGAGCTAACAATTGAAGGAAAACCTTTACACGCTGCAGTAACGGCAATTCCTTTGGGAGAAGCACTAAAAAATGATTATCCCGAGATTATTGATTTTGTCAGAGTTTTTTATCCCAGCATGTTCTATGGTGATTTTTTAATTAAATATAAAGAGAAAGCATTTTATGAAGATGGCGTTCTGTTTGCCGATACTAACTTCTTTGATTTTTTCGATTATGAATTTATTTTCGGAAATCCCGGCACAGCTCTTAATGAACCAAACAGCATAATACTTACCCAAAAAACATCGGAAAAATATTTCGGTCCTTCAAACCCGGTAGGTGAAATATTGACAGTTGAAAACCAATATTCTTTAGAAGTTACAGGCGTCATCAAAGAGCCTTCAGAATACACTCATTTAAGGTTTCATTTTCTTATACCCTTTTATGGAATGGACAGGTTTGCCAACGGAATGTTCGGCGAGTCACCCGGTTTTACAAGCAACAATATATATACATACGTTTTGGCAAAAGATCATTTCGATACAGAAGCTTTTCGCCGCGAACAAATACCGGACTTTGTAATAAGGCATGTCTATGATTCTTCAGTCCATGATGAACAAAGAGTGTTTTATTCATATGAGTTTACTCCTTTGCGCGAAATATATTTTGATACCCAGATCAGGGCTGAAATACCTAACCCTTCTACAATACCTCATAAAGGCAATAAAACTTATATATCCGTTTTCATCGCTATTGGCATATTCCTTATTTTAATTGCTTCTATCAATTATATGAATATGGCAATATCCAGGTCTTTGAAAAGATCAAGGGAAGTTGGAATGAGAAAAGTTTTGGGGGCAAAAAAATCTGATATAGCACGCCAGTTCATGGGTGAGGCTATACTTTTTGTACTTATTGCCCTGGTGATCGCCTGCCTGTTTGTTGAAACAGCTCTCCCCTTCTTCAACCAGTTCATGAATAAATCAATATCCTTCAATATCTTTAATAACACTATGATACCGGTTTTACTTGTTGCAATAACAGTTTTGACCGGCTTGATTTCCGGGAGCTATCCCGCTTTTTACCTTGCACGTATTCAGCCTGCTGATGTGCTTAAAGACAAGCTCAAACTGAAAGGCAAAAAAATAAATTTAAAAAATACATTGCTGACAGTTCAGTTCATTATCTCTGTTTTTATGATTACCATAACGTTGATGGTATATCAGCAGGTAAATTATATGCATAGCAAGTCATTGGGTTTTGAACCGGAATATCGTGTAACGGTGAGTATTCCCGAAAGCAAAAGACGAGAAGGAGAATGGATGGCAAACTTCAAGAACCGGCTTGAACAATATCCGGGTATTATTACAACAGCTTTTAGCCAGAGCATTCCGGCAGCAAGCTCGGTTTTTGAAACCTGGGGTCTGTCGGTTGAAACTGAACATGGTTATGATGATTACCTGATGCGAATATTTATGGTTGAGCCTGATTTTTTAGAGCTTTTTGATATGAAAATAGTTGAAGGAAGAAACTTCGACCCGCAATTATATACTGACTTTAACAACTCCATATTGATAAATGAAAGTGCTGCACGTGAATTTGGCTGGGATGAACCTATAGGCAAAACAATTAACAGAAACCTTTCCGACACATTAATTAGTCGTCGTGTAATTGGAGTAGTTGCCGATTTTAATTACCAATCACTCTACCAGTCTATTGAACCAATGGCTATTTTTCCGGTAAGAACAGCGAGATTCATTACGGCGAAAATACAACCCGGACAAGCTGAAGGTGCAATAGACCATATTAAAAAAACATTCAGCAATGACCTTCCGGAACATCCTTTTGAATATTATTTTCTTGATGAGGTCATTGCATCTGCCTATGATGAAGAAACAAATACAGCCAATCTGCTGGGCATATTTGCATTGCTTAGTATAATTATAAGTCTTGTAGGGCTGTTTGGCTTGGCTGGCTTTAACGCGGAACAACGCACCAAGGAAATTGGAATCAGAAAAACACATGGCGCTGAAACTATCGACATTATTAAATTATTATTTAAAAATTTTGCAATATTTGTTTTTGCCAGTATAATAATAGCGCTTCCGCTGGCATATTTATTTATGGAAAGATGGCTTTCCGGATTTGCATACAGTATCAGTATTACACCATGGCCATTTTTACTGGCAGCGATTACGGCTTTTGCAATATCATATATGACTATAGCATACCATGCAATAAAATCATCAGGTGCCAATCCTGTAGAAACTTTGAGAACAGAATAAAAAAGTGTATTTGTTGCTGGAGTGTATACTCATAAAACCAAAATCATATTGAAATTAAAAAGTTTTTATATTTACCATTAACAAGCCGCAAACATGAGAGAAGTTGTAATTTTAATTCCTGAAGTGGACGCTCATCAGAACGTTGAAATAGACGTTCGCATCAATGGAAAAAAGAAGACCCTCAGATACCGTGTTGAGATTTTAGAATGGGAAGGTGAAGACCCTTCAAATGACAGGGTGCGGGTGTTGAAACGAAAAATTGAAAATTATGATAAAGACTGGCAACTGATGGAAATAGGTGCCCCCACCGAACACCAAATACCATTAGTGTTCAGGGCAAAAAAGATTGAAGAAAGTGATTGTGCTGAATAATAATTTTCAAAATTTTTCAATCCAACAAAATTTTTATACCTTTGTAAATGGGTAAGTCTTATACGACCAGCTCCCACCGAACTCCTCCAGGTCCGGAAGGAAGCAAGGGTAAGGTGGTTGTAGCGGTGCGATATAAGTAACTTACCCTTTTTTATTTGTTCAAACCGTTTTCTTATTTTTGCAGGCAGTTAAGCAATTATTTACTAACCAAAAAGCATAGACCAATGAAATTTTTTATTGACACAGCCAATCTTGATCAAATCCGCCAGGCAAACGACCTGGGTATATTAGACGGAGTAACCACTAATCCTTCACTGATGGCAAAGGAAGGTATTACGGGTCATGACAACATCATGAAACATTATGTTGACATTTGCAACATTGTTGACGGCGACGTCAGTGCCGAAGTCATAGCCACCGATTTTGAAAACATAATCAAAGAGGCTGAATCGCTGGCTGCCCTGCACAAAAATATTGTTGTGAAGGTTCCGGTTATCAGCGAAGGCGTTAAGGCAATAAAACACCTCACATCCAAAAACATAAAGACCAACTGCACGCTTGTTTTTTCTGCCGGACAGGCAATACTTGCTGCAAAAGCCGGTGCAACATACGTTTCGCCTTTTATCGGCAGGATCGATGATATTTCCTACGACGGGGTTTCACTCATAGAAAAAATTGTAGACATTTACAATATACATGGATTTGCAACCGAAGTTTTGGCTGCAAGCATCAGGCACAGTAACCACATAATAAAATGTGCCGAGGCGGGAGCCGACGTAGTTACCTGCCCGCTCGACCCGATACTTAAGTTATTAAACCACCCGCTCACCGATATCGGACTGGAAAAATTTCTTGCCGACTATAAAAAGGGAAACCAGGAGTGACCCGGAAAATCAGGGGCTAAAGGCATAGCCGTCAAGCTAAGAAAATGAAGTATATATGAAATATTCTATTACCTGAACCACATGTACACTCAGGAAACACAGGATAACACATAGAGTTTCCGCATGCAAATTTTTATGTGAAACACTATGTGCCCTATTGTGACTCGAAAAAAGTATTGCTTTTGGAGCCGGTTAGGATAGTTGTTTTGAGGGTAGTCAAATATAGATTTCTTATTTTCAGCCTTACGTCTATGGGGCAAAGGGTCTGAGAGTCTGACAAACTGAGAGATTTATATACTGAGAGATGTTCTCTTAAATAAAAAAGTTTTTTAGTCTTAACAAAATATTTTTTCTTTATTAAATTAAATAGTGCATTTTGCTTAATTTTACAATGGCAAAACAAATATTGGTCAGACCTTTATTACAATTAAAGTATCTAACAAGAAAAAGAATATCAAATGAAACGAAAAAATCTTTTATTCCTCATAACGATTTTTCTTGTCCTTTCTTTTTCAATACTCGGGCAACGACATGATCGTGTATCGGAGGCCATTGAAAAAATTCCTGATAAGGAGTTTCTGGTTTATAAATTCCCTATACGTGAGAATATTGCTCCACCTGTAGTAAGAACGGCTGAAAAAGCACTGGAAGAGGCTGACAGTTTAGGTGCCGATTTTATCTTAATTCACATGGATACTTATGGCGGCATGGTAGATGCAGCTGACAGATTGCGCACCATGGTCATACAATCGCCTATACCTGTAATAGTGTTTATAGATATTAATGCTGCATCGGCCGGTGCTCTTATATCAATAGCTGCTGACAGGATTTACATGCGACCGGGAGCTAATATAGGTGCTGCCACTGTAGTTGATCAAACCGGCGAGGAGGCACCCGATAAATATCAGTCATATATGCGCTCTATGATGCGTTCGACGGCCGAAGCCAAAAACCGCGACCCAAACATTGCACAGGCAATGGTAGACCCGTTTATAGAAATAGAAGGAGTCATTGAAGCCGGAAAAGTGCTCACCTTTACGGCTTCTGAAGCGATGAGGTGGGGCTTCTGCGAAGGAATAGCCGAAAATACGGAAGAAGTCCTGAAGCATGCCGGAATGGAAAAATTCACAATTATTGAACAACGGCTCGCCTTTATCGACCGTTTTATTAATTTTTTGATATCCCCCCTTGTAAGCGGTATCCTTATTATGCTTATTTTAGGAGGCTTATATTTTGAATTTCAAACACCCGGCGTCGGATTCCCCCTGCTTGTTTCGGTTACAGCCGCCATATTATATTTTGCCCCTCTCTATGTCGAAGGGATCGCTCAACATTGGGAAATAGCCCTGTTCATCGTGGGCATTATACTTATAGGCGTGGAAATATTTGCGTTGCCAGGCTTTGGCGTTGCAGGAGTACTGGGAATACTGATGATGATCGTAGGGCTGGCCCTGGCAATGGTGGAAGTTGACGGATTGGATTTTACAGGCGTGCCCGCAAGAGAAATCCTGACTGCCTTCCTTATAGTGATTATAGCTTTCTTTGTTTCACTCACAACCTCTTTTTATATCAGTCAAAAATTGTTTTCCACTTCACGGTTTGGTGAACTTGCCCTTGATACCGTGCAGGAAACCAAATCAGGATACAGCTCGGTAAACCCTGTTATGACAACATTAACAGGCCAAACAGGTATAGCAACAACCATGCTCAGACCAAGCGGAAAGATCGAAATAGATGATGAAATATACGACGCCACAGCGCTTACGGGTTTTATTGACAAATGTGATAAAGTAAAAGTGGTAAAATATGAAACTTCCCAGGTTTTTGTGGTAAAAGTTTAAGGAACAAAACAATTCTTAACTTTGTACAATGCTTTGCAGATCTTTGTGCTGTAATAAGTATTTTATCCTTTTATTTATATTATATTGTTAAACTAAAAAAACTTCTATTAACAATGGAACAACTTAAAATTGAAAATACAACTTTAGAAATCGTTCAGGGTGATATAACAAATCAAAAAGATATTGAAGCTATAGTTAATGCAGCGAATGCATATCTACGCATAGGTGGTGGCGTAGCCGGAGCGATACACATGGCTGCCGGGCCGGAGCTTGAAGAAGAAAGCACCAAGCTCGGACCCATAAAACCCGGTGAAGCAGTTATTACAGGCGCATACAACCTGCCCAACAAATATGTTGTTCATTGCCTGGGTCCGGTTTATGAACGCGATATTCCGCATGACAAACTCCTCGCAAACTGTTATAAAAATGCTATTGATATCTGTGAAGAAAAAGGTATTGAAAGCATTGCCTTCCCTGCTATTTCTACGGGAGCCTTCGGATACCCCGTTGAAGAAGCCGCACAGGTAGCATTGAAACAGATCATTGACAAAATGAAAGGCCTCAAAAAACTGAAAATCATAAGAATGGTTCTGTTTAGCAGAAACGATTTCCTGATACATATAGAAACTCTAAAAAAGCTTTACAAGTAATTAATCAATGTTTGATAAACAAAAAATATCACCGCTATATACCGACCTGTATCAGCTTACAATGTCTAAAGCCTATTTTATGCACCAAAAGGCTGATACTACTGCCTGTTTCGACTATTTTTTCAGAAAAATACCATTCAAAGGCGGATACCTGGTTTTTGCGGGATTGCAAGAGTTGCTGGAATTAATTGCCGAATTGAAGTTTGAAAAAGATGATATTGACTTTTTACACCGTTCGGGTTTTGAAAGCAATTTTCTGGATTACCTTGCAGCTTTTTCTTTTAGCAGCGATATTTATTCTGTTCAGGAAGGGGATATCGTTTTTCCCTTTGAGCCTGTTGTACGTGTTGAAGGTAATTTAATTGAAACTCAGCTGATCGAGACGTTGTTGCTAAATATTTTGAATTATCAATCACTTATAGCTACGAAGGCTGCCCGTATCAGGCAGGTAGCCAAAGACAAAATACTCAGCGATTTCGGGCTCAGGCGTGCACAATCCTATGGAGGCATAATGGCTTCAAGAGCCGCCATTATAGGTGGGTTTAACAGCACATCAAATGTTCTTGCCGCACGAAAATATAACATACCCCATGCCGGAACAATGGCTCATTCATTTATTGAATGTTTTGAATCAGAACTGGAAGCATTCAGGGCATACGCCAGTGTTTTCCCCAACTCCTGCATACTCCTTGCTGATACCTACGACACCATCAACAAGGGAATTCCAAATGCTATTATTGTAGCTAAAGAACTCGAAAAAAACGGCCATAAGCTCAAGGGCATAAGATTGGACAGCGGCGACCTTGCCTATTTATCAAAAAAAGCCAGAGAAATGCTCGATAAAGAAGGCTTAAATTATGTTTCTATTGTGGTTTCCAACCAACTTGACGAAAACGTTATAAAAAGCCTTTTCGAACAAAAAGCACCAATAGATATATTCGGCGTAGGCACAAACCTGGTTACAGGCAACCCCGACGGCGCAGTAGACGGGGTATATAAACTTTCTGAAACAGCAGGAAAACCAAAACTAAAAATTTCCGAAAACATCCAAAAAATAACACTGCCGGGGAAAAAACAAATAATCAGATACCTCGACGATGACAACTTGTTTTACGGAGATGCCATAGCCCTTGTAAATGAAAAACAACCCGGAAAAATGTTTCACCCTTATGTAAAAAGTAAATCTGTGAGCTTAAGAAACAAGAAAGCAGAAATATTGACAAAACCTGTTATGATAAAAGGAAAAGCCGTTGTTAAAAAACAAGATATCAAAAGTATCAACGAATACCTGAAACATCGTCTCGGCTTTTTGCCTGAAGAACATAAAAGATTTGACTTCCCGCACATTTATAAAGTGGGTATATCGAAGGCCTTGATGGATCTGCGTGGTAAGATCATCTCACAATATCAGACCGGCAGGGCAAACGCATGAAAAAAATTACCGGATTCTGGATAGCCAAAGCCGGGCTGTTCTCAAGCTTATATCCAGCCCCCATAACTTTTTGGCATAATCCTGTTAAACCAATCCGGTCCACTTTTTGTTTTTATATCATTTTTTTGCAGGAGACTTTTTTGTAATTTTTTCAGTTCACTCTTTCTATGTTGCTTTAATTTAGATCATTTACCTGCTTTCTTATGCTTTAATAAACCCTTAAGACCCTCCCGGCGAAGCTGGTTCTTCCATAATCGCACTCCTTCCCTTGTTATATTCAACACATTGCATACTTCCGTCATTTTAGCTCAACGGTTTAATGCAGTCATAGCTTGACATATTAATACTTTTCTTGTCATTTTATTTGCTTTTAGCCATATTTCAAGCTCATTGATATTTATACCTGATAAGTCCACGGGTTTACCTATTTGTTTTTTGTTCATAACTAATTGGTTTTGTTTACAAACAGTTGATTTAAATTTTTATCAAGGATACAAACCTTGTATGTTAGTCAACTAATTAAAACAAGCTTTAAAAATAAAAGGAAGATGTGCGGATGGAATGATAATTATGCCTTGAATATTTTGAAGAACATGAAAGCCTGAAAATGTGAATAAGAAAAGCCACGAATGCACGAATAAAACAACGAATAATATTCGAAAAAAATTCGTGCATTCGTGGCTAACAAACAAATGCAGAAAATAAAAAAGATTAATGTGTTAAACGGCTGTAAGGGAGGTACAGCATTTTCATGCGTTTGCCCTGATAAGTCCGGTCAACACTTGGAAAAGAAATAAAAAAAATATACCTTTACACTGTTAACCAAACATCGTCAATCACATATCGGATTGGCGGATGTTTATCAGCAAGAAAACATATAATTGTTATACTGATTTATTAAACAACAAAAAAATGAACAAATCATAAGGGTTTCATTGTTTAAGAACTAAAGATGTTAAAATTGACGAAAATATATAATCGGAAATCAGTAGTTTAAACAAATTTTAGACAAATGAAAGCACTCATAATAGTAGATCTTCAGAATGATTTTTTGCCTGGCGGTGCTCTTGAGGTTCCAATGGGCGATGTAATAATTCCTTTGATAAACAAGCTGCAGGAGAGGTTTCCGTTGGTAGTTGCAACACAGGACTGGCATCCTGCAAATCATGGCAGTTTTGCCTCCAGCCATAGGAATAAAAAAGTTTTTGATAAGATCACTCTTGGCGGTATTGAACAGATCCTTTGGCCCGACCATTGTGTTCAGGGTACCATAGGCGCCGAATTATCAGGTAAACTGAATACTGTTGCCATTGAAGGTCTTTTCCGTAAGGGTACTAATCCGGACATAGACAGCTACAGCGGTTTTTTTGATAACGGAAAAAAGAAATCGACAGGATTAACAGGTTATCTGAAGGAGAAAGACGTTATAGACACATATATCTGCGGGCTGGCAGGTGATTTTTGTGTTGGTTATACGGCGCTCGATTCAATAGATGTCGGCTTTAACACCTTCTATATCCGGGATGCAACAAAACCCATAGACAAAACAGGCTTCTATGACATGATCAACAAAATAAAGGAAAAAGGAGGCAACGTTATATATTCTGCAGAAATAATCTAGAAACCCTTACGGGCATGATCATAAATACCGTAAAAATAAACAACTCAAAGCTTACTCCAGGCAAATATTATCAATTTGAAGTAATCAAAACACTAGAGTTCGATAACAATGAAAAATACCTGGTACTTGAAGACCCGCTGGGTTTCAAGTTCCTTTTGCCCGGCGAGCATTACGCAAATTACGGGCTGAAACCGGGAGAAAAAAAATTATGCAGAGTTGACAAGATCAATTGTAAAGGGAAAATGTTTATAGAACCTGAACATCCCTTTTACAAAGAAGGTGAGATATATCCTTTCAGATTTGTGGAAAGTAAAGAAAGGTTCAACTTTTACGACGAAAAAGAATATATAATAGTAGTCAGCGATATATTCGAAAACAAATGGGATGTAAAAACCTCGCAGGGAAATAATACAGTAAATTCGCAGCAAGTAGATTGTTACGTAAATAAAATAAAAAAAGGGAAACTGTTTCTATACAAAGCGGGCGACAAGGCAACACAAACCAGACTTATACCGGGAAATTACCACGAATTTGTAATTATCAACGAAAAAACCAATCCTGAAAACAAAAAAAGATATTTTATCCTCGTTGACAAAAACAATACCAAACATGTACTTGAGAAGAGGTTTTATCTGAACTACAACCTCAAACAAGGTCATAAAATAATTTGCCGCGTTGACAAGCTAAGTTCCGACGGTTATTATTACCTTGAGCCTTTGCATCCGCATTATAAGATCGGAAAGAAATACAAATTCCCGGTAAAAAGGGTAGACAAACTGGAATTCTCAAACAACAAGCAAAAGTATATTCTAATTCTGGAAGACATTTTTGGTGAGGAGATCATGGTTGACCTAGGGGAAACTGTTGAGGACCTGCCGGGCAACAAAGAATTCATTGAATGTAAGATCAAAGACTTTCACAGAGGCAAGCCGGTTTTGGAATTTACATGAAAACAATTTTTTTAATCAGGTTCTCACCACATTCCTTGTTTATTTTTTCTATTATTTTCTCTTTGGCATAGCTGAGTTCATTACATAGTGCCGGTGAATTCAGTTTCACTATAAGGGTATCATTTTGCAACTTAATATTAACGGTCTTTCCTGCAACAAATTCCCCCATCACCTTACCCCATACAGATGCTATCCTGACCTGCGTAACTTTTTTCTCGAGACCATAAGTTCTTAATACATCCTTTATGACATCACCGAGGCTTTGCTCATTTGTACGTTTCATAGCTGTTCTTTTATTTCTGTGGTAATTGCAAACTGTTAAACGGCCGGCAAATGCCTGTTTAGCGTTATGAGTTCCGTATTCCGCGTTTAAAGTTATCCGCTCCTTATCCCGTGTTCCGTATTCATACTCATTGCCACATTAAGTCATTGCCTGTTCAGACATCAACACTTAAGCCCTTACCGATAATTTTTCCATTTTCAATTTCAAAGAGAGCTGTTTCCGTTTCAATAATCGAAAATATCTTCTTTAACCTTTCCCTGCTTGTATCGGATACGAATATTTGACCGAATTTATCGCCACTTACAAGTTTCATCAGCTGTTCAACACGCAGGTCATCAAGCTTATCAAAAATATCATCAAATATCAATATAGGTTTATATCCTTTAACTTTCCTTGTAAACTCAAATTGTGCAAGCTTCAATGCGATAAGAAATGATTTTTGCTGACCCTGGCTGCCGAATTTTTTAGCTGACACTTGATCAATGTAAAACAAAAGGTCGTCTTTATGTATTCCGGCGGTTGAATATTGCAGAATTGTATCTTTTTTCAACGATTCGGTCAGGAGTTGTTTCATATTTGCATTGCTGAGCTGACTTTCATATACAATGTTTACGGTTTCTTTTTTGTTTGTAAGGAAGCTGTAATTTTCGCGGAAGATGAGCAAGAAATCTTCAAAAAGGCGTTTTCTCGACCGGTGAATCAATTCGCCATATCTTATCAATTGCTCGTCCCATATATCAAGGGAAGGTTTATCAAAAAAGTTATTTTCGGCAAAATTCTTCAGCAAGGCATTACGCTGCTGAAGCGCTTTATTATAAGCTATAAGGTTTGAAAGGTATTCCTTATCATATTGCGATATAACTCCATCAGCAAACTTTCGTCTTTCTTCACTGCCACCCAGTATCAACGAACTATCAGAAGGACTTATAAGCACCAGTGGATATAGACCGACATGATCCGCCAACCGGCGATAATCTTTCTTATTTCGTCTAAATATCTTACGATGGTTCTTTTTCATCGAACAATATATCTCTTCGTTAACACCATTGCGCTTATAATTACCCTGTATTATGAAAAAATCCTTACCGTGCAAAATATTCTGACTGTCGACCGGGTTGGTAAAACTTTTGCAAAAAGACAAATAATATATTGCATCCAAAAGATTGGTCTTGCCACTTCCATTATAACCCGTAAAACAATTTACGCCCGGACTGAATGACAATCCCGCTTCATTGTAATTTTTGAAATTTATTACACTCAAATTTTTGAGATACATATCTGACCTTTCCCGTAGGCGAAATTAAGCCGATTTTTTAAAAAAGATACCAGAAAATAAAGGTAAATTTAAACATTATGGCAATTGTTAATAAATATTTTTTACAAAATAGTGCAAAAATAATGATCCGATCAGACTTCAATAATTTACCAAACGGTAGATAAAAATCAGTTAAATTTCAGATATACAGCCATTTACGTCTTCACAGCCTTCAATTTCGCCTTTAGACACCGCTTATTATCATTATTCGTAAAATATGACAAATTGAATGTTTTTTTAGATATATCTATTTTTTACTTGGTTATACTGAAAATAATTTTACACTTTTTTACTATAATTGCATTACCCGGTTAACTTAAAGTTTAAAAGAAATAATTATGAAAGTTAAGGGTAAATTAGCAATATATGTCTTAAAACTAATAAAGTCTATGCATCCCGTCTATTATAATGAATGGATGAAAGCCTTACCTATTAGCTCAAAAGAAATATTTTCAAAGGATATTATATCAAGCGGTTGGTATCCTGCATACGATTCGTTCATAGTACCTATCCGTATAATGTCTTATATTCTTTTCAAAGATGAGCAAACAGGCGCATGGCAGAGCGGCAGATACAGTGCAAAAATGGAATATAGCGCAATACACCGGATCTTTTCAAAGCTTGCCTCTCCCGATTCCGTCATAAAAAAAGGCATGCACATATTTAATAAAAACTTTGAGCATTCAGAGATAATCATCGCAAAAAAGGACAAAAGCAATGTTACTTTTCATATCATAAAATTGGCTGAGCCCGACCCTGTCTTCGAAGATTGGTTTGCCGGCTGGATGGAAGAGGGTTTGGAAATATCAGGATGCAATGACATTAGAATCATCATACCAAAGACTCTTACCAGCGGTGCCGGACTGACAGAAATCATTATTTCATGGAAATAACCATGGCTTTATAAGGTTATTCATTTACATCCGACAAAAAACTTATGAATGACTGACATTGCCCGTTTTTCACGGTAAAAGCTATCCTTTTTCAGTTATAGTCTTTTGCTTTAACAAAGATCACATGAAATATACCGGTCGGCCTTTTCATTTAATTTCAGCTGCGGCTGCAAGGATATTGTCAGGGAAATAGGTTAAGTTATCTTATATTTGCCATAAATGCGTGCAGATATATGGATATTGAAAACACCATAAGCGCTTTCAACAGAGCACTTCCATACACTCCCACAAGAGATCAGGAGCGGGCTACAGAAGAGCTTTGCCGGTTTATTTTCGACTCTTCAACATCAGCCCTTTTTATTTTAAAGGGATATGCCGGCACGGGTAAGACAACTCTTGTCAGCAGCCTTGTCAGGATATTGCCTGTGCTTGATTTCAATTTTGTGCTTCTTGCTCCCACGGGCAGGGCTGCAAAGGTATTATCATCATATTCGGGCAAGAAAGCTTTTACCATACACAAAAAAATATATCGACTAAACAGCGGCAACGATGGTATTGTATCTTTTGTACTAATGAACAACCGGCATAAAAACACCGTGTTTATCGTTGACGAAGCATCCATGATAAGCACGAAAAGCGATCATGATGAGCAAACTCTCTTTGGCGGGAATAATATACTCAACGACCTTGTTGAATACGTTTACAGCGGAAACAACTGCAAATTGCTGCTTATAGGTGATGAGGCCCAGTTGCCGCCGGTTCATATGGAAAAAAGTCCGGCACTTGATGAAAAATATTTAAAATCAAAATACAGTTTCAAAATATACTCTGCACAATTGAGCCGGGTAGTCAGGCAAAGCCTTGAGTCGGGGGTATTATACAACGCCACCTTAATACGAAACAAGCTTGACAAAGCAGGCGTATCTGTCATAAAATTCAGGCTGACCGGCTTTGATGATGTAAGGAGGCTTCAGGGCTGGGAGCTGGAGGATGCCGTGGTAAGCTCATATAGCAGTAATGAGAGGGGAAAGTCGGTTATAATATGCCGTTCAAATAAAAGGGCCAATCTGTACAACCAGGAAATCAGAAACCGGGTGCTTTTTTTTGAAGAAGAGCTGAGCAGCGGCGATTACCTTATGGCAACAAAAAACAATTACTTCTGGCTGCCGGAAATCTCCGACGCAGAATTTATTGCTAACGGCGACATGATGGAAGTGCTGAGGATAAATAAAACTGAAGAATGCTACGGATTCAGATTTGCCGACCTGTCAGTCAGACTGACCGATTACCCCGACGAACCTGTCGTGGAACTGAAAATCATTATCGATTCGCTGCACATTGACAAACCCTCCTTGTCGTTCAAGGATCTGAAAAAGCTTTACGAAGAAATTCAAAAAGATTACAATGACATACAGGATAAGCGCAAGCGCTATCTTAAAATAAAAAGAAACCATTACTATAATGCCCTGCAGGCAAAGTTTGCCTATGCAATAACCTGTCATAAATCACAGGGAGGTCAATGGGAAAAAGTTTTCGTAGAACAGGCTCCGATATATTCAAACCCGCCTGGCAAAGAATACTACAGATGGCTCTATACAGCCGTAACCAGGGCAACAAAAAATCTCTACCTTATTGGTTTCAATGACGAGTTTTTCTGAAGTTGATTTTGTCTGTTGATTGCCTGACGGACATTTCTGTAAGCCTCCCTCCCCCGCTCAAGATACCATTAATTTGTAATGCATTGTCACAACATATCGCGCTAATACAAGAAATAATCCAATAAGTTTAATTTTGCGGCTACATAATGTTTTTTAATTAAGTTAATCCCAGATTTGTCATTAGGAGTTCAGCGAACTAATGACTTGACTGGGTTTAACCCCGATTTAGAAAAACTTAATTTGCAAGCATTTTTGATTGCAAATTTTTATTTTTTCTTAATCGATTTGTCATTCTAATGTCCTTGTAAACAATGAATAGGCAATAATTTTATCTAATGGCGGTCATGAGAAACAAACGGCTAATGACAAATTTGGGTTAATGATACAATTACTAAAATAGAATTGAACGGAAAAATATAATCAAATCCTTTCATTCAACAGCTTTACACCGGTAAAGATTTGCCTTCCGGCATTTATTCGCTCTTTAACAGAAGAGGCTCCGTACCGACGCAATTTTTGTCGCCTCCCTGTTAATATTATCGAAGCATTTCTCTGATGATAAGCCTTCTGATGTGTCTTCACGCAACTTGCATGTTGGAAAACATGCCCGGATATACAATCTAAAGGTTTATAGCTGATTTTATTCTTTCTGGCTGTTACAAAATTTATTCAGCAAAAAAGATTTTAAATTAAACTAAAGCAATATTTTACCTTTATTAACAGGTTAATTTTTCATATAAAAAATTTAATTTGCAAATTTATTTTACTTTTGTTCGCAATTCTAAACTTAAAAATTAATCTAAATGAAAAAAATCAGCATTTTTTTATTGTTGCTGTTGGCAACAGCAGTTGTATTTACCGGTTGCAGCAAGGAAGAAGAGTTCGACATTGTGAATACGTGGGATCATGAAAGCACCAAGCTAACTACTTACTGGGGGCCAAACCATGTCAGTATTACATTAGATGGTGAAGGAAGTGTAACATTCTATTCCGATGGAAACGGAACAAGCACAGTTGAAGATTTTGAAGATGGAGATTTTACCTGGACACTATCTGACAAAACGCTGACGATTATTAAAGGTACAAGGGAAAGAGAATATGAGCTCACTAAAATGGAAGCTAAAAGAATGGTTGTTGTGAGAGATACCAGGGAAGGTGACGATCCCAACGGGGAAGTATATGAATTCCGATTTTCCCGTTAAAAGCCTGCAATACCCTGATTCTCTTTTTGCCATTAAATAAACGGGGAATCAGGGTAATTTTTATTAGATGCCTGAAAAAACCCGTCAAATTTAAAACCCATTTCAGATAAGAAAGCTTATTAAAATTGCCATTCCGGAAGAAAAGCAAATTATCAGCATATGAAAATAATATCTGAGAACGCAGAAAAACATAAAAAACCGGCAGTTGTTATATATAATAATCTGTATCGCATCAATAATTATAACGTAAAACTTCATGAGATTGTCTTATTGCCACAATCAACATAAAAAAACATCTTAATACTGCAACATATCCGGTTTATATATCAACTGGCCGGTTAAACAACCTTTAAGAATAAAAGAATGTTATACCTGAAAAATATTTATAACCATTTAAGGTTAAAAGAAGAAAACACATAACCAAATAAATTCAGGACCAAAATGAAAACAACAACATTTTACGACATCCACTTCCACGCCATGGATTTAAGCCATGCGAACATTACGGCTTTTATAAACAGGTTTCTGAAGGAAGGAACCGGCAACCTGCTACAAAGTATTTTGAATATAAAAACACTTTGGATCATACTTATCAGCCTGTTTACCATTTCGGTTGCTGCATTTTTCTTCTTTAAGGAATATTTTGTCATAGCTTTGTCGGCACTGCTGCTGCTTTTAATAATTATTATGATCGTGTTTTATTATTTGCCCGGCTCACTGATCTCAAAAGTTATTTTCGGCTTCATCAAAAAAAGGCTGAATATTGCCAATATGGTTATGAAGAAAAACAGGGCCAGAAACCTGCTTTCTTTCATGGAAAGCTCCATAAAATATGATTTTTTGATAGTAGAACATTTCCTGAAAACCAAAGAACCCGTTATAATTTCAGAAAATAACACCTTATCGATCGGGGATCTCAAATTCAATAAGATCGTTTTATGCCCGCTGGTGATGGATTTCGGTTATAAAAACCTGCAAAACGAATACATTTTCTATAATATTCCGCCGCAAAAGCCGGTAACCGCGCAAACAAGAGATTTGTTCCGGGCAATAAAAACATACTACTCCAATGATATTTTTCATGATAATAAAAGTGGGGTGAAAAGATTTTCTGTTGCCCCAACAAACAAGACTAAAGAGGAAAAGCTTTTCGAAATATACCCCTTCATGGGTTTGAATACCAAAAATTACACTCTTGAAGAAACTGACCGAATGCTGAAAAAATATTTTGGAGATTTTGACAGGAAAGACTCTTCTGAAAAGCGAAAAACCATGCTTCATGAAAAAATGGGTGAATTTGACGGAAACCTTGATGACGATGAAGCATGCAAAAACATATTCGCCGGCATCAAATTATACCCGCCACTTGGATTTGAGCCATGGCCCGATGATATAAAAGACCAAAACGGCGAAAACGAACGACAAAAAGTTAAGCTGTTATATCAAACATGCATGGACAAAAACATCCCTGTTATTGCCCATTGCAGCTCCGGCGGTTTTTTAGCCGACAAAGATTACATCGCATACTCAAACCCTGCAAAGCAATGGGCAACAGCACTCAGTAATTATCCGGAACTGAAGATAAACTTTGCCCATTTTGGCACTGGAAACAAAAATTGGGAAAAATCTATTATCGCATATATTTTGGAAGGAAACAACAATATATATACCGACTTTTCATGCAATACAAAAAAAGATATCTATTATGAAGAATTAGCCGAAACCTTCATAAAGCACAATAAAAAGGAGCTGGAAAATAAAGTACTCTTCGGGACCGACTTCATGATCAATCTACTTTGGCTTGAGTCTTACAACGAATATCTGAAAGACTTTGCAGACACGACCCATTTCACGGATAAGCTGAAGATGAAGCTGGTCAATGAAAATGCAGAAAGATTTTTATTCGGATAAAGTTATCTTATCCCAAACCCTCAATTCCTGTTCAGCTATTTTTCTATACTCTCTTCAACAAAATATATGTTGTTATCCTTTATGGCAAAATAATATAAATCATTAGGTGTTTCCCATTTAATTTCTTCCACCATTATCACATCATAGTGCTGGTCTCCTTCATTTTCATTAATCACTACAATGTTAGTGTCGCCATCTCTCGCCCAATAGCTTATTCGTTTACTGTCAGGGCAAAATACGGTATAGCTGACGCCATCGTAAGGTTTGCCTTCCTCACCGTCTATCACCACTATTTGTTTGTTGTTTTCCACACCCACATATACAACCCTTTTGCTGTCAGGACTGAATATCGGATAACCAATATAATCGTAATTTCTTCCTTTCTGACCATCGACCACCACAAACCACTTTTTGTCTATTCTGGCGTTATAAGCGACCCTCTCGCTGTCGTCACTGAAAACAACCGAGGCATATATAATATCATCATATTTATCTCCTTTTTTCCCGTTTACTACCAGGTATCTTTTATTATCCTCAGTTCTTGCCACATATGCTATTTTCTTGCTGTCTGGGCTGAAGAGAGGCGGACCGACAGCATAGTGTTTTTGTTCTTTTCCGTCCACTACCATAAACCTGTCATCGCCCTTTATAGCTCCGTAAGCAATCCTTTTGCTATCAGGGCTGAAAAGAATAAGACCATCAATAAATCCATCATATTTTCTCCCCTTTTCACCGTCAACAACCACAAAATGACGATCATCATGCATGACAGCGAAAGCAAGCCGATTACCATCCGGGCTGAATATCACCGAACCAAAATAGATGGCATCATACCTTTTTATGACTTCGCCGTCTTTAATCAAAAGGCTCTCTTTTTCATCCCTTGCACCATAAACAAACTGCTGTCCATCAGGGCTGAAAAGAGGTTTTTCAACACTAAGGTAAGTATCCCCCTCCCGACCGTCAACAACCATGAAACGTTCATTACCCCTGCCTGCACCATAAGCCAGCCGAGTACCATCAGGACTGAACTCGAGACTTTCTCTTAAAATCACATCATAATGCTTTAGCTCCTGACCGTCCAAAACAACAAACTGCTTATTGTCTTTAGCTGTAGCATATGCAAGCCGACTGCCGTCAGGACTGAAAACAGGAAAACTTACCAAACCATCATATTTCTCATGTTTTTGACCGTCTACAACAACATAACTTTTCTGATCTTCCCAAACCGCATAAGCAAGCCGCTTGCCATCAGAATTGACCGTTAAAGAGCCCCGTAAAATGGAAGTCAAATCCACCTGACCAATGTATTCTTCAGATACCGTCCGCGTATAGCTTCGATCATTTTCACCCGCAATATTGCAAGCTATTACCAATGTCATCAATAATGCCATAAATACCATGACCTTTTTAATCATAATGATTTCCTCCTGCTTTTTTATATTTAACTAAAAATATATATTATGAACTATAAATTACCCAAACATTCCGTCAATAAAAGACTAAAACTTACCGCAAAAATAAATACTTCCTGCAAACACTGCAATTAAAACTTCACCTTATCCAATATTTTTTTTATTTCAAAATTAACTAAAGCTTATGATTCATTCAACAAACTTGTCGGTTTTTTTCATTTATTTTCAATCGACACCTCCTGCCCTGCTCCTGTTTCTTTTTGCCGGGCAAATTCCTGGTATCCTTATACCATTAAAAAATAACACTTTAAGTGTTTTTAAACTTCAAAATTTTGTATCTTACCTGCCTGAATAACAAAAAAAAGCTGAACTATGAAAATTCTTTTAACCGGAGCTACAGGATATATTGCCAAAAGATTGCTGCCGGTTTTGCTTTCCGACGGGCATGAAGTTATATGTTGTGTCCGAGATAAGAAAAGATTTGATGCTTCACAATATGACTCTGCAGGAATTTCTGTAATTGAAGTTGATTTTTTGAAAAGGGATACGCTTGATTCCGTTCAAAAAGATATTGATGCGGCTTTTTACCTTATTCACTCCATGTCTTCATCAATTAATGACTTTGAATCTATGGAGATTGAGTCGGCTAATAATTTCAGGGAATGCATGAACCAAACCGGTGTCAGGCAGGTAATATACCTTAGCGGGATCGTCAATTACAAAGAGTTGTCAAGACATCTTTCTTCACGTAAAGCAGTAGAAGACGTCCTGAAAAAAGGCAACTACCATTTAACCACCTTAAGGGCAGGTATAATTTTAGGTTCGGGAAGCGCATCATTTGAGATAATACGCGATCTTGTCGAGAAACTTCCCGTAATTATTGCTCCCAAATGGATAAAAACCAAAACCCAACCCATAGCAATACGAAATGTTTTACATTACATGAAAAGTGTTTTGCTAAACGAACAAACTTTCGACAGGAGTTTTGATATAGGAGGGCCCGATGTTATGACATATAAAGATATGTTGCTTCAGTTTGCAGAAGTGAGAAATCTGAAAAGACGGGTTTTAATTGTGCCATTCCTTACTCCCAGACTTGCCTCAAATATGCTTTATTTTATCACATCAACATCATACAGGCTTGCCGTAAATCTTGTCAACAGCATGAAAGTGGAGGTCATTTGCAGTGAAAACAATCTTAATAAGATCATTGAGACCGATCTTATTCCATACAAGGAAGCTGTTCGACTGGCTTTCGACAAAATCAGACAAGAAGAGGTGTTGTCAAGCTGGACTGACGCCCTTGCAGGCAGCATCCTGGAAAAAGGAATATCAAACTTCATCAACATGCCTGACCATGGTTGTTTTGTAAATAGAAAATGTGAATCCATAAATGATGAAAAACTTGTATTTGAACGTATTTGGACTATAGGCGGAAATAACGGATGGTATTATGCCAATTGGCTGTGGCGCTTAAGAGGTTTTATTGATAAGCTTTTGGGAGGTGTGGGAATACGCCGCGGAAGAAGAAGCAGCATCAGCATTTATCCGGGCGATTCACTCGACTTCTGGCGTGTATTGCTTGCCGACAGAAAGGAAAAACGGTTGTTGCTTTATGCTGAAATGAAACAACCCGGTGAAGCTTGGCTCGAATTTAAAGTAAAAGACAATAAACTCTGTCAAACACTAACCTTCAGACCATTGGGGATTTTAGGCAGACTCTATTGGTATGCAACTTTACCGTTTCTGATTTATATTTTAAAAGGTATGATAAGAAAAATTGCCAGAACCAAATAAACTAAAAAAATAAGCCGATGCCTGCCGGTTTATGCCTGCTGAACGCTAAAAAATTTATGCTTTTACTACATTAGTGTTGCGCTGTAATCTTATCATTTGTTCTGAAACCCATTATTTACAAGTACTGTAGCGCACTTTGATATTTTTTGATTTCAAAAACATTTTGTTTTTATGAGCCTATAAGTAGCTGATTATCAGCACTAATTTTCTTGAAAACAAAAACAACGCAACACTTATGCTTTTACTATATGAAAATAAGATGTTTTTCCCCTGACAAGCCGCAATGAACACTTAACTTTTCCTGGTTAACTAAAATAAAGATTTTTTTATAGCTCTTTGTTCAAAAAATTAAGAAACTATTGCATCAAAAGCTATGATTTTCAGCCAATTATTAATAAATATCTCGTATACCGAACTCACATTAAAGACTTTCTTTAACTTTGACAGTGATCTTAATTTTCAGGACTACCATTAAAAAGTAAACACACTTTTTACAATTAAAAATAAGGAGATTGTTATGGTTATTAATTGTGCAGGATGCAAAACATTCAACTGTTACGAAGGAGAAGATTGTGTGCGTGGTCAGGATTTTAAGGCTTATGATGCTCCAACAAGAAGCGAATATAGAAAAGCTGATAATAAGAAGTTGTTGGAAGTTTCTACCCGCATAGAAGGAGAACATTACATGGAGTGGACAAGGATTGAGGAAATTATCGGCTTTGCCGGTCAAATGGGCTATAAACAGATCGGTATTGCACATTGTGTCGGGCTGATAAATGAAGCTAAAACCCTGAAAGATATCCTCGACAAAAGATTCAAAGTTCATGCCGTTTGCTGCAAGTTTTCGGGAATTGACAAAAAGGATTTCAATCTTAAACGAATTCGCAACAACAGACGTGAGTCAATTTGCAGTTCGATCGGGCAGGCAATGGTGCTTAATGATCTGAGGACAGAGTTGAACATCATAGTCGGTTTATGCATCGGTCATGATATATTGTTTACCAGATATTCTGAAGCACCGGTAACCACATTTATAGTAAAAGACAGGGTAACAGGTCATAATCCGGCCATAACCCTTTATTCAAATTATTACAGCAGAAAGTTTCTCGATAAGTAATAATTTTAAATGACCGGGCTATTCGTATATTTGCTGAAATTTGGTGAAATAAAATTTTACCTGAAATTCTAAATTGAATTATATAAAATAACAGACATTGAGAAAATAACGGCTAATGGATAAATTTCAACTACGGTTTTTTTTTATACTTACATTTTTTATATTTATTGTTTTTCCCGGCGCCGGCCAGGAAAAGCGTTTCACGCTGCTCCACACCACTGATGAACACTCCGCTTTGCTTCCGTTGCCGCTGGTTGATTATCACCCGCAAAAAACCGGTAATTCGCTGGGAGGGTTTGCCAGGCTAGCAACACTGGTAAACCGTGTGCGTGAAGAAAAATCATATGAGCCCGTTTTGTTGTTCTCATCAGGCGACTTTATCGGAGGCCAGCCATTTGCATGGCTCATACCTTTGGGACATTCGCCCGAACTGGAGATCATGAAAAAGATCGGCTATAATGCAATAGCTGTTGGAAACCATGAGTTTGATTATGGTCCCGATGTATTGGCCGAATACCTGGAAAGAGCCGGATATCCTGATTATCATGAGCACCTGCCACTGCTCGGAACAAATCTGAATATACCGCCCGGCACCAAGCTGAATGAAACACAAATTCATGAAAACCACCTCTTCACCCTGGATAATGGCATTGTTATAGGTGTTTTTGCATTGATGGGTGATGACGCATTCTCGGTTGCACCTGCTGCTCATCCTGTAACCATTTCCCCTCCCGCTGAAGCAGCAGTAAAGCAGGTGAAACTGCTCAGAAAAGCCGGGGCAGACATTATTATTGCTCTCACTCATTCAGGAATCACTGAAGACCGCCGGTTAGCATCAGAAACAGATGGAATAGACATTATTCTCGGAGGGCATTACCATTACAAAACAGCCAAACCTGAAATCATAAATAACACAATTATCTTACACAGCGGTTGTTTCCTCCGGCATATGGGTAAACTCGAACTGGCTTTTGATGTTGCAACAGGAGGTTTGAGGATTTTAAATGATGAAAATAACACACCATATTTTACCCGCCTTGACAGCACCGTAGATGAAAACCCTGAAATAGCGCAACTGGTTAATAATTACGGTACGCATTTGAGCGAATTCATCGAATCATATACCTCCGGCCTGGTAAGTGACTTCAGCGAAATGGTTATCTTTTCAGAATTCCCGCTGGTAAAAGAATATAAAAAAACCGAAACTACAACAGGCAATTTCATAACCGATGCCATGCGCCTTATGACAGGCGAACTGGTTGGAAAAAGTATAGATATAGCTTTACAGGCTAATGGAATTATTCGCGGCGATATTATGCCCGGCACTACCAAATGGTCAAGAGGTAAAATAACTTTTTTTGACCTGGCATCTGTATCCAGTTTGGGTATGGGGCTTGATAAGAGCCCCGGGTATCCCCTGGTATCTTTTTACCTGACGGGAGAAGACGTTTTTAATCTGCTGGAAATAGCAGCATTGCTGCCACTGGTGCTGGGAGATACGTTTTTCCTTCAGTTTTCGGGTTTAAGATATAGCTACGACCCCGGCAAGGCATTGTGGCTGACAATACC